>JADDOQ010000013.1:0-21551 GCA_016782315.1 Nitrososphaeraceae archaeon | reverse complement strand
TAATTTTCCAGTATTGTTATTTACATAGTAACGTAAAACTCCACATTTATTACTCAACACAGTAAAAGATAGTGTAAAAGATAAAGATAAGGATAAAAGAGGTTAAGGAAAAGCCGTTAGACGAGGTGACAGAGACACACCTTAGGCAGTCATGGACCGGAACAATTGGAAGACGAATGAAGAAAAAATACCTGGGACAAAATCTCCCTTATTATTCGCATTGTCCGCAACAAACCTTTATCATTGATAATATGAGCATTTACAACAGTTGGCTGAATACTATATCATAGATAAAAAACAAAAATAATGATAGCACACTTGTCAACAAAACAACACTGATTCAACTCCTACGCCATTATCGTCATCATTATTTGCATCTTTATCTGATTTCCTGAGGGAAAAATGATTTAATATCATTAGTAAACATTTTACTAATACCACTACGTAAAATCAAGGTTGTTATGAATAATGCATATACCACACCATATACAAGGACTTGAAACAATCCGAAATGAAAACCTAGAATGGGTGCACGTTGAGAAACCCACTAGAGAGAAGATGTACATTATTGCAAAAAGGTTTCCGATCCATGAGTTAAATATTGAGGACTGCTTATCAAAAAACAATCTACCGAAAATCGATAGGTATGACGATCATATTTTTATAATTCTCCACTTTCCAACCATCCACAAAGACAAGACATCCCCAAGCTTCAGTCAGTTATCGCTATTTGTTGGCAAAAACTATCTTATAACCATTCATCAAGGTGACTTGAAACCCTTATCCGAGCTTTTCCAGTCATGTAAGTTAGATGATACCAAAAACAAACGCGAAATCATGGGAAGAACATCGGGGTATCTATTGCATAGCATTGTAGATGTTTTGGTGGATGATCTTCTTCACATATCAATGAAAGTGATAGGAAACTTGGACGATGTTGAAGACGACGTATTTGATGAGAAAATAGCCAATGCTAAAGAGGTATCGACACTAAGAAGGGAAATAACAACGCTTAGGAGAATAGTGGTTCCCTTAAAAAGGATAATGTCAGAGCTAACCTCCAGAGACGTAAAGAGGTTTTCAAAAAGTGACGGGGGGGAGGCGGAGGAGGAAGATTACGATGAGGAGGAGGATTTGATATCGTATTTTGATGACGTAAATGATCATGTTTCAAAAGTTTTGGATGCCTTGGATGAATCAAAGGAGACCATTGAGATTTACAAGGACACAGACTTTATGCTAAGCAGTGAGAAAACTAACAAAATTCTGAGTTTTCTGACCATTTTGTTCACATTGTCAATTCCCATAACAGTATTAGGCACATTCTATGGAATGAATATCTATATCCCAGGCAGTGTAAATACCGATAATTCAATTTACAACCATTTGTCTCTTTTTCTCATAATATTGGTATCTATAGCATTGACAATTGTAATGATATGGTATTTCAGAAAATTGGGATGGCTAACAAAATGACAACTGACAACCGAAATAGAATAGGCTGAACCCAACCATAAAGACCGTTGAGTTAGAGACACACAGATGAAAAACACATAAAAGAAAGAGTTATGAAAACGCAAAACCTAAAATTTTAAAATATACAGTGCATAGTTCTTTGGCAGTTTAAAAACAACCATCCTCCAAAAAAAGCAAACTTATAAAAAAATCAGGCCATTCTAAGAATTTCCTTCTAACAATGCCTTAACTGCGTTTCTAAACTCCTCATCATTGAGTGGAGGTACATTCGCAATCTTGAGGTTTTGTTCAATGTGTTCTGGCTTCTTATAGCCTATAAGCGGGGCAATAACAGATGGACTTGATCGTATTATCTGAACCAATTTTGCGACCTGATCGGTTAATCCCATATAGTCAGGAATTTTAGATTTAAGTAACCGGCTCTGAAACAATGGAATGCTGGTAAACACTTTAATACCAAATCTATCGGCAGCCTCCAGTATAGTCAAATTTTTTTCTGATCCGACATTTTGATTTTTAAGAAACAATGCCTCACTGTAGGCTAAGTTGTACGGAAGTTGGATAAACCTAAATCCGTGTTTTTCACACCCAACTTTTTCAGCAAGTTTTACTACATCCTCTAATGACAAATATTCTTCATTCTCCTGTGGCACTCTAAAACAGGTCCATGTTGCCATACCATAATATCGGATTTTGTTATTTGATCTGTATTTTTCATACACTTCAAATACCTTTGAAAGCATTTCCAAGAATTGCTCTCTGTTAACGTCATTATGCCAACTTTCAAATGCATTATGTATATACACCAAGTCAATGGTACTAAGGTGCATATTCATCAATGACTTTTCAATACATCGAGAAATGTAGTTTGGATTGAGAACATTGTAACCAGAACTTATATCACTGGCATCTATTACTCCCGGCGAAATGAACATATTTTGCATATATTCCGTTACGCCTATTCCAGGATAATCGCCATCGTTTGTAATATACCCATTCTTTGTACATATGAATACCTCATCCCTTGATATTACACCTTCATCATCTATCAGGCGTGACAATGCTCGCCCGATGCTTTTCTCAGATTTCATAGCACGGTAATTAATAGCAGTATCTATCACGTTTACGGCACCTGATTTGATGGACTCGTAAACTGCATTTTCCACAGCCTTGTCATCTTCCATAGTTGGCTGGCCAAGGTAAGTTCCCATGCCAATGCTTGACAGATAAAGCCCATCAAAATGACGAAAGTGACTTGATGGCTTTCCTTTTTTTTGAACTGCATTCTCCACATATTTTTTGGTTCCATTACAAGTTGCATATCCATTTATTACTTTGTATGTATTGGACAATTATAGATCGCTTTACCATCCATCTGAAATTAATATGTTTAAATCAACAAAGGCACACATCATCCATATTTGACTGACACCTACAAAATACATTTTTTCCTTGGCTATAAAGTTACATAGAGAAGCTTCAACACAACCACCACCACCACCATAAAAAAAAGACCTTTATTGTAGAGATGATAAAGTCATGCTTTGCGAATATTAAAAACACATCTCAATATATAATCATGATGTTATTGCTTGGAAGTGGAAGACAGGTAAGACATTTTTTTATGGATATAAGATATAGGTAAAATACGTTCTGTGACAACCTTCATTCCTGAAAATAGGATATAAACAACAACACAAAGATGGATGAATGGACTTGGCCAACATTGCAGGTTAAACCAATGGCACCTATCAAATGAAGTACCAGATGTAATGTCAAACTATAGGCATTAAAGCAATAAGGAAATATTATTGGTTTGAAAGAAGTTGTTGTCTTTTTTTCACCTATATTTCTACAAATACGAATTTATACTCACATACATGTTATGCTATAACATATTTAGCATTATTTCCAACTACATTTAAAAAAAATATAGTATTTTAACATCAAATTGGCAATAATTATAATTCACAAATCAATCATAAAGTCGATTGTAATAAAGTTTGTTTATAGTATTATGTCTGTATGTCAAAAATAAATTTGACACAGATTATGATGCAAAAGTTTGCTTTAGAGTTAAATTCCCTTCTTGCCATGGAAAATGCAGGAATAGAGCGCCTTCAATCCAGGGTTCAGGAGGTCAGCCTTACTGATGCAAAACAAAGGATTCAGCATCACATTGCAGAAAGTTTAGTTCACCAAGAAAGACTGCAGCAGCTAGTCTCCAGCATTGGTGGAACACCTACCCAGGACAAAATAGGCCTACCATTACCATCGTATCCAAAGCCTATGCTTGATATGATGAACATGCTAATGACTAAAGAGGAATGGGAATTAAAAAACGCAGAGTTTGATATGATTGTGGAAAATGCAGAAGTAACATGCTACCTTATGGTAATACAGAAAGCCCAGATGGCTGGGGGTGAGTTTCTAAACACCATAGAACCCTTGTCGCTTAATATGAAAGATGAGCAAAGCATGGTTGATTGGATAAGAACAAACTCCCCCGCAATGCTGGCACAGCTATGGCCAAAGATACAATCAGCTATGGATGCCTCTTCTTCCCCATCTTTATCCTCACCATCACAATCCCCTGAATCATCACCATCACCCACCCTATCCCAATAACAAAATGAAATCATTAGTATGGCATGGGCCCATGGATGTTCGCATAGACGATAAACCCCAACCAACCATTCAGCATCCAGAGGATATAGTGTTACGTGTTACATCAACTGCCATTTGTGGCACTGACCTTCATCTCTACCATGGAACTGTGCCCGGAATGCAACCGGGTCAAACCCTAGGACATGAATTTATGGGAGTGGTAGAAGAGGCAGGGTCCCGCGTTACTGAAGTAAAAGTAGGCGAAAAAATAGTAGTTCCATTTAACATAGCATGCGGTCAATGTGGATGGTGCAGAAACAACGAATGGTCTCAATGTGACACAGCTAATCCCAGAGCAGACATGGGAGCAGGTTTTGGTTTATCTCAACTTTTTGGCGGGTATGATGGCGGACAGGCAGAATACGTTAGAGTGCCTTTTGCAAATGCGGGGGTTGCTCTGAAAGTTCCAGAGCACATAAAAACAGACGAACAAGTTCTTTTTCTTAGCGATATATTACCAACAGGTTATTTTGCAGCAGATATGGCTAATGTAAAGCCAGGGGACGATGTTGCGGTATTTGGTGCAGGACCAGTTGGCTATTTCGCTGTAATGAGTTGCTTTTTGAGGGGGGCCGCCAGAGTCTTCTCCATAGATCACTGGCCCAAGAGGTTAAACAGGACAAAAGATTTGGGGGCAGAAATTATCAATTTTGATGATGAGGATCCAGTTGACTTCATCAGAAAAGAAACTGGCAGAAAAGGAGCCATTTGTATAGATGCCGTTGGATATGAGGCCGTAGGACACATGGCAGGCAATATTAGTAACAGGGACGGCAATAACCTTGTAATACAAGGCGCTGCCACTAACAGCACTGGTCATGATCATTCCAAAGTAGCATTACCTGCTTATCAGCCTGTTAATCCTTTGCAAGTAATAACATGGATGTGCCAGATTGCAAAGAAATACTCAACTGTATCCATACCCGGAGTTTACGGTTCTGCCTATGATCAGTTTCCATTAGGATTGTTGTTTAACCGTAACGTTTCAATACACATGGGTCAATGTCCCGTAAAGAAATATAGTGAACAACTGTTTCATCTTATCGAAACCAAAAGAATAGACCCAACCAAAGTTGTGAGTCATACAATGAAACTTGATGATGGACCCAAAGGATATGAAGACTTTGATTCAAAAGAGGATGTAATGAAGATTGTACTTAAAACACAGCAATAAAGATAAACAATACCAATAAAGATAATTATGATATCTTAAATTGATTAAATTAAGCGAAAAGCCGATATCAGTCTAAAACTGCGCTTATTGCTCCACCATTAACTCCTTAATTGATGGAAAATGGATATAGAAGAACTATTATTGTTACAACAATGATTACATTTTTTAATACATGTTGATATCAAATGGCTTGCATCTATTAGAATTTAGAAGATCAGCACACTGTTTATAGAACAAGAAGCAATAAAATACAAAAATAGGGGAAGAACTAAAATGATACAGGTTCATCCCATTATTTTACTATACCAATCAATGGGATGTCCGTGAACTCATTAAGCAATTTCGTTTGATTATCAAAGTTTATTACTAGAACCCTGTTGCCTAAAATGGATACTGAAGTATTGATATCTTTGAAAGTATTTGTTTCATCTGGGCGATCAGTATCCAGAGACTGCACTTCTCTAACCACATCAATCTTGCCGTGATATGTAGTATCATTATTTTGTTGGTTAATAGCATTTACTCTAAAATTTGAAAGATCATAAAAGGTCAAATTGGAATCTTGTTGATTCTCAATTGTTGATTGTGTTTGGTTATTGTATCCTGTTCTTAGTGACGATACCGATAAAATTGCATCATTATTTTTAGAACCAGCAATTGGGTTGCCGTTGGTGTTGGTGTTTGGAGCAATTAGATTGGCATTGCCAGCTAAAACATTGTTGCTAGAAGTGTCGGCAGTAGAATTAGAAAGGATGGCATTGTTGGAATTATAAAATACAGGCTGTTTTGTAAATGAGGAATTAAAGCCGTTGAAATTGCCATCCCTAGTTGTTAGTGACCAGTTTCCAAATAAGCTATTAACAATAACACCGGTAGTTGTATTATATTCGGTACTGACTATTGCACCTTTCAGATTTACGTTATTTAAGGATAAAGAAGAAATCGTTGATGTTGAGACTCCGCATGAGGTTTTACTTGTGCTTGTGGTTTGGCCATTGTTATTTGTTTGTGATTGGATTGAGAAATTAGTATTACTATCGCAGTTAACATTATTATTATTGTTTGTGTTAGATTGTATTTGTTTATCAATGCTTGATTGTAAATTATTCCGGAACTGGTCTATTGATTCGCCAAGATTAGAAGATGCATTTGCATGGTTAAAAGTTTGAACACCTGTTGAAACAAAAAGTGAAGGCAATAAAATTAAAATTAAAAAGAAACTTTTAGTTTTATTCGGAGTTATTATTGAGGATATTACATCAAAAAAATATGTTTTTTTAAGTATCATAAATAATCTAGTTTTAGTATAGGAAATATGCGTTATATGTATTACTAAATGGTAATTGCTTATTCCTTCCCCGGGTTATAAAATTAAATGTTATTACGCATCAGGAGGCTCTTTCAACATCATCTGCTAGATATTTACATTCACCATTATCTGAAAACATAATTGAATCTACTCTAAAATACCATTTTGATATTACATTATGTTTCGTGTGAAGAAAATTCAATCAATCATAACACTGCCCTAGGTATAGGCTAAAGTTACAAATCAGCAATTAGGGAAAACACAGTTAAAAAACTAATTACCCCCTGCTTAGCCAACCTATTGGAAAGATTTTTTTTGCACTGAATTAGATATTAAAAAAATGGCAGTTGAGGCAGTTACACAGGCGGAAAAAGACATAGGGATGATTCAAACAATGGTTTTTTTTATAGGTGGAGCAGTAGGGTTTACAATTGCAGATCTAATTTCAGAAAAGAAGGACGGAGGTGCTGGGATATTACTTGAATTAGATTAGATACCATCCCAGAATCATTAGATATGGGTGCCTCAATTGCAGCTGCAGGTCCATTCGTGGCACTGGCCATTATTATCTGAATGCAGGATGCTCCAGAAGGTATTGCAGTATATAAAGAAATGATGGCCGGAAAAACCGCTTTTAATACAAATCCAAAGAAGGCACTTGCAGCTATAGGCATAGTTTCCGTAATTTCCATATTTTTAGGATTGATTGGTTTTTTTACTTACAAGGTATGGAATACGTTATTTCAATAATACTGGCGTTATGCCCTGGAGGAATATTCTACAGGCCCCATTATGACAGATCCCTAAAGCCCATAAAGACATGGAATGGCTACCAATATTTGGAGTGGCTTTTGGTTTCGTTATAGGTTTTGAAATGATAACGGCAACAGGGGGCCAATAACACAAACCTAAAGAGAATGTATTTTTTACTAGATATTAAGAAAAAATGTTCCATTAACAGGAGAGTGCCAAAATATCCAGCAATTTGCTAAAACAATCAATCGCACAAAATGCGCTACATTGCTTTTTTAACCATTAAATGAAGAACACCGTTTTTTTTATAAACATCTCCAATGACATCAAATGAGTTTCCCTTTTTTAATAACGTCCTAGGGCCCGCATAATCAAAATAATCCAAAGAAGCATACCATTTTTGATCCACAACTACAATTGCTTTTCCATATAACACTTTTTCTATAAAGATAGAATATTTTTTTCCTTGTATGAATTTAACTGAATCTGCCAAAGAGATAGTTTTTCTATTTATCCAGACCACCCGTTTTATTTTCTCCAAATTTTCTATTGCTTTTTTTACAACACCCCTGTCAAATTTTGTTAATTCATGTAAATAAGATACATCCAAACCATTTTTGCCTGATTTTGCCAGTAAATCATGAATCTGCCTTTGCGCTTTTTCAACCATTTTTCGGTTATCCAAAGCCAAAGACACATCATACAAAAGTTCAAGATAATTTTCAGAAGTAGACGAGGAAGACCTCTGACCATCATCAGTATGTCTTTTTTTATAGGACAGTTTCCTTAAAAAATATTTAACTCTTCTGCTAGAATTAGAAGATATAGAATCCATAATCGGGTTAAAATATTCATCGGTGCCCACATCGTCATCACTAACGGATGCACCACCATCATCGATATCAACAGGTTTTTTTTCAGAGAGTGCATCTATTTCAAATGTGTTCATTTTTTCGGTAACATCAAAAGATCTCTTGTTGTAAGTGTTTAAGTCAAAACCCATATCTTTTAAAACGTGTTTCATTTTAGCAATCTTTTTTTGAGCAATCTCCAAATATTTAGAGTCTATCGAATTATTGGTCACCAGAACAACAACTTTCCCATCGGAAAACCTACCTGTTCTTCCCCGCCTTTGAATAAACCTAATCTCACTTGGAACAGGCTCATAGAATATTACAAGGTCAACATTCGGAATGTCAAGGCCCTCTTCAGCTACAGATGTAGCTACCAAAACAGGAAAAACCCCCTTTTTAAAGTCATTTAAAATAGATAACTGCTTATCCTGATTGATTCCTTTCTGATTTTTTTTATTAGACTGGCCATAAAAGCCTTTGCATGGAATATCGTTTTCATTTAGCACATTGATAATTTCCTCTAAAGTATCCCTATATTGGGAAAATACCAAAATTTTTCTTTTGTTTAATCCGCCAATTCCCAGATAAGAATTATTATGGGTAACATTATTGGTATTGTTATTACCCTTAGGTTTTTCAACCACCATGTTATTCTTGTCATTTGTTTCGCTAGCCTCCTTCTGGCCAGAAGGTGAATAAAGAAAATCTTTAACAATTGACAATGTATCTTGGATTTTTGGGTGTGAGGATGCTTTACCATTTTTTAACATTTCCAGGACTTTTTGGATTCTAGGATCAGAAAATAACTCCTGATAAGTTTTATTTGGAATTTCATTTTCAAATTTATTGAAAAATTTTTTTAAAGAGAAGCCTCCCTGTGACTCTATTAGATCACGGCAATACAGCAGAATCATTGCCATAGATTGATATTTTAAGGCGGCATATAGAAAAAAATTGTTGTTGTTGCTGTTTGAGTTGGATATTTTAGATTTAAGGTAATCAGCCAGGTTTAACAGATCTTTCCTATAAACATTCTCAATTTTTTTTTTGTTTTTTATGAAACCCTTATCAATTAGCCACCTAATCTTATCATCAATTAGAGACTGAAAGACACCAGAGATTTCTTTATGCTCTTTATCCAAGTCAATTAGTTTATGCTCTATATCTATGTTATAGACATAGGGTAAAACATCTTCATCATCCTCAGATTTCACGATAATTTGCTCAACAAAGAGGCTAGAGCATATTTTTTTTATTTTTTCCCGATTAGATCCGGGGCTAGCAGATAAAGCGAGTATTAAAGGAACTTTATCAGAGTCAAGGTTATCATAAAAATTTTTTGATATTGAGGTATAGCTATAGTCTTTAACCGCCCTATGGGCTTCATCAAAAACTACCAGGTAAAAATCATCTTTTTTTAATATGTTGTTGTCAATGTCATTTCTTACCAGCTCGGGGGTGGCAAAGTATATTCTTGTCGATCTGGATTTCCAAATTGTTTTGCGTATTTCTGAAGATATCTTTCCTGTCAACGCAAAGCAATTATTCCCAAGAATAGTAAAACGCCTAAATAAATCAAGGTGTTGGTGTACAAGAGGCCGTGTTGGGGCAAGAATTAGTATCTTTGAGTTTTTCCATTTAAATAAAATATCTATGCAAATTAGCAATGTAATAATAGTTTTCCCCAGTGATGTTGGAACAACAACTAAAGAGTTTTTGTATAACGTTTTTTTTAATACGGTGTTTTGGTATTGCCTAAATAAGAGAGAACGCTCTTTTAATAGAGGGTGACTAAAATATTGTTGATCCAAGTTTGCAGATTAAGTGTAAAAATAAAATAAGGATTTTTATATTTCAAATACTTCGTTAGATTCATTTTTCATAAATGCTTTTCTTTCAGGATTAACCTCATCTATTGATTTAGCAAGTTGCAAAACTTTCGAATTGGTAATCAGCTCTAAAATAGAATTGAGTTCTTCTGAGGATTTAATAACAATCCCCCTCTTTTTTGACGGGGACCCATTAGCATTCAATGGATTTATCTCTATTGCAAGCGATGCAGGTCGTCCACGGTATTCAGGAAGTTTAAACAAGAATACTCCAGATATATTGGTCGGTTTGCGTTCCCAATCCTTGCCTTCCCCTAAAAATTGACCTAATCTTTCTTCACTAGACATTTTTCCATTCATTAGTTATGCACTAACCCATCATTTTAATTTTATCCATAAACTGCAAGATTTACAAATACAGGCATCAAAACATGTTTAAATAAAATACTAACGGAAAACCCCATATTACAAATAAAAATGATAACAACAATCAACCCATTGAATTAAGATATGACAAAGGAACAATAACAATAAGTGGAAATATAAAAACACCATATTCTGTTTATGACCCAAGAATTAATAAAAGCAGGGCTTTCGGCAGGCATTATCAAAATATTACTCGCTTTTTAGAAACAAACGTACAGGAATATACAGATAACGTTGAAAATTATGTAAAATCCCCACTGCAAAAAAATGTAAGCAACGAGATTGTATTAAGAGACTATCAAAGTGAAGCACTGAAAAGGTGGATTGAAAACGATAAAATGGGTTGCATAATTTTGCCTACGGGAGCAGGTAAAACAATAATTGCAATAAAAGCAATTATAGAAACAGATTCATCGACCTTGATTGTTGTGCCTACTCTAAATTTAATGGAGCAATGGTTTGAATCCATAAAAAGAATTTGCAAAGACAAAAATTTGGTGGGTATGTTCGGTGGAGGATACGAGGATATCAAAATGATAACAATAACAACCTATGACTCGGCATATTTGAAATCCTCTTTTCTGGGAAATAAATTCAAATTTATAATTTTTGATGAGGCACACCACCTAGCCTCAGAAAAATATAGCTCAATAGGAGAACACTTCATTTCCCCATACAGATTAGGCTTAACAGCCACCATAGAAAGGGAAGATGGAAGGCACATAATGCTATTTGATTTGATAGGAAACATAATTTATGAGAAAGATTTTTACGAGTTAGCTGAGAGAAATTATTTAGCCAATTTTAAGCTTGAAAAAAGAACGATAAACATGTTACCTAATGAGGTAATACAGTACAAAAATAAAATTGATGAGTACAAAAAGCTATTAAGAGATGCCCGAATCTTTTATCCCATTAGGCTAGAAAAACTAATCATCCTCTCATCAAATAACAATGATTTAAGAAAAGCTCTATTGCTCAGAAATGAAGCACTCGAGATATCTTTGAACAGCAAGGCAAAGATTTTAGAACTGGAGAAAATACTGAGGGAAAATAATTTAGGCAGGAAAATAGTAATTTTCACAATACACACCAAATTAGCATACACCATTTCAAATAGATTTTTGATTCCGGTAATAACTCATAGAACAAAGAATGAAGAAAGAAATGAGATATTAGATGGTTTTAAAAAGGGGAAATACAGAATTATAACAACGACAAAGGTTTTGGACGAGGGTACAGATATTCCGGATGCAAATACAGGAATAATATTAAGTGGCACAGGCAGCAAAAGGGAATTTGTACAAAGGCTAGGAAGATTGTTAAGGCCCAAGAATAATAAGGATGATGTGGCTGAACTTATTGAGATCATCTCCTCAGATACGAGTGAAATATCCACAAGCAACAGAAGGAACACAGGAATTAGAAAAAGTATAAAATAAATTAAGTCAATAATCAGCAAAAATAAATATATTACATGCAATAATCATTATAAGCATGATATATTTCAAATTTAGTCCAAACAACATTTAGATATGCAATGATATCATCGGATTTACTAAGATATAAAATAGACTATAAAAATAAAAAAATCCATCCATTGTTATGCCCCCTTGATCATAACAGTGCAGAGTGTCAAGTATCCATAAAGATTATTGAAATATTCAATGAGTGCTACAACAACAAAAGTAGTAAAGAAGAATTAAATTACATGATAAAATTGTTAGAACACACATACAAAGATTACAAATTGGTAAGAGGATTGTACTCAATTTTAGAAAAGAAATGCACATTCAAATCAGTGTTTGAAGACGATAGAAAAACCGATGTTCACAATAACTTTTTTTCTTCAAAAAAAGACAGGGTAAAAAAACTAATTCCGGCAGATGTAAGGAGGATGGTTTTTGAAGAGTCTGCTTTATGCAATATTGCGACAACAGAAAGTAAAAGAAATGAGATCATTGGAGCAGTATCAAACAAATTAGAAATAGATACCGGGACCACCTTGAGGTTAATGTGGTCTGACTTGGAAGAAAACACAGTAATTTACAATTTTGACTCCCCAGATCCACTGACATTACTATTTCAATATAACGTCTCGCTTATTCAGACTTTGCTTTTCAATTGCCTTAAAATCGAGATTAAAATCGATTCAAGTAAAAGTATTGGATTGATATGGAAAGAAATACTAAGGCAGGTTAAAAGGCTAGGCCTGATGTACTGGCTCGAGATAAATCCAGACAAAACAGGCAACATTATTTGCACAGTTGAGGGAGCTTCAAGTGTAATTAAGCTAACAGAAAGATATGGTAACTCCATAGCAAAACTGGTGCCCTTGATCTTTAAGGCGGACGATTGGTGTCTAAAAGCAGACATTCTAAAGATTACCAATAACGGAAACAAAACAATATACGATTTTGAAATCTCAAAAAGATTATATTCAGACAAAATATCATTTGAAACACTTAAAGCATCAATATCAAAACATGGCCAGCCAATTGGAGGCAAAAACAATGCAGAAAAAAGAGCTAATGAAACAGTTTACAATACCAAATCAACAATAAACAATGATCTCTTTTTTATGGATAACTTTGAAAATAATATCGCAATTTCATACGATAGCAACATAGAAAAAACATTTGCACAAAAGTTTGAATTATTTAGTAACGGATGGTCAATAGAAAGAGAACCTGAGCCTCTGATATCAAAATCTAAAACCGCATTTATTTCAGACTTTATTCTAACTAAACACGGAAATAAAGTAATGGTAGAAATAATAGGGTTTTGGACCAGCGAATATTTAGAAAGAAAGATACAGAAAATAGCACAGGTCATAGAGAACTATAACAACGATAACTTCTACATGATACTAATAGTTAATTTTGAAAATTTGGCCATGTATGAAACAAATCATACCCACCACCTTTCAGGCATTAGGAACAGAAGTAACGTGTTAATTATTTCCTATAAAAACGAAAACATCCCATTTAAAGAAATAATACCGTTTTTAAAAGCAATCGAGAAAAAATACATGGATAAAAACTTTGAAGACAAAATAGACAAAAACAAGGTTTTGCAAGAAATTAATGTAATTTTGAATAAATTTAGAGGATCATCCATAACACACATTACACTGAGAGATTTGAATGAAACCCTAAAATCAAATCAAAAGGAAATAGACCCTAGCTTTGATCTGGAAGAAATAGTAGAGAATAATTCGGAATTTAAAGGGTTAATTGAAGGCATAATCAAATCACATGGACTGATCATAGTTAAGGAAACCGTTTTCAAGGAAACATCTGTTAAAGAAAACTGCAAGGAGTTAAGAGATAAAAAAATAGAGAATTTAAAGGATGCGTGTGATTTTTTAACCTTAAAAAGGATTTCCGATAGGATACAAATAGATTTACTAATTTTCATGGGGTTCAAGATATTTTGGAATGGCCTTGATTATTCAGAGTCAAAGATTGTTTTCAGCGAGCAATAAATTTACAGTCTAGTAAGAAAAGAGATTTAAAATAATTAGGCTCTATACAACATTACAGATGGATAGAAAAAACCCTCAGGCATCAAAAGAAACAAAAGGGAAAACAGATAAAAATATGGCAAATATGCAAAAAGCTGACGAACACAAAGACAAATGGTTAAGAAACATTAGAGAGAGTTGGAGGGATGTTCAATGTACCTGCGGCAGTAAATTCCACTTTAATGGAGATATAGACAAGCTTTTTGAATGGGAAAACATCCATCTACGACATTTTGCTTCTGATTCCGATAATCATTCAATAATCTCTTTTTATCCTACCGATATGATAATATACTATCACTCAAAATCAGGCTATGTAATTGAAAGAAGAAAACACAAGAGTCATGAGATAAACGAGATTAATCAATCTTTATTCATGGGCAAGGTAACCATAACAGGAGTCTAATGCAAAGGATATTGAAAAATAACAAGTGGGCATACATAAAACAGATATTGTCATTATAGGAGCAGGAATAATAGGAACAACTTTATCATATGTTATTTCATCCCTATCCAACGCAAAAGTTATTTTAATTGAACAAGAAAGCAAAGCCGGGGTTCACTCCAGTTCAAGAAATACAGGAAAAGTCCATGCGCCATTTATGTATGATCCCGAAAAAAAGAAATCCATAGCCAAAGCAGCGTTATTTGGGTATGAGTTTTGGAATAACTATTGCAGAATAAAAAGAATCCCCTTTAAAGAAGATGGCATAATGGAGGTTGCATCTAACAGTGAAGGAATAAAGACAATTTACAAGCATTTAGAATGGGGAATACGCAATGGATTGGACAAAAAGGATGTTGAAATACTGGACAAAAAGGATGTTGAAAAAATCGAACCAAACGTGAACTGTCAAACTGCCTTAGTGTGTAATAAAGATGCATCTGTGGATTATGGAGAAATAACACGAGCACTAGCCAATGATGCCAACAGAAATAAAGTAAACACAATAATGAATGCAAAGGTAACCAAAATCAAATATTCACAAAAATCCAATGAAGAGATTTATTTAAAGTATGCAAAGTATCCGGATACTAACGAAAAAGAAATTCAATGCGACTATTTGGTAAACGCAGCCGGTGGAAGTTCTCTTGGTATAGCAAACATGATGGGGATCGACCACGATTACAAGAGCCTTCATTTTAGGGGAGACTACTGGATTGCACCGCATAAATACAATTCTTTGACAAATCATAGCATCTATTCAATACCTGAGTTCCAGCAATTCCCGTTTTTAGACCCCCATTGGATCTTGAGATCAAATGGAAACAGGGAAATAGGTCCCAATGCATGTCCAGTCTTTTCACAATACGGCTACAACACTAAAACAAACCTAAAAGAATTTCTTCCCAGAGTATATGAATTTGTTAAAGGATCAAATATAAAATGGGTAAAGAACTTGCTATTCAAAAAAGAAATTCTAAAAATGGCATCAAGCGAAATGTTAAGCAGCATCTCTAAACGGCATATGATAAGCAGAGTTAAAAAATTTTTACCCTCAATAAAACCCAAAGATTTTGTAACCAAGGGAACTTCAGGCATACGATCAAATCTAATCGATAAAAATGGAGAATTTATTTTAAATCCCATATTCCTAAACAGTAACAACACATTACATATCCTAAATTACAATTCACCAGGAGCTACAGGTGCACTTTCAATTGGTTTTGCATTAACTTTTAAACTCATAGAAAATGGAGTGATAAAAAAGGACAAAGAAATAAGCAATACCCACTTTAGGGAAAAATTAATCATGGATTGCATAAAGGAAGTAAAAATATGACTCTTTTTAAAATTAAAATATTTTCACCACAAAATAGAAAGGTATACCGATGGTTTAAAATTATACGCATGTAAAATAACACCATCTCGATTATGGGATCATAGTCTAGCTTGGTATGATGCCAGCCTCGGGCGCTGGAGGTCGCCGGTTCGAATCCGGCTGATCCCACTTTATTGCTAACCATCATCTAAGACTCTATCTAACACCTACAGAGTCATATCATTACACACTGGCATTTTCATAAATTTGCGAGATTTTTACTGTAGCATAAATGTTAAATATTATCATCGGTATAATAAATATAAATTATCATATGGATGAGTTATTAAAGAAAATTTATAGAAACTATAAACCCTCAAAATTAATCAACAAATTTAACGCGTCTTCAAATAAAGAAAAAACAAACAAGAATTCCATATCCACGTCTTCGGATTTAGTTCAAGAAGGTATAATAGCAGGGCAAAAAATAGCAAAAATATCGGTTATAACTCTGTTAAGCATAGGCATAGTGGAAATAATTGCCGGGTATTATAGTGGCAGTAATGTAGCTACCGCAGATGGAATTGACTCTGTTTCTGATTCGCTAATCTCTTTTATTGTGTTAATAGGGTTAAGAATTGCACACAAACCGGCGGATAGAAAATTTCACTTTGGCTATCATAAAGTCGAAAGTCTAGCAGCCTTAATGGCTGCAATAGGAATGACAGTTATTGGTGTGGTCATATTTTATAATTCATATCAAGCATGGTTACATCCTCATGAAATTAATCACCCTTATATTGTCATGGCAGTGTTGGCAGGAGCAAGTGCCCTATCTTTACATCGAGCATTTCAAATGCGCACTATTGCAAACAAGTATAATTTACTTTCACTCAAAACAGATGCAAGAAATTCCATAAAGGATGGTTCGGCTTCTGTTGTAGGTTTCTTGAGCATACTACTCTCAACACAATTTGGATTACTTCAAATGGATGCAATAGGCGGGATGATTATAGCTCTCTACATCTTTTCTGTTTCCTACATATCGTTAAAAAGATCATCCCTCATACTTGTAGACTCATGGCAGAATCCAAAATTAACTGTAATGATTAAGAATATAATATCTGAAGAATTTAAAGACGAGAAAATACGCATTAGAGAGGTATTGCTTCGGTCCTCAGGAATGGTTGATCAAGCGGAAATACACATGGAGGTAGATGGAAAGGAATCAGTTTCAGAGGTAGAAGAGCTCTCTTTGAAAATTCAAGATGTGATCACTTCCAGATTTCCATCCATTGAAAGAATTTCCGTCGTGCCGCATTCTTATTCAGGTACTAACAGCAACGCCATCGTAAAAAGGAATCTACTTCGAAATATAAAGTTAAAGAAACCATCGGCAAATACAAACAGAAATAAATTAGAATAGCAATGAATCATCAATTCTACTGATTTTTGTCAATGTTTGAAAATAGAATTAGTAGTAGGTGCCTTCCTTAGTTTATTGAGACTGATGTGAAATCGATACAAAGTCATTGCTATGATATAGATTGGAATGCATTATTAACAATTTTAATGGTGATTATTAAAAAGGCTTAATCCAATGTAATATCTTTTGAAGATACATCGGCATATTTGAAATGATCATAATTAGTATAATTAGTGCGATAAAGGTACAATTATTTCATAAAAGTTTACAACCCATAACGATTTCAGTTGGTTGCATATGCTATTGAAAGGATTTTGACTTTCATCATAAATTGTCAAATATGGGCATCTTCAAATTAAGGATAATTAAAGGACATTCCTTTCTAAAATAATTTTTTAACGATTTCATGTTTTATGATAATAGGTGTAATCTGAAATTCTTGTTTGCTCTTCATCTGATTTAGAAATAGGATTTTCTTCATGTTTTAATCCTATTTTCCAATCTATTTCGGGTTCATTTACTAATTTTAAAAAAGTATTGGCAGATTCAGGTCCAAATCCAGCAAAATGGTTGTTGAAAGATATCATAATTTGATGTTCTTTTGTATCATCATTCATTTGTATTTTATTTATATTATCAATATATTCTACAACTTCCTTATATCTATTCTTTACAATTTTACCAAAGTCATTTTCATTTATGCTTCTATCACCAATAAAGCGTATGTAAATCTGGTCTGATGTTACTATAGGAGGGGTTTTCAATTCATCTCTTACGCTCCAAGCTAACGATATTTTGTTCTCTTTAAGAAAATCATACACTTTTTCATTAAACCATGTAGATTCCCGAACCTCTAATGCATACCTATATCCATCATCCAATCTTTTAACCATGTTTTCCAAAGGCTTGAAACCTTTTTCTGCGGAAAGGTAGGGTGGAAGTTGGATTAACAATATCAAAGTTTTATCCATTAGAGGCTCTAATGCATAAAAAAACGGATAAAGATATTTCGACACACCTTCAAGTTTTCTATCATGAGTTATTATTTTTGGAAATTTTAATGCAAATTTAAAATCATCCGGTGTTTTATCCTTCCATCCTTTGACTACAAATCTTGACGGGATATTGTAATATGTTGAGTCCACTTCAACAAATTTGAAGAATTTCGAGTAATATGATAGCCAGTCCCTGTTTTCCAGATTTGATGGATAAAATGTTCCTTTCCATCCCCTATAACTCCATCCTGAACAACCTACATAGAGATTCAATCGCAATATTATTTTGATAAACGATATTAAAAGAATTGTTGTCATAAAGAAATAATATATCAAATATTTTAATAGTTAGCGATTTTTTTCAATTTAAATCAATAATTAAGTAAGACTATATAATATTGTTGTTGAACACATTAAACTAATGTTCTCTCTACACATTTGACAACAACCCTTTGTTGCCCTTTTATGTAGCAACAAACAGAGATGCACTGACAATAAACCCATCTTTCAATATCTTAAAACCTTGGATTTGAACATGAAAACAATAGATTTGTTGCAGTCAGAATCTGGCCCAGTGTTTGTGAGTCACTACTGTAGGCCCAATATCAATGAAATCACAACAGACAGGATAAGAGAGCGAGAGAATCCCCACTGTGTGGAATCATTGAAAAAGGAAATCACCATCAATTGCTAAATGGATAGAAACAGACAGGATTAGCCTGACCAAACTTTTAGTAATGAAAGATTACTTCCGCATTTTTGCACTTAAGACCCCGCTATTGTAGAATTACACATACTTTTCCCTATCACACAATCACCTTTGATATTGGATTCTTCAAAATCAAATATGGAAAATACATTACCTAATACATAAATCCTGACGCACCTATGGTTCACCAACTGGCACCCTAACAAAAAACTCTTCAGTTTTCCATTTTTACCTGTTTAGGCGTAAAAAGTACTAAATCCTAGAGGCAGTCAGATTAATAGACCAATCGATATCAGGATACGCTGATATGACACTATCAGAGCAATACAATTTGTCCCTAGAACACTTGTTGTTGCCAAAACAGCAGTTTCCTAATTTGGTGATGGCGGCGGCACTCCGCTAAATAAAAAAGGTTTTACAATATTTGAAATCCCGTCTTTGAGCCCTTTTGAGTTGAATTTGATGGGTTTAGTTTATTCATCCGTATTTACAAATCACCAATTTAGACAAGACATCAACAAAATTAAAAAAAACCAGTCCATGAATAGGGGCTCATTGTGGATGAAATTAACTAAAGCGTCTAATGAATGATACTAAAAAGTATAGATAGAGTCAGTTGTGATGACATAAAAAAGACATTTGAAGAGTAATAAAAGTTCCAACAAATAATCCATCAGAGGCATAATGGGAAGTGGCAATAACGGATGGTCTCTCCTGATGGCATATCAGATCTACAAAAAAGCAAATCCAACGCAACCACCTTAGAACATGTTAATATGTTTTAGTCCATTAACGCCGACTGAATACTGATTCAATTAAACAAATTCGTCTCGTGTTGTCATGGATGCAAATATGATAAAATTACCACCACAGCAGTTGCAAAATTGGAATAAACTACAACAATATGAGGATAATAAAAAATAAGTCAGAATTTAAGAAAAAAGATGGATTAGAAGGGAGAATTATTGTGGCATACTTGCCTCCAACATTCCATTTTGCATGCATGACTCTGGCATGAGCATCTTTTTGTATGCACTCTAGCGGATACTCTTCAGCAAAGGGCGTTGTTAACATGTATTACCGCATCATTTGTTTTCTCATACGGGCTTCCAGCTCTGGGTGGAAGTGCATCTGCCTGCTCTTGTGTGGTTATTACAGATCCGGGAGGCACATACCTGTTGTCTGGAACCTCTACATCGCCTGTTATGGTACTTGCCACGCCAATAGAAACATTGTTTCCAACCTTTGAGTTAAATATCATGCTTTCAATTCCCACAAAATTATTGCTTCCTATCCATGCAAGCCCGTGAACCATTGCTCCATGGGCCAAACTTACCCTGTTGCCAACATAGATCGGATATCCTTTATCAAACTCCGTATCATTTGCATCAGCTTTTTACCCTCAATGCTAAACACCCTTCCGTCGATTTTGCGCTCTCCTACGTGAGTTTCCAATGCGTGAAGCACCACCCCATCCTGGATGTTTGAGTAATCTTTGATCACTATGGGCATTCCCTCATCTCCCCCCTACAAACAGCAGTTGGGGCCATGTACACCATTTGTCCCAAGTGACACTCTCCAATAACTATCGCAAAAGGATGAACGAATGCGGTTTCATTTATCTTTGGCATAACAACCCTGTCCGCAAAATCAGACAATACATTAGGATGTACGTTTGGCCATTCCTTTCTGTAGGTAAGGTTGCTCAACATTTCCCTAAACTTGTCCTATTAACCTCATTTTCCTGACCATATTCGTTGATAGAGACAGATGAGATGCTAATCAGCAATCCCATAATTGTTGCAGCAACAACGATAGATTTTGTAATCTTTGTCATAAAATCAACAAAGGCTTAATATACGTTTAATTCAGCAAATTACCCAAAATCAAAATGAGAAAATAAAGATAATGGCATATTTCGTTTTGTTTATAGACACAATATCTTTTTTAAAAAGTAGAGGCAGAAGCGATCAATTGGTCGCCTTTCGCATCTTGTCATCTACTTATCATGTGGTCTCTCGGAATCAATAAATGCTTTAGGGCAATTGCGATTTTAAACGTAGACCAAAAATGGCTACACATTATGCACCAAATAACTATCAATTATACATATTGAGTCAATTTGTCATGAATGATCAGAGCGGACAGGCAAATTGAGTTGAGGCTATTGTAAGGTGTCGGGGGATATATTTGACGTTTGACAAGAATGGTAATAAAATTTGGGATTCAGTGCGGCAAGGGCATAGTTTTACATAAATGCTTTTTGTTTGTATGTGTTAATGGAAGATTTTACCTACGGCGCCTTATGACAAAAATGGGCATAGTTGTTTGTGGCACTTGGTATACTGAACTTATAACAATTCACCTTAAATATATCTATCGCTGAATCTAATATATATGGTTATATTATTCTACAACGCATAATCTAACGTAATCGGATAGAAAGTTTACTTTTGTTTTATTGCAAAAGAGATAACCGAAGGTTCATCGAACTTTGGCAATTCAGATAAAGTAAATGAAACTACAATAATTCCGTAAAGGAGGATAAAAAATTTAATTATAACGGCAGTAGCCCGCCCAGATTCGAACTGGGGTCAAAGGCTCCAAAGGCAGCATTGACAACCCCATAAGAAAAGATACCAAT
>JADDOQ010000247.1 GCA_016782315.1 Nitrososphaeraceae archaeon | reverse complement strand
AGCTCAAATGACAATTGGATTTTGTCAGGTCATTGGATGGGCTACCTAAACCAGTCTAGCCCCAAAGATTCGGTTTTTCACAGCATGTTTAACATGGTTATGACAAATGGTTCTGCCCCGCACATCCATAAAATAGGCAACGCAACTGACATCAGTGTTGCCAAAGAAGGAAATAACACAGTAATAGAAGGAAATGTTTCCATTACAATGAAAGATGGTCCCATATCCAACATTCCTACAATCATCACAATTGCAAACAATAACTCTGTTACCATACTGCCAAATCCATCAAAAGTGAACAATCATTTTGGCAATGCCACAATCAATGGGTTGGTGAGTAACGACAACAATACCGCTAAAATGACCGAGATGATGATGACCGATGCCGAAGTCCAGCAAAAATTAAGCCCAATCATTAATATGATTATGATGAATAACATGCTGAAAGATGCGATGGCAAAAGGGAACATTTTGGATAACATGACTGGTATGGCCGACATGAAATTGAGCTCGCCCTAGATTTCTTTTACTGTTTTTTCTTACTTGTTATTTTTTAATTTATTTAAACCTGACAATGTCTTTTGCCCATAAGCCATTATGATTTCAATAGCGTCAGGTTTTTTCTATGGTATGGCTAATTCCCTTATACTTACAAGAATGGGAGCCAGTTTACTGGATGCCATCAACAATGGATTTCACATGGCCTTCATTGGAGCTGCCGTGATAGCAACAATAGCCACAGTCGTAGCCTTGTCCCTAATAAAAGCAAAATCCCAAGGTTAAGGAATTTCCATCCGCATCATTCTTTTTTGTTGTTGAAAAGTCCGTCTTAGGGAAGATTCAACAGAAACCAAATAAAGCACTGATATTCATTCAATGTCTTCTCTCCTTTTTCCTTTGATGTCGTAAACTCTTTTTGTATTAAGGCAACTATATTCTAAATAGGTATAATAATTGATATATTGATATTAACAGGTAATGATTTGGTACAGCAAAACAAACAAAACCACAACTTGCTGCAATTTTGAGCTTAATGATTTTATCTTATTCAAATATTTTTACATCCTTTTCGTATTCCCAGACCCCAATAAATGAAGAATCATTTTATAACATGAGCAATAATGAAGGGGATTCTGTATACCCTCAAATTTCATCATCACCTGACAACGTGTATGTTGTGTGGCAAGACAATGTATTTGGGGAAAAAAAGAGAAACTATGACATTCTTCTAAAGACAGGCACTAACGGTGGTGGACAGACATTTGGCGATGTGACAAACCTAAGCAACAACAGCGGATTCTCGGAGCCTCCCCAGATAGCGGTTAATGGCGACAACGTATATGTTGTATGGGCCGACAATCCCACGTTTAACAGGGAAATACTTTACATGAAAAGCACAGACGGTGGGCAGACATTTGGCAATGTGACAAATCTAAGCAACAACACCCAAGACTCTTTTAACCAAGAAATTGCTGTAGATGGAGATAATGTGTATGTTATGGCAAGACCGTAGGCCTGGTTCTGACTCTGACAGCATTATTTCATTAAAGGCAAGCACAGACGGTGGGCAGACATTTGGCAATGTGGTGACTGTTAGCGAGAAAGCAGGAGTTACATCATTTCCAAAGGTTGCATCCTATAACGGCAGCAGTAATGTGTTTGTGGCTTGGAACGACAATGATGATGACAATGGGGGCGTATACTTTGCCAAAAGCGGCGACAATGGCAAAAGCTTTACAAAAGAGGCTCGAGTAAACCAGGATGTAGAAGCCGGAGAACCACAGGTATTTACAAGTGGTGAAAACGTGTATGTGGTGTGGACGACGACAGGTGAGTACTCAGATTATAACCCTTATTCTAATACATATGGACATAAAAGTGAAAGTGAAAGTAATTCAACCACAACCTACAATGACACAGGTAACATTTACTTTGCCAAAAGCGACAACAATGGTGAAATGTTTTCGTCACCTGAATCCTTGGTTAGAGGATTCACAAATCCACTCAATGCAGAAATAATAGGACATGGCGAAAAGGTTTATGTCGTAACACAGGCTTCTGTTGACAATACCGCTGCAAACCAGGACATATTTCTCATAGAAAGCCCTGACAACGGTGGCACATTTGGCGATGCAATAAACCTAAGCAACAACAGCGGGATTTCGGAATGCCCCTCAATCACGATTTCTGGAAATAATGTTTACTTGACATGGCAGGACAAAGGAACGGGAAACAATGAGGCA
>JADDOQ010000012.1:3871-27339 GCA_016782315.1 Nitrososphaeraceae archaeon | reverse complement strand
AACAGATAAAAATTAAAAACCAAGTTTAGTAAATGGATGACATAATAGGTACTTGGACAATTGTTGTACTTACAAAAAGGATGCATTGTGTTCTCATGTGCGGCGGTAAAGGGACAAGATTAAAGAAAACCCTGGGTTTGGAAGTTGAAAAGCCGCTAATAAAATTAAGAAACAAGCCATTGATAGAATATGTGATAAACACATTAATATGGTCAAATAAATTCAAAGGAATATTTGCTGCAGTTAGTGTCAATACCCCAAAAACCCGAGAGTTTATAAAATCCAACTATGGGGATAAAGTAACACTAATAGAGACAATGGGCAGGGAGTATTCTGAAGATTACCTAAAAATAATCAAATATTTTAAAGAAACGGGAAATGAAAAAAAACACGGTATAAAAAAAATACTGTTTTTGCCAGCAGACACCCCTTTAATCTCATTGGACACGCTAGCACAATTGATCGCCATAAACCAGGAAAAACCGTGCCTCACAATAGTTTTAGAAAAGGGGTTTGTAAAAAGCATGGGGATATTGACATCAGCATATGAACTTGTGATTGATAACAAGAATTACTGTTACTCTGGTATATCTATAATGGATATCAAAAAGATTGATATGGGTATGGGCAACAGCACTGAAGGGATTGCCTTAATAGATGAGGAATACAAAACTCTAAACCGTGTTGAAATAGCTTGTAACGCAAACACATTGGAAGACTTAAAAACTGCGGAAAAATTTTTAGATAAAAAGTGCGATTGGAGATATTTGTGAATTAATCCATTGTTTCTATAATTTTCCCCAGTATTTTGTCATGACCGCCTGTATTTATGACTAGTTCTGCATTGCATGATTTGCATTGTATTGTTTTTGTACTGTATGTGTACAAAATCATTGTTTCCTGGCAGCTTTCACATTCTATTTTCACAAAATTACTGCGAGGTTTTGGTATCATTATGTTATGTTTTTTCATTATGTTCGTACACCTCTGTATGATCTATAATTATGCTTGTATTTCCAGCTTTCTCATTCGTTTGCCTTCTTTCATTGTTTTACGCTGACAGGTTTTGCAACCGTATCTCAGCGTAATCTTTTTGGTGGTCTTTGCGGTTCTCTTCAACTCCGGGAACTTTTGGCCACCGTAACCCTTTTTGTCTTCGGCGTGTCGCAATGCACCCTGTGCACCTTTTCTGTCTTTGCCTTTTTTATGGATTGAAACTGATTGAATAGTGTGAGTTTTACATTTGGGACAAAACTTTCTCATTTCCTTCTGCATTTTCATATATAAATCTTAACCATTGGGTAATTTAAAGTAAAATAATTTATTATTGGCATGGAGCACATTTTGCTACCTATTGAGTTGGGTGCGTTACGTAATGTGTCAATTAAAAGTGGTATTCGGTGGATTCTGATGCTATTGAAAAAATGAAAATTCTGAAATACAAAACTTATATAGATGCTTGACCATGTATTTTCAATTATGTTTGAAAGCTTTGTGATGCAAATTTCGCTAAATCCAGACGCATTTGGGGTATGGATTCCATTGGCAACAGGTTTAGGCATTGGTTTGATCTATGCTTTAATCTCTGCAGCAAGAAAGGCTAGATAAAACCCAATTTTTCTTTTTTCGCTAAAAATCATTTATTTTTTCCCACTCGTACAATAAACGCGATACTACAACATGTGCTTCCAGGCTTAGATCCGATATTGAATACGTTTTATCTATGCATGATTCAATGTCTTTTGAAAAATGCCCCTTAGGAAATCCTCCAATAACGACACAAGGGTTTTTGAGTTGAAACAGCTCATTGCATGCGCCCTCAAAGTTTTTGAGAATGCCATTTGTTGAAAAACCAATCACAAGATCTGGCTTTATCTTTTCTTGAATCATGTGAGAAAAACTGAGATTATCGCTTAATTCTAAAAGCAGAGTTCCATCTTTTGAGACTATTTTCTTGTTTTTGATTAGATCCAATACAAGCCCTTCAAACCTTGAGTATGATTTTGGAATTCTAAGGTAATCTCCTATTTTAATCACCTGATTGTTTATGGTGTGAACAAAAACTTTAACAAGGTTTTTTTTAAACAGTGGCGTGGCAAGCGCGTTAAGCAACATGATGTGCAGAATGTCTGGTCTGCCTCTCTTGTAATTTTCCTCTAAATTGCTTGAAACAATGGCAAAATGGTGAAAAGTCCTATCCAATAATATTTCAGTGGGTTTTTTTCCGCTGTCTCGAATTTTTTTTAAAGATGGGTGCTGGAATATCTCAATTGGCATAGTTTCTAAAGCTGCATCTGCAATAACCAAATTTAACAACTGATTTAAATAAAAATAAAAATTGTTTATTATTTAAAGTTATTATACCGATTCACTGTCAATAAAATGAATAAAAAAACTCCAAAATGAAAAAGAATAATAAAAAAAAACAAGTGGCCTTACAAAGAGTTTATAGTTTATTAGACAATGCCCTGCATACGCAGGATTTTTTTTTAAATGACCATGTAACTACAGCCAAAAAAATCATTACAAAATATAAGCTAAAAATGCCATTTGAGTACAAAATCCTTTTTTGTAAAAATTGCAAAAGGTTTATTGTCCCAGGGAGAGATTCTAGATTTCGAATAGGGAAGTCAAGAATCAAAGCCCTAAGGATAACGTGTAAAATATGTGGGCACACATATAGAAAGATTATCAAAACAAAACATGGTGCATAAACCAGCCAAATAGTCACATACCTGGCAAAAACCTAAAATAAAACAAAACAAAACAAAACAAAAACAAAAGAATAATGATTTATAAGGGAAAATCAATGGATTAAATTTGTAATAGATATATGGCTAAGATTTTTGATGTACCTGCAGATGATTTGATATCGAGACTGTCAGAACAGCTAAAAAAAGATAAAAAGATAAATCCTCCACAATGGTCATATTTTGTTAAAACAGGAACCCATGCTGAAAAAATGCCCCAAAGTAAAGATTGGTGGTATACGCGTTGTGCTTCGCTTGTAAGAAAAGTTTACCTGCATGGCCCCATTGGAATTTCTGACCTGAAAAGCTATTATGGTGGCAGAAAAAGAATCGGTTATAATTTGGACCACCATAAGGATGCAGGTGGTGCAATAATAAGAAAGGCACTTCAACAGTTAGAGTCCGCGGGATATATTGATAAAAAGAATAACGGGAGGATGATTTCAAATGACGGAATGAAAAGAGTGGATAGGCTTGCCACGGAGATATTTAGAGAGGTCTGTAAAGAAAACGAGAATTTGCAAAGATATGCTTAACGGGGTTTGAAGGAAAATGTCCGGTCCTCCTCCACCACAACAACAGCCATCTGACGAAGAGATAAGAAGACAACGGGCTGAAGCTGAGGCAATCAAGCAAAAGGCACTTGCAATGCTGTTGGATTCTGAAGCCAGGCAAAGACTTACCAACATAAAAATGGTGAAACCTGACCTTGCATCGGCTGTAGAAAACTATTTGATAAATGCAGCCACAACTGGGAGACTAAATAGAGCACTAACAGACAATGAACTGAAGCAGATTCTTTTAAGCATACAACAGCCAAAAAGAGAATTTAAAATAAATAGGCTATAACAAAACATTTGGAAAACATTATGTTTTGTTATTATTGATTATTTTTAAAATCATTTTTTAGTTAACTATATTAAGGTTTTATAGTATCCTTTTCCCATGAAGGCAGCTGTTTTCAGAGAGTACGACAAAGATCCTACTAAGGTAATAAAAATCGAGGATATTGATGTCCCGAAAATAAAACCCAATGAAGTTTTAATAAAAGTGGAGTCATCTGCATATAACTACAACGATTTGTGGGCCATATGGGGGGAGCCGGTGAAAACGCCTCTTCCACATATCTCAGGCAGTGATGTAGCGGGCACTGTTGTTGAGGCTGGTGATGATGTTACCAAGTTTAAAGTTGGAGACCGGGTTGTTTCCCACTCTAACCTGAGTTGCAGGGTGTGCGAGCTTTGCACCTCTGGCAGAGAGTACGATTGTAAAGATAGACTGGTATGGGGATTCCAAACTGGACCCTTATGGGGTGGCTTTGCCCAATACACTCACCTACCGGAAGTCAATGTCGCCAAGCTGCCCGAAAATGTCTCATTTGACGATGCCTCGGCAATGTCCATGGTGGGAATGACAGCGTGGCATATGCTAGTTGGAAGGGCCAAAATCAAACCGGGCCAAACAGTCCTAATAATGGGTGGAACAAGCGGTGTCGGAATGGTTGGCATTCAAATAGCCAAACTTTACAATTGCAACGTAATCGCAACTGCTGGCAATCAACAGAAAATGGATACGTGTTTGAAGCTGGGTGCAGACAATGTAGTAAACCACCGAGAACCTGATTGGTACAAAAAAGTGAGATCTATGACAAAGGTGGAAGGTGGCGTAGATGTGGTATTTGAGCATGTCGGAAAAAATGTATTCCCACAGGAGGTTAGTTTGCTTAAAATGGGCGGAACTTTGGTTGCCACAGGAGCCACCACTGGCTATGACTCTACAATTGATTTGAGGTATCTGTTCTTTAAGGGAACAAACCTTCTTGGCTCAACACAGGGAACGAAGGCGGAGCTAGAGCAGGTAATTCATTGGACAAGCAAAGGGAAATTAAAGCCATTGATATACACAACATTACCGTTTTCAAGTATGGCTGAAGGCCATGTCATGATGGCAGGCGCAGAGCAGATAGGCAAAATCATGACCTCTCCACAAAAACTTTAATTTTTTTTTGTCATTGGATATAAACCGTGGGCACCTCAAGAAGTTTAATTTTCATACCTGGGAATAACCAAAGGTTTCTGGAGAAATCCAAAACTGTTAGTTCAGATATAATTTGCTTTGACTTGGAAGATTCTGTCCCTTTTGGAGAAAAAGAGACTGCAAGAAACCTGGTGGGCAAAACAATAAATGATATTGGCAAATCCGACGGGTCTCATGGGAAGACTGTGGTTTCCGTAAGAATTAATGCACCTGATTCTGAATTAGCTGCAAATGATTTAAAAAAAGTCATATTGGATGGGATTGATGCGATAGTAATACCCAAAGTTGAAACAGACTGTCAGATTGTTAGAATATCAAATATCATAAAAACCTTGGAAAAGGAAAATGGTATCCCAAATAATTCTATAAAGTTAATTCCTTCAATTGAATCTGCTTTGGGGGTTGTAAATGCTTATTCAATAGCAAAATCAGACCCCCGCGTATCGTCTCTTGTATTTGGGGTCTTTGATTATTTACATGACATGAAAATCGATAGCAATGACGATGAGGTTCTAACTGGTTATTTGTATGGTAGAGCAAAAGTACCGGTTGATGCAAGGGCTGCAGGGGTTGATTCAATTGACTCTATTTGGCAAAACATTAATGATATGGATGGATTGGAAAGGGATTTAGTTTTTGGAAAAAAATTAGGGTACACCGGAAAATGCATAATTCATCCTTCTCAAATAAATTTGGCACACAAGGTTTTTGCTCCATCACAACAAGATATACAATGGGCAAAAAAGGTTGTGTCAACTCTTGATGAATCCATGATGGATCAGAAAACAAAAGGGACAACTGCAACAACAAAGATAGGTGCTGTGAATTTGGAGGGAAAAATGATAGATGCCGTTCACTATAAACAGGCCAAAAGAATACTAGAGTCTGTCAATTCCTGAAAAATTTGGACTTTACACCATATAGATGAAATTCAAATTGTATTGTATTATATCCTGTTCTGTTTTATAATGTAATATGTTTACTGGAATTGTCGAGGATCTAGTAAAAATTGAGGAAATAAAAAAAACGGGTGCATCCAAAAAAACCAAAATAGACGGCCTTGAGGATAAGAACAGGCATGACACTGAAATAACGATAAATGTTGAGAAAATGGAAAAATTAAAAATTGGTGACAGTGTCGCAATAAACGGGGTTTGCTTAACAATCGCAAAATTGGATAAAACCATGGCTACTTTTCAAATCATTGATGAAACCATTAAAAAAAGCTGTTTCTCATCCATCAAAAAAGGAGACAGAGTCAACATAGAGAGAAGCTTAAAGGTGGGGGACAGACTTGAAGGGCATTTTATTTTGGGGCATGTTGATTGTGTTGGAAAAATAGAAAAAATAGAAAAAAACAACACGGGCAGTAAAATTATGATAGAAATTGCAGACAGAGGCATCCTGCACCTTATCGCTCCAAAAGGATCGATTACAATAGATGGAATAAGCCTGACTGTTGTAAGTATGGTGGATGATAAAGTGGAAATTGCTTTAATTCCGCATACCTTGGAAAACACCACATTGGGTATAAAAAACATCGGGGATTTAGTAAACGTGGAGGTTGACATACTGGCGCGATATGTGTCAAATATCTACCAAAATATTGGTAATAACAAAAAAAACAGTAAGATATATTAACAATAATCATACAAAAAACATAATTGTCAAAAATATCTGAAGCAGTAACAGCACTAAAAAACGGAAATTTTGTCTTGATCCATGATGACACAAGTAGAGAAAACGAAATCGATATGGTTGTTTCTGCCGAAAGTATTTTGCCTAAACACATTTTAACAATGAGGAAAGACGCTGGAGGGCTTATCTGCACGGCAATATCAAGTGAACTGTCTCTAAAGCTAGGATTACCGTACATATATGATGTTTTAAAAAACTTTGGAAAGTCCAATAAATCTATTTCTATGCTAAATAAAAATACCTCACCATATGGGGATAACCCGTCTTTCTCAATTACACTGAATCATAAAAACACATACACGGGAATAACAGATTACGATAGGGCATTAACGATTTCATCGTTAGCCAAGATATGTAAAGAATTGGGGCAAAACATTGAAAATGATGGCATGATAGTCGAGGAATTTCAGAATAACTTTGTAACACCGGGCCATGTACCAGTTCTAATAGCCTCAAAAGGACTTATGGATGAGAGAATGGGCCACACGGAGATGTCCGTTTTCCTTGCAAAAACTGCAAATATTGCAAATGTGACCACCATATGTGAAATGCTGGATCCAAATAACTATAAAGCATTATCATACAAAGATGCATGCAAGTACGCTCAAGATAACAACGTCGTTATACTTGAGTCAAAGGATCTGTTGGCATATGCAAATAACTTGCTATGAAATATGAGTAAAATAAAGATAGGGATAGCGGTTTCGGACTTTAATAATGAAATTACATTGTCGATGCTAAATGAGGCAAAAAGACATGCCCAGGACCTATCCTTAAAGGTTACATATGTATGCTTTGTTCCTGGCATATTTGACATGCCGTTGATGGTTGAGGAGATGCTGAAAAAAAAGGATATTGACGCTGTGGTGACGTTGGGTGCGGTGATAAAAGGGGAAACTGGGCATGACAGGGTGATAGCAAATAATACTGCCAGGCTTTTAGGGGATCTTTCGCTAAAATACCACAAACCTGTTGCACTAGGTATTACTGGGCCGGAAATGACTCTTCAACAGGCCAAAGATCGGATAGTACCTGTGTCTCATCATTCCATTAATACTGCCATATCAATGGCTATGAAATTAAGAAAGATTAAAAAAAATAGGTTAAAAAATAAAGGAATAAAAATAATAGATTAGTAGCGTGACATATCAAACAACAATAATCAAATTAGAAGGGTATGGTCCATGGACATTAGGCCTAGGTAGTGATAGAGAATACCTTCTACAGATATTGCAATCAAAAATGTATGCTGAATTGCAAGAATCGTTTTCCAATAAAAATGGACTAGTTTTTTCTAATCGATTCGATGAGTTTATTGCTGTTACAAATACAATTGACATTGATGATCATAGGAAAATATATGAGAAACTCTCAAGGAATAGCGAAAAAATAGGCATATCTATGACCGTCGGAATTGCCAAAACACCATTAGGGTCGAATAAAAAGGCTCATTATATAAAAAACAAAAAAGAATATTTAATTGACTCTAATATCTATGGAGTCCGGGAAAATAAATCCAGTGAAGTTAAGGCGACTGATACAAAAACAAAAGGGGATAACAATGACGTTAAAATTCTCCATATTGACATTAATGATTCCACCGCAATAACTAGGGATTTGTCATCATATGAAACAACAAATATGATTGTCAATTTGTATTCAAACATCTCAAACACCTTTTTGCGGGAAGAAAGCTTGGCATTTTATTTGGGTGGCGATAATTTTATGATAATCGCGGAAAAAAGCATGACAATGGGAAAGGTCAAAGAAATTGTTGATTTGATAACTATATCAACAAAAATAAACCTAAACTGTGGAATTGGTAACGGAAAAACGGGTAGGAAAGCGGCCGAAATGGCGACCAAATCACTAGATGAGATACGAAACCTCAGGAAAAACGGCACAATAGTTAATGTTTATGAATTACCTTGACCACGGTTATAAAAAAAGCTAATATTTTATATGGTAACGAATTGCAAATAATGGAAAATGGAACAATAGTTGTAGACAACCAGGGTGTGATACAAAAAATAGGAAAAAGTTCGACTTTAAATGAGGATATTTGCTGTTCTGACGTGATGGAAAATAAAGATGCGTGTATCATTGATGCCGAAGGTTACGTAATAATACCTGGTTTAGTAAATTCACACACTCATGTAGGGGACGCCATAGGAAAAGACATATCGTCAAATGCAGATCTTGACGCAAGAGTTAACCCAAAACAGAGCGTAAAAAAAACCATATTGGAAAAAACAGATGCCGAACAATTAAGACAGTCAATGAAAAATGCCGCTATATCCATGCTAAACAAGGGAATAACAACATTTGCTGATTTTAGGGAGGGCGGCTTAACCGGGGTGAAACTGTTACTAACCGCAATAAAAGACGTGCCTATAAAAAAAATTATCTTGGGGAGAATCGATTTCAATGATAATTACAGCAACGTTGGAAATAACAATTATGTTACTACAAATGGCAATACCTTTGGTGAATGTGCCGGAAATAAGTCAAAACTCAAAGAAGAAGGGGAAGAGGAAGAAGGAGTTTGCAAAAGAGGTAAAGATTTGCTAAATCTATGCAATGGGTTTGGAATTAGTGGTGCAAATGAATGTAATGATGAAATGCTGGCAATTTATAAAAGCATCGCTATGGAGTCAAACAAACAAAATGTGCGCAATAATAAAGAAAAATCAATAGTTGCAATTCATGCAGCAGAGTCTGATGAATCAGTTAAAGAGTCATTGAAAAAGACGGGAAGAACGGAAATAGAAAGAACAATACACGCATTGAATCCGGATTTGTATGTCCATTTAACAAATTCAAAGAAATCTGATATTGATTTACTCCATTCTGCTAATAAGGGTGTTGTAATATGCCCAAGAGCAAATGGTGTGTTAGGTGTGGGTTTTCCGCCGGTAAATGAGATGCTAAAACGAGGGCTCACTATGGCCATAGGAACCGACAACATCATGCTAAATTCTCCGGATATGTTCAAAGAAATGGATTTCCTGATGAGGAGCCAAAGGGCACATGAGAAAAATATTTCGTTTCTTGATGCAAAAAAGGTTCTCCAAATGGCAACTGTTAATGGCGGAAAAATATTTAATAGGAATATAGGGCGCATAGAAAATGGATATCAGGCGGACTTGGTTTTCATAGATGAATACGACGTCGACATGTACCCAATGCATGACCTATACATGTCAATAGTCAGCAGGTGTTCGGAAAGAGCAATAAAAGCAATAATGATTGATGGAAGATTCGTACATGATAAATCCCGTATAAATTAGTGTAGATAAACGCATTGTTTGTTATAATGAATTCGGCAATAAGTGTGGATGGAAAAATTTGTACCAGGACCGGGGAATCGGAGATTTCATCTTATTTGGATCTCAAGCGAGTCCATAAACTAAGGTGTGTTGTGGATGGAATATTAGTAGGGATATCTACAGTATTGAAAGACGATCCTCTTTTAAGTATACGATTTGTGAAATGCTCAAAAACAAAAAAAAACCCTGCACGTGTAATTATAGATAGTAATGCAAGGATTCCACTTGATTCAAAAATTGTAAGAACTGCAAAAGATATTGATACTATAATCATAGTAACGAAGGGTGCTCCAAAAAATAAACTAGAACTGTTGAGGGCAAACAAGTTAAAAATAATTGTTTCAGGCGAGCGAGGAAAAAAAGTAAACCTGAAAAAGGCGTTTGAACAGCTGGAAACGAAATTTGGCATTAAAAAAATCTTGGTTGAAGGTGGTGGGGAGATAAACTGGTCTATAATCAAAAATAATCTGTTTGATGAGCTAATAGTCACTGTTTCTCCATTGATAGTTGGAGGGAGAGACGCAATAACGCTGATAGAGGGAAAGGGTTTTGATAAGATAGAAAAATGTTTGAGACTTGACTTGTCAAAAATACATAAAAGAAGTAACGGGGAGATAGTAATCCACTATAACAACATCAAAAACAAATAAAAGGTTATGTTGTTGTTGTTGTTGTTGTTTCTGTACTTAATTGGTCTATCTTGAATCTTAACGCATCTTTTAACTTGCTGTTATCCACCATGTTTAACGGTTCATTACATACAGGGCATTTAAAAAAAAGTTCAATTGCATAATCAAACTTTACTCTATCACATTGTTGTTTTCCACAATGATAAAATTCTGAAGATTCTTCATACTCTAGCCTGTTCTGCAGTTTTTCCAATATTTTCTTTTTTTGGTTGTCAATAAAATTATCTACATGATCCCGCTTAGCTCGCCATCTATAAACAAACCACCCTTTTTTTTCATCTTTTACCCGTATGCCGGTTATCAGTGCTTTGCCAAATAAGTCATATAAAACTTTACGAATAATATTTATTCGAAGACCTGTTGCAATGGCTATTTCTTCATCTGTAGAATCCTCAGTTTTCAACAATGCCTTTGCAACCTGATTGTACTCCTCTCCTCCTATTAACGATGCAATTTTTATAAAAGGATCTTCAGTATCAACATTTCGCATAAAGGTGTTTTATATGTGTCAAATAAAGATATATAGTTTCCTAATGGTGAAGAATTAAAAATTCGGGATTCAAAAATAAAAAGGTTAGGTTGGCTCTGTATTATTTTGGACTCTCAAACACATCATTATAGCATAAAGCTACTTCGGTTTTTGTTGGTTCATCATTGAAATAACTTGGCTCTTGTTCAGTTTCACTGCCTTTTATGGTTTTTTCTATACATGAGAAAAATTGGGCCACATTGGCGTTAAGTTCTGCGTCTGCTGAAGTCAATGGCAGTAGTGCTACCCTTTCTTTAGCAAAAGACTTTTCGATACCGGTATTTGAAACCAGCATGCCTACCAACACTAGTATTGAAAAGGCGCCTATAAGTTTTAATGGCATTTTTGTTTTTTTAACACATTTGGTGAAAAACATATCATATTTTTTTATTTTAACCTTTTATGCCATTCGTTTAATGCTACTGGAACAGATGTGATAATGATTCTTATAATCATTTCATTTTTAATATTGTCTTATAAAATTTGGCGATAAGGCAATAGGCATACTGTGTCAATGCAAATGGCAAAAAAAACTAAAATTTGGTGCTTTTTATCAGCCTAATGCCATAAGGTTCCCGTGTTTTGTCAATATGTTTATAAAATTAAGCCAAACTGTTAGTAGCATCTGCCGCTTGAATTGCCAAATATGCGAATATGCATTGCATGGAACAAATTGATCTAGTGCTAATGCCATTACCTTGCTGATTATTGTATCCAAATGAAAATAAATCCCCATAGAGTTAGGAGGGATGTCAATACTCTATTGTCATTACTATTTTTAATTGGGTTGTAGAATTGCATAAGAATTGTGGCAAAAGAAGGGATTAGCAGAACTAAAAGGATACGGCAAATAAACCATCTCAGAATCAAAATCCCTGCACCTCTCCTTACTTTTCATCCATGCACATGAACCATGCCATTGAAAAGGACAAACCTGATAAGAATGCCAGTATGAATACAACACCGCCACCTTTGAAAGAGGTATAACTGCTTGAACCATTATGCGCCAAACAACTAAAATTATCCTGTCAGGATTATCGATAGGACATTTAAAACATCCATTCAAACAATAACAATAACCAATGATTAGGTAAATGATTATACTTCATTTTTAACGGTCAAGTAGAGCAACAAATATTTTCTGTATCTTTTCTTTCAATTGCACGATTTGTTTAATTTGTCTAAAAATTGAAATACCGCCGAATAGTCTTTATCTTTTAAATCATTACAGTTACTAGCAGCTCGAAACAATTGTTGCGATAAGCTAGTAATAGGCAAAGATATCCGCAACGATTGAGTATCTTCCATAACTAAATCCAAATCTTTGAGCATGTTTTTCAAAAAAAATGATGGGGAAAAATCGTTTTTCAGTATCTTTAGTCCTTTGTTTTCGCTAATCCCTGTCTTTAGTTTGGTATGATTGAATATGTTCAAATATGTTTTCGGATCTACGCCGGAATGGATTGCAAAGATTATTCCCTCCGAAAATGCCAAAGAAATGATGGCTATGTTAAGGTTTAATGCCAATTTTATGGAATTTGATATGCCATTGTCCTCACCCAAATAGAATATGTGCCTTGAAATTTTGTTAAATGTGCTGTACATTTTTTCAAATGATTTTTTATCTCCGCAGATCATTGCTATTAACTCACCGTTTTTTGCATCTGAGGGACCACCCATTACCGGGGCACTTAACAATGTCATACCTTTCTTTTCCTTTAGCAATTTTGAACAGTAAGACGATTGGTTTGGTCTAATTGTTGTGCAATCTGCGATAATTAATTCGCTGTTGTGACTCTCAACTATCCCCTGTTTATCGAAAAGAACATCCTTTAGTGATTCAAAGTTAGTAACACAAGTAATAATGCAATCGCTTTCATTAGCCAGGGAACATGGGTTATCAAAAGATTTTGCCCCCAAATTTTCAAAATATTTTAATTTCGTTTTATCCCTGTTGTATATGTTAATCCTTGTTCCCTGATCAATTAATCGTTCTGTGATGCCTGCACCAAGCATACCAATTCCTACGATGCCAACTGTTTTATTATGATCTAAATTCATATTTTCTTACATTCAAAAACATTTTTAAAGTTATAGTTTATTGATAAAAAAAGAAAAAAGAAGAATAAATAGATAGCAGAAATAAAAATAAATAATGGCGTATACGCTCTTAATGGGAAATAATTTTATTTCAAATAGCCCCAAAAAAATAAAATTTTATGATAAAATAATATTTGCCCTGAATGAAAAAAATACCGATGTCACAGATACCCCTATAATTTCAGCAATCATTAGCAATAATGACAATAAAACAATAGTTGAAGTAAATGATAATAAATGTGATTATTGTGATGCTAAATTAATAAAAAAAATAGATAGCAAAGAACATATTCTAATAACTGATGAGGGCGGTGAAATTATGTTTGAATCTAGGATTTTGGACAAGAACACTATACTTGTAAGTGGCGTATTCAATATAGATAACAACCAGAAACTAGTGGTCACACAAAATTATATAACGCTACCATCGGGAAAATGGATTATGCATGACCGAATAAATTCAAATAACAAAGATATTGTAGTTACTAATGATGGGATTAAGATATCCGATTAGATATTTTAAATTATTTAAAAATTTTTTTATAAATGATTTATTTGCGGAAAATTTAAACTCTTTTTTCTCTTTCGGCAATCCATACCCCGGATTTCTTGGCAAATACTATGGTACCGATAAGTTTACCACCGCTGTATACCTTTCCATATTCTTTGCTCATTCCAAATAGGGATTCTAAAATATTGCCCTTTTTATGATATCCTGATTCAATGACCTTGATGTTCAATTTTGAGCTGACTTTTTTAAACACATTTCTAGCAATAGACCAGTCACCTTCCCATCCAACAAGATCAAAATTTCCAAAGTTCAATGTGTTTAAGGAATGCTCTAATGTGTTTATTTTAAACGATTTTTTATTTTTGGTGGTAAACTCGTTTATCCAATTGATTGCTACTGCACCCTTACCTTTTTCTACCGCAAAATTGTTAGAGCTAGCCAATGACATTCACACACACAATAACAGCATTTCATCAAAAATATATAATATTTTATTTATGAGATATATCCGTTGACCTTTCTACATCATCACATGAACCGCATCATCATCGGGGTTAACCTTCCTACCTAGAGTTGTTGAATTTAGTATTCTGAAACAGCATTACCTGTTGGATTTAGATAATGAGAAAAAAAGAAACAGATATTAAAAAAAAACAAAAGATAACGATTCAAAGTATATGCGAAAGTTGACATGATATTGTGAAGAAAGATCGTTCCTTTCGTATATTTATGTGGTATTACGAAAAATTGTCAAAGGGGTTTTTGTATCTAAAACTGACACAATGCTAATGGGTCTATTTTACAAATAACTGCCAATACTTTTCTATGTCAAAATAATAACCTTTCCGATATTGCTATTTATATTGCCAAAAGCACCAAAAGAAAAATAAAGATATCGCAACCACAGTTGCCTTGACTTTGGCATTTTAAAATTGCGGAACTAGTTTACCGGTAGTGTCAAGTTGGTGTTTTTGTTGTGTGATCTGCTCTGTAGCCAAATTAAATATATCTTTAGCCAATATTTTTATGTTTGACAACTTTGGAGTTATTCTACTAGCGTGTGATTATTTGGGCATTGTGGATATTTGCATTTTAATGAATTTGAACCAGAATATCTTGTGGTTGTTGATAGGTGGATTGTATTGTGTGCTATGACGATGATGGTGATAATGATATCAAACAGCATAATCTGACCAATTCGTTTGTTGCACCCATTACGTCTCCTGAAACACCGCCAAAATTTTTTTTAGATATGTATATTATTAAAAAACAACAAATTATCCCGATTATTAATACCTGTATTAGCAGTTGAATCAATTGCCCTATCATTATTATTGAAATAGCTGTTATAGTTGTGGAAATGATCATTTTCCGCCTTGATTTCATGTTTTTTGTAAAAAGAGAACTGTAGCCTTCCCATGCAGATTCCGAAAAAAAAGCTTGTAACACTATTGCATATTTTGCAATGATTTCAGAGATTACAATTGAGGTAATCAGTTTTTCTATTCCAGTAAATGACGAGATTGTTACTACCATTCCTATAAAATACGATATAATTGCTACTGTCCCTGCAGAACCTGTCATTGGATCATGCATTACCTTATATTTTTTTTCCTTGTTGCCCTTTACCATTAACCCATCTGAAAAATCCGCAAGTGCGTCTGTATGGTGTATTCCTGTGATAATTATCAGGAAACTTGTAATTAAAAAGCCTGATATCAAATTATTAAAAAAATGAAACGATATGATTACTATTGGTATGCTCAATACACCAATAATCAAACCTATTATGGGGAAAAGATGCATGTTTTTAGACATGCTCTCCAAATTGGCGCTCTTTGAAAATTTATGTACTGGTATTATTGTTAAAAATGAGATTATTTCTATTATTGATTTAATAACCAAAAAATATCGACCACCAATTAATACTGTTCAAGAAAATAATAATTGGAGATAAGAAACCAGCTATAAATATTAGTGTAGCAATCTTTGTTATTTTCAATGAAGTTTTACATTTTTCTATAGTTATGTTTTCTATTGCATCTCCGAGTTTATAATAATTTATCTTTTCTAATTGGATTTTTAGCGCTCCGGCAATTGCCGACATCGGTATTCCTGCATTCAAACTCTCTGTCTTCCTTCCATCTCTTTTACACATTGTAATGGAGTTTCTCCAATCTTGTTTAAGGATCAAGGATGACGTGACTAAAAAAAATATTGATACTCGTGCGGGTAATAAATTCATCATTGTATCCATCTTTGCCGACATCCATCCTATGTCTTTATAATATTTGTCTTTGTAGCCTATCATTGAATCGAGAGTATTTACAACCCTGAACATGGCTGCACCCGGAATATTTAAAATTCCAAAATAAAACAAAGGAGATAAAATGCCATCCACAAAACTTTCAGCTATGCACTCTATACAGGCAGACAATATCTTTTCTTCAGACAGTGTTTTTGTATCCCTGCTAACAATTTTTGATAAATCCAAACGCGCTCTCTCAATATCTTTTCTCTCAATATCTTTTAAGATATCATTGATGTGCTTATCCATCGATTTTATTGAAAACATTGATTTTAGCATAAAAGTGGATAGTAGGGTAAATGCTATTATCCCTAATGAATGCAATGATGATACTAATGCCAGATAAGATAGTATTCCTATTGTGGATGTCAAAGATATGGCCAAAATAGATCCCTGAATTTTTTCATTTAGCACACCATGTGCTTTGTTATTTCCTTTTTTTTTTATTTGACCCGTGAAAAAGTTTATGGTTTTTCCAATCCAAACAACTGGGTGAATACGGTTTGGTGGCTCTCCAATTAAATAATCAAAAGAAACCGAAAAACAAATTATTGAAATAATTATTTCTTGTAACGGGTATTGCATCATTTATTATTCTATCTCATTTCAAAATGTCTCTTAAAATATATTCGATATTTATTGTAGATTCTATTACTTTGGAAACTTTATCTATTTCTATGCTTATTGCCTCCGAGTTTTTATTGCGGTTTGCGATATTTCCTTTTTTTTGACCGTCAAGTGTATCTTCTTCGGGAACGTGGTGATTTATTTTAGGGACAATGCCTAAAATTGGCTTTTTGGTTTCTGATTCAATTCTTCTTATTGCGGGTATTAGAATTTGTTTATCTCCGCGAAATTTATTGATTAATATTCCTTTTATCAAATGCCTGTATTTTGGTTTTAATAATAAAAGCGTCCCTAAAATGCTAGCAAAACATCCCCCTCTCTCAATGTCTGCAACAAGAATTACTGGAGTCTTCACTTTTTTAGCTAAAATCATATTTGCTATGTCTTGCTTCATAATGTTAATTTCGGCTGGTGAACCAGCCCCTTCCAGTAAAATTATGTCATTTTCTTTCTTTAGGCTTTTAAACGCATTTAGGGCCATTTTAAATCCTTTTTCGAGAACAAAGTTTGCATAATATTCTCTAGCTGTCATTTTCGAATAAAATTCCCCAAACAAATAAACTTCACTTTCATAGTTGCCTATTGGTTTTAACAGAATTGGATTCATTCTTACGTCTGGTTGTGTTCTAGCTCCAAGTGCCTGTATTGCCTGAGCTTGTGCTATTATTTTATCTGAATTGTCAATTTTGAATATATATGATGACATATTCTGAGACTTAAATGGTGCAACCTTGTAGCCTTTGTTGGACAGGATCCTACAGAGGGCTGTAACCATTAGGCTTTTACCTGCACCTGATGACGTTCCTTGAATCATTAATAGTTTTGATTTCATAATGCTTTGTCCAGGGCTCTAAATAGTTCTTTGTTTTCTCTAGGTGTTTTTATTGCTACTCTTATGAATTTGTCATTCATTCCAGTAAAAGACTTGCAATCTCTTACAAGTAAATTATTTTTACTTAACAGTGTGTCTGTCAATTCTGTTGAGGATTCGTCACTTAAAATTTCAATCAAATAGAAATTGACATCAGTAGGGATGGGTTTTAATTTATTATTTCTTTTTAGTATGTCAAAACTTTTTTTCTTTTCAATTTCGATAATTTTTTTTGCAGACTCTAAATAGTTTTTGTCTTTCAAGGCTACCCGTGCAGCAATTTGTGCCAACCCGTTTACATTCCATGAAATTATTTTGCTATTCATTTTTTCAATTGTTTTTTTATTTGATATTGCGTATCCTACCCTAAGCCCTGCAAGTCCGCATGTTTTAGTCATGGATCTTAGAACTACCAGATTGTTGAATTCTTTGATTAAATTGATAAAATAGTTATACCTTTTTTCATCTTGGTTATTTATAAATTCAACATAGGATTCATCTAACAATACTGTAATTTTGCCATCAATTTTTTCTAATATTTCAATTATTTGTTTTACTGAATCCTTTCCTGTTGGGTTATTGGGATTGCATAAAAAAATTGTGGTTATTTCATTGTTGGGATTGTTGCCGTTTTTCACTATAAATTCTGAATCTATTTGAAAATCGTCTTTGACTTGAGAATGTACGATTTTTGCGTTATTTCTTTTTGATGCGAGCTCATACTCGCAAAAGGTTGGAGAAGGAATCATAACCTTTTTTTTTACAAAAGCGGATGAGAAATAGTGAATCAATTCAGTTGCGCCATTACCTGTAATTATGTGATCTATTTCGTCAATATTGCAACTCAAATATTTTAAAATATCATTCTTTAACTCAATGCAGTTTGGATCTGGATAAGAATATGATAGGTTAATGTTTTCAATTAAAGATTTTACAACATTCTTTGAAATACCTAGAGGATTGGTGTTGGAACTAAAATCGATTTTCACTGATTTGTTGTTCTTTACAGAGTAAATTCCTCCATGATGGCAATTAAAAAAGCTTGATTTAGTTTTTTTCATATTGTTGCTTTTACTTGTTTTTATTGGTCCTGTAATTATTTTAGTTTTGTATTGATTTAAAAAGGATTATTAAATGTTTTAAATTTTCTTATATTGTGTTGAATGTGGCATTAATCGGCTCTACTGGAGCTGTTGGACAGGAGTTTGTTGTTGCGCTCAATAGGCATCCATGGTTTAATTTGACTCATGTTGTTTCTTCTGAGAGATCTGCAGGAAAAAAATATATCGATGCGATCCGGGATACACAATCTGGAATTCTAAAATGGCATAATCGAGAACCGGTTCCAGGTTACATTCGTGATACCGTCATATCTAAGTTAGACGATATTAACCCCAAAGATTTTGATCTCATTTTTACTGCCATAGAGTCTGATGCTGCTCAAACAATTGAACCCAAATTAGCAACTCATGTTCCTGTTATCAGTACTGCTGCCGCCTTTCGGTATGAAAGCGACGTCCCAATTCTTATACCTGGAATAAATGATGAACATGTTGAATTATTGAATAAACAAAAAGAAGACCGTGGATGGAGTGGATTCATTGCCCCCTTACCAAATTGCACTACTACTGGATTGGCAATAACCCTCAAACCACTAATAACTAATTTTGGCGTTAAAAGTGTTTTTATGACTTCGATGCAAGCATTATCAGGGGCAGGACGTTCTCCAGGTGTCGTTGCCTTGGATATTTTGGATAACGTAATACCCTATATACCAAAAGAAGAAGAAAAGGTTCAGATAGAAACCAAAAAGATTTTGGGAAACTATGATTACCAATCCAAACAGATTGTCTCTGATGAACTCAAAGTTAGTTGCACATGCACAAGAGTACCTGTTTCGGACGGTCATACTGAGGTTGTTTTTGTTGAAACATCTAAAAACACAGATCCTGAATCTGTTGCTAAACAAATGATGCATTTTTCAGACAACATTTCAATCAAGGGTCTTCCGTCCGCACCTAAAGATTATATCATTGTCAATGATGACCCTACTCGCCCTCAACCCCGCATTGACAGGGAAGTTAATGATGGTATGACTACAGTTGTCGGTAGATTGAGAAAAGACTCTGTATTTGAAAACGGGATAAAGTATGTTTTGTTAACCCACAATGAAAAAATGGGCTCTGCAAAGGGAGCTATATTGTTGGCCGAATTATTAAAAACAAAAAAAATTATATGATATTCCAAAAATTCAATAAACTTTATAAAAAAAACGAAAAAAATGGAAAAAATACATTTATTAACCACCAAATTTTAACATATTTTGAAATTCATGGGAAGAATAGATGATCTTGATCTAAAGATATTAAGGGAGTTATCAAAAGACGCAAGTATATCTGTTCCCAGACTTTCAAAAAAAATCAACATAAATTCGTCGGTTGTGTATAGCAGAATCAAACGCCTCGTTAAAAGGGGTCTCATAAAAAAATTTACCATCATAATAAATGATGAAGCTTTAGGTTTTAATGTTAAAGCACTAACGGGAATCACTATGGATTCCAAACTGCGGGATAACGTACTGGATGAACTTTTCAAAATATCTGAAGTTAGGGAAGTAGCTGAGGTTACTGGGCGGTTTGACATATTGGTTACAATGACTGCTCGTTCTCTTGATGAGATGCATCAAATCATATCGGAAAAAGTGGGACGTATTGAAGGAGTACAAAAAACTGAGACATTTATTGAAATGAGAAAAACCTCGCGTGAGATAATCTCAAACACTGTTACAAAATAAAAATCATCTGTCAAGATATAAATAACTATTTTAATTAACATATTGCGGTAGGTTAATAGTATATTTGGTTTTAGAGTTGAATGCAGTCAGTAACCAAATTAAAAATTATTATGAGCTTACAAAACCAAAAATTTGGTATCTGCTGGTTTTCACTGCTTTCGGGGCAGCTATTTCTGCGTCATGGCTATTTGACATCCCAATCAGTTTGGCAACATGGATTCTGTTGCTGGGGGCGGTTGCCGCTGGTTCTGCAGCTGCGGACACTCTTACAGGCTATAATGATAGGGACATAGATGCCGTTATGGAGAGAACAAAAGATCGCCCCATTCCCTCAGGACGCATATCTCCCAGAAATGCGTTGATTTTCGGACTGGCATTGGCCTCCATCTCGCTTATTTTCTCTTTTCTTATCAATGTCTGGGCGTTTCTCCTAATGGCTTTTGGTTTGTTTGATAACATCATAGTTTACAGCAAATGGCTCAAAAGAACAAGTCAATACAATATAATTTGGGGTGGCTTTTCAGGCGGTGCTCCTGCCCTAATTGGGTATGTTGCTGTAACTTTTCAGCACATAGAGATAGGGTTTGTAATGGCGGGATTGGTCTTTTTCTGGATTCCAACGCACATTTGGAGTCTAGCCCTGCATGTGAAAGAGGACTATAGGAAGGCTAACGTTCCAATGCTGCCTGTAGTATCAAGCGAAACAAAATCGGTGAGAATAATTGCCGTAACAACACTGATGATGGTGGTCTTTAGCGTATTGCCTTTCTTCTTTAACCAATTTGGCCTCATCTACCTGGCAACTGCCACTATTTTTGGTATTGTTATGTTGGTGTTGTCAATATGGCTGCTGGTGAAACCCAGTGAAAAGGCCTCTTGGCTGGTTTTTAAATTCAGCAGTCCATACCTTGCTGCGTTGTTTATTGCCTTTATGGTGGATGCATTTTTCCATTAGGTTGAAAACAAGTTTTTATCTATTTGCTTATTATGCTATCCGGTTAACTCTTTCACTTTTTTATCAAACCTCTCTTTAAACCTGGGAATATTGATTATAAATCGTTCGTGTTTTCCCTCTCCAACTGTTTCAATTTTATCTTTTGCGGATACTTTAAATAAAATTCTTCTATCATCCGCATTTATAATTTCAGCATTTAATGTTATTTCTGCCCCAACCGGGGTTGCGGCTAAATGTTTTATGTCCACCAAGGTCCCAACAGAATCCCATTCTGCACTGTTACTGAGAAATTGCTCTTTTAATAGTAGCCTGCAGGTTTCCTCCATTTCGGATATCATGGAAGGTGTTGAGAAAACATTCTCTCCTTTCCAAAGAAAACTTGTTGTTTGGTTTTGTTTGACTATTATTGATCTTTCTTTTTTTGATTGTAGGGTTATTTTGAATTCCATGAAAACTGTTTTGTTTACTCCGTTAAATTTTTTTATAAAACAAACCAACAATTTCTGATTTGTTCTTTGTTAATGTGAAACTATAAAAGGGGCATTTAAAAAATCATAGTTATTCTATTTAGGTGATATGATTGGCTTCAATTCAACAAACTGCTGGCGGTATGCCAGTTTTAATATTAAGAGAAGGTGCTAAAGAAAATAAAGGCAGAGAGGCGCAGAAAAATAATTTTAACGCTGCAAAACTCGTGGCTGAAATAATAAGATCAAGTTTAGGGCCGCGTGGAATGGATAAGATGCTTGTGGATTCTCTAGGTGATGTTACCATTACTAATGATGGCGCAACTATACTAAAGGAGATAGATGTCCAACATCCCGCAGCAAAAATGATGGTGGAGGTTGCAAAATCTGTTGATAACGAAGTAGGAGATGGTACCACATCTTCTGTAATTTTTACAGGCACGCTATTAGAAAAAGCAGATCAATTGATAGGTCGAGACGTACACCCATCTGCAATAGTGGATGGATATACTGCAGCTGCAGAGCAATCTTTGAGTATACTCAATAAAATAGCAATAAAAGTTGATGTCAATGATAGGGATGTTTTACTCAAAATTGCAAGGACAAGTATGGATTCAAAATTAGTTTCCGATGAGAGCCCTATATTAAGTGAAATAGTTGTGGATGCAACTAGACAGGTATCCGAAAAAAATGCGAATGATGAAGGCTTGAAAGTTGATCTTGACAATATCAAAGTTGAGAAAAAAGCAGGTGGTTCTATGCGGGACACTACTTTAATCCGGGGTATTGTACTAGATAAGGAAGTAGTTCATGCGGGGATGCCAAAAAGAGTTGAAAACGCAAAAATTGCACTCTTGAATTCTCCATTAGAAATTGAAAAAACTGAGATGAGTGCGGAAATTCGAATAAATGACCCATCTCAAATGCAAATGTTCCTTGAAGAAGAAAATAGAATGCTAAAATCCATGGTTGAAAAAATCAAATCAATTGGTGCAAATGTTGTTTTGTGCCAAAAAGGCATGGATGATATTGCTCAACATTATTTAGCAAAGTCTGGTGTCCTTGCTGTTAGGCGTGTTAAAGAAAGCGATATGTTCAAGTTGTCTAAAGCTACCGATGCAAGATTAGTTAACAATTTAGATGATTTGAGTGAAAACGACCTTGGGACAGCTGATTTGGTTGAGGAGAGAAAAGTAGAGACCGACAAGTGGGTTTTTATAGAGGGCTGTAAAAATCCGAAGGCTGTAACCATTTTAATTCGTGGGGGCTCTCAAAGAGTAATAGATGAAGCAGATAGATCCTTGCATGATGCCTTGATGGTCATGAAAGATGTGTTGGAAAAGCCTTCTATAGTGGCTGGTGGGGGTGCTCCGGAAGCATTTATTGCTAATGAGTTAAGACAGTGGTCAAGTAGTCTTGAAGGTAGGTCTCAATTAGCCGCAGAAAAGTTTGCCGAGGCACTAGAAGTTATTCCATTGACTTTGGCCGAAAATGCTGGTATGGATCCAATCGACACTATGACTGAATTAAGATCAAAACAAGGACAAGGTTCAAAATGGACCGGAATCAATGTACGGGCCACATCCGTTACTGATATGCTTGAACTCAATATCCTTGAGCCGACCGCAATCAAGGAACAGATTATTAAATCAGCTACCGAGACTGCCTGCATGTTGTTAAGAATTGATGACGTTATAGCTGCTAACAAGTCCAAAATGCCACCTGGTCCACCTGGTGGCATGGGCGGCATGGGCGGCATGGGCGGCATGGGCGGCATGGGCGGCATGGGCGGCATGGGCGGCA
>JADDOQ010000012.1:1738-3815 GCA_016782315.1 Nitrososphaeraceae archaeon | reverse complement strand
TATTTTTTTTTAACTTTTGACGTTTTAAAATTGGGTTTGTATTTATTTGTCATATATGTGATGTTTTAAATCGCACATTTAGCCAAAAGTGAAATCGCACATATTAATAATATGATGTCCCATTAGATATGATGTTTGGAAACCTTTTGTTCTGATAGCCGTAAAGATGACGGTAATAGCAATCGTTGTATTTGTTTGTCTGGAAAATTTACACGTATTGATGAAATCAATGAGAACTCGTTTCTCTCTTCAAAATTGGATATTGATGTGACTTTTAAAAATATTTGCTTTAAGCTAAATCAAATTACGCAACAACAACCTAATGATCTTCTAAATATCAAAATAACAATACTGCCTGATTTTTTTGTTGATAGAATCATTAAAATTTCCAACATGAATTATTTGGCCGATGCTGTAGAAAAAAAAATTAAAGTAGGGGGTGGCAGTATTCGTGGTTTGAACAGTGTTGACATAAAAGGGGGCAATGCTGTTAATGTTGCGTATTGTCTTGCGAGACTTGGGGTAAAAGTTGATCTTTTTACAGTTGCAGATGAGGTTGGTTATTCTATTTTGGACACTGTATTCAAGAAGTTTTCCTCGCAAGTACGTTTACACGTTAAAAATGGCAAACATGGATTAACCACTATATTTGAATTTACTGATTCTTCTTTTTCTGTTTCAAATGTTATGCTAAGTGATGTGGGGGATAACAGTAATTTTGGCCCCGAATCAATTGAGTCTGCTAATGATGGTGACGATGATAGAGTGTTGTCAGTTTTAAGTTCTTCGTCGGCGGTGGTTCTAACAAACTGGGCGTCAAATTTGAAAGGAACAGATTTGCTGAAATATGTTTTCAAAAACTCTGCAAATTCATTGCATTTTTTGGATCCTGCCGATATTACTGAAAGGCGTGAAGAGTTTATTCGGGATATAAAAAACCATTCACAATTAATTGATTTGTTGAGCATTAATGAAAACGAATTGCTTCAAATAATGTGTGCTCTTTCAAATACTGGTGATACGATACCTATTTCTTTGGATAAAGGAAACACTGATTCAATAACACCATTAAACCTTTGCAAATACGCAATGTTTTTGTCAAATCTTTTTAAGATTAATTTATGCATTCATACTATGATAGGTTCTGTTTGGTCTGATGGTTGTAAGATAGTATTTGTTAATTCGATTCCACCATCTAAAATTAACATTGTAAGTGGGGCTGGTGATTCATGGGATTCTGCATTTTTATTTGGTCATTTGCTGGATTTTACAGATGAGGAAAGACTATGCTTTGCAAATTTATTTGCATTTTTATATTTAGAGAATGTTTATAATGATGCGCCGTCGTTATTGGATATTGTTAATTACATCCGTAACTATTACATCCGGGTTTAATTTCTCTATTTGGTTTTATTAAATGAAGTGTAATAGAGAAGTATTGCTGTTATGGTTTTACAGTCTCTTATGTACCCATTAAAACAATAGCATAATGCATCATCTAATTTTACAATCATATTTGAAATATTTTCGTCATCATCCTTTAAGAGAGAATTGTCTTCCTTACAGATGTCTTTTGCAATGAACAAATACATCATCTCTGTGTCATAACCTGGTGCTAGATAGCATTGAGTCAACGGTGTCAGTTCACCTCGATACCCTGTTTCTTCTTCTAATTCCCTTTTTGCAGCTTCAATTGGATTTTCCTCGTTCTCAATTTTGCCTGCCGGTATTTCGATCAAGTACTCGTCTACTGCGTGCCTGTATTGTTTTATTAACACAATTTCACCATTATTTGTTATGGGTATAATACCCACAGATGCATTATGTTCTACCACTTCTTTGGTAAAAATTTTTCCATTTACTCTAAAAGTATCCAGTCTTAGCTTTACTGGACCATTGTAAATTAACTCGCTATTAATTATTCCATACTCTTTTTCATGCATATACTTACAACCTGAAAATATGGTTTTAACTAATATTATAAATTAATATTTTTTATGGTTTTGATTATTATTTATTGTGAGTGTGTAAAATAGAACATCAATCAAAGAAACTTTCGTGAAATCATACTTAAAAA
>JADDOQ010000012.1:0-1564 GCA_016782315.1 Nitrososphaeraceae archaeon | reverse complement strand
TTCATAATTATAATCTGTTATGACTCTCTATAATGATTCAGAAACCCACCGCCAAAAACATGCCGATCATAAATATATAATGACACTAGGATCACATTGTTCCTTACAGGTATTAAAGGGAGCTAAAGATGAGGGATTCCAAACTTTATTGATTTGTGAAGAAAAAAGAGTTTCTCTGTACAAACGGTTTAAATTTATTGATAAACTGATTGTAATAAACAATTTTAAAGAAATCCTGAATCATGACTTTCAAAAAAACTTGATAGATTTATACAATCCTGTTATGATACCCCATGGAACATTAATTTCCTCGTTATCTGTGGATGACATTGAAAAAATTAAAATACCGATTTTTGGCAATAAGTGGATTTTAAGGTGGGAGTCTGATAGGGTATTAAAACAACGATTAATGATCGAGTCTTCTATTGGAACCCCTAAACAAATATCGTCTAAAAATGATATTGACGGATTGTGCATAGTTAAGTTGAATGGAGCAGCTGGAGGCAAGGGTTATTTTTTGGTTAGCGATAAGAAAGGTTTTGAGGCGCAATCTCAAAAACTTATAGAGTCAAATGTTATTGTTTCAGAAGACCAACTTTTTATACAAAAGTATGCCAATGGGGTTCCTGTTTATTTACAATTCTTTTATTCTCCTATTGAAAATGAATTGGAGTTGTTGGGTATTGATAGGCGTTACGAAACTGATATCGATGCCTTGGGCAGAATTCCAGCCGGATTCCAAATATCCTCCAATTTCGAACCCTCTTATACGGTGGTGGGAAACATTCCTATCGTATTGAGGGAATCTTTGCTGCCTGAGGTTTATTCCATGGGTGAAAAATTTGTTGACGCTGCTGGTAGACTTGTACCTCCTGGAATGCCTGGACCCTTTTGTATCGAGGGTGTATATGATAACAGTGCTAATTTTATTGCATTTGAATTTTCAGCACGTATTGTAGCAGGCACTAATCTATATGTCTCAGGTTCCCCATATTCGGACTTGATATATGATGTTCCTATGAGTATGGGTCGACGAATCGCCCTTGAGATAAAAAAGGCAATTAATTTGTCTAAACTTGGTTTAGTTTTAACCTGATTTACTGTTTGTTGAAGGTTAAATCCATTTTTGTTGATGCCGTATGAGTATACTTTTTAAATTTATCTTTTGTTTGAGTCCTCTTATCTTTTCACTGTTATGATATTTGTTCTGGTTTTTAAAACCCCATCATTGCCTATTATCCTTTTTAAACTGTGGCTTATTGGCACCTAAAATTGATGAGTCTGTGATAGTTTTATTTCTTGACAAACAACTTTGTTATCTTTGCAATTATAGTAATCCCTAATTTTTTATTTTTTATCGGTTTAGATTTTTTTTGATCTCACTTACAATCAACATTTCCTTGATGGTCTGGATTTTACCTTTATTTTTATCTTCTCTATTGTGGATATATATTTTGTGTATGTACCGCATTTATCACAGATTATCTATATAGGGTGTCTCATATCGTGCTATGTCATTTTTTTTCTTTCCTAATGACAGTTTTTCCTTTTTCAGATGGAATTA
>JADDOQ010000109.1 GCA_016782315.1 Nitrososphaeraceae archaeon | reverse complement strand
GTCATTCTTTTTGATACGTATAGTCAGACAGAGCATTGATTGCCTTACCATTAGTTGTTACTTTGCAGTATCTGAGATATTAGAATTCTACCACCGTAAATGGCAAGAAGTGACAATGAAACATTTGCGATGATGTTGACGGCTACATTGTAAAACTGCCTATTGTCAATCATGTTAACACTTTCCAACGCAAATGAGGACATTGTGGTTAAGGAACCGCAAAACCCGATTGCAACTAGAAAGGAATATCTTGAATCCAGATTTAAAGAGGCAGACAATACAGAGAAAATTCCAAGAATAAAACTCCCTATTATGTTAACTAACAACACATTTGAAACAAGGTTTCCAAACAACAAAGGATAAGATGTTATTTTGTATCTTAGGAATGCACCCAAAATTGCGCCGATTCCAAGAAAAAGAAATTCAATTCCTTTCATTAAGTGCCTGACATACGGAAGAAAGGTATTGGTAAAATATCTTCCTGATGATTTTAAGGCAATTAGAAATGAATCTAATTAATAATTTTTATACAATCACAAAAAAAGAATTTAATAACTAAAACTGATGAAGGGAAGACTGAAATTTTGATTCCAAAAGACGGCTCAAATAAAGATAAAGGCGATGAAAAAGAGAAAGACAAGCCAGCGGGAATTCGCAATGTCTTTACGATGGGATTGGTAAGTTTCTTTACTGACTTTTCTACAGAGATGATTTTAAGTGTTCTTCCCCTTTTCTTGGTTGGCAGTTTGGGTGTGTCAAGAGCAATTCTTGGTGTGATATAGGGTTCCTATGAACTAACTAGTTATGCTTTTAGAATGTTTTCGGGTGCATTATCTTACAAATTACGAAAGAGAAAAGTGTTTATCATAGTTGGGTATGGGCTATCAACAATAAGCAAGCCTTTCTTTGTGTTTAGTGGTGGTTGGGTTGACGCCTTGAGGTGAGGGCAACTGACAGAATGGGAAAAGGCATACGGACCGTACCCCGTGATGCTTTGATAGCTGATTCTGTATCGGAATCAATTTCGGGAAAGGCCTTTGGGACAGATAATATTAATAAAGAAAACCTATATGGATTCAATGTATAATTCTATTATCTATAGTATATATTGTTTTCAAGATGCTTTTTACATAGCAAAAGTATCTGAAAGAAAACTATCAACTATATAATAGATATTTTTTTGGGCTCTGTCAACTCTCCGTCACATTCTCGCTTCGTTTGGAAGTGTAAAAAGTCGCCAGATGATTTTATAAAGATTTATTGTTATCAAGTCCCTTTTTTATACATAGGACGAACAAAAGTTTCATAATAGTTATACATATATGTGTTAATGGGAAATGGATTTTTGCCATTTTCATCATATACTCCGTTCCACGCCCTCCAAAAATCAGTCCAAATAAATTGTGAATTCCCAATAGTTTCCATAATGGTTACTCCAATGCGGATAAATTCTATCCACTGATTATAGAGGTTATTGATATTATTTTCATGGATTTTATCAAAACTCAATAATAGAATTACAAATTTGATTTATATAAATAATTAATGGTATTTCTTTTATAACTGGTTTTTTATCCTTGCTAATGATTTCACCAGATTATCAAGTTCTTGTCAGTATGGATGGCCCTATACCATTGGTTAAACTCCGCAATCGGATTAAAATCTAATTCTATGAGATTTTTTGTAACTCTATTTGTCCCTTCATATTATCTTCGGCCAATTTTACAGGTAACACATAACTTATTATGTTTTGTATAATATAACAGGAACAACATTAATTAATCGATATTTAGGATTCAATATTTTAAAAAAGTCTATTATACCCATGTTAGAACAGAATAATTTCAAAACCATTGTTTTCGTTTATTTATTATACATCATCATGACCTTTCTTTTAGCCATTGAGTTGCTTGGGGCCAAAGGTTTTTGTGCGCATCATAGCTTGTGCACAACTCAATATGGTCTGATGGAATTTCAATTAACATTCTATCTTTACTTGAAACAATAACACCACTACCAATATCACCATTATCACCTTCCGTTATTGGAATGGATGACTCTGAAGACACCAAATCGTCTTTATTTCCAACAATATTTAGTATAGGAACTGATATGTTTTTGAGGTCCACTGCTTTTTTTATTTGGCTTGTTTCTTTTTCTTCTTCTTGTTTATTTAATATCAACTGGTTTTTTATTAGCAAGTTTTGTTGGTATAGGTCTATGGCAAATCGCCTAAACAAAGGACCGGGAATATCGGGAGTGTTATTTATCCAGGACCTTATCTTTAGAAGGTTTTCGATAAACTGGATATAGTTGTCTTCTTTCGTTTCTAGAGCATATCTTACATCATCAAAACTATGTGTGACGGGGTTTCTCATGAGAAAGGCCAAATCAATAAAATGCCCAAACATCTCTTTAAATTCATCAACAAATCTCTCTACCGGAAAATTCCGCATCCATTCCGCAATCACTGTGTCATCTTTACCAAAATCCACATTTGCTGATTGAAGAACCAGGTTTTTTATTTTGCTGTTGTGAGTTGCCGCATATATGATGGACAGGGTGCCGCCCCAGCTGTATCCATACAGGTTCACCTTTTCTTGTTTTGTTATTTTGCGGATTTGCTCAACTGATTGGTCCATATATTCCACATAATCTGCCAAAGTGGGTTTGTTTTCGCTTTGTCTTTCCCCCCAATCCAGAAGAAACACATCAAACCCTGCGGAGACAAACTTTTGCACTATGCTTCTCTCATGGCTTAAATCTAATATGTGGTATCGATTGATTGGCGCGTATATCATAAGCAGAGGGGCAGCAGCGGTAGAGGTAGCGGTAGCAGCATTAAGGTATCGTTCTGATAATGAGGAGGATGATATAGGGTTTTGTGCAGCAGGGTGATAGCGTAAGAGGCGGGTGGCATCTGTTTGCTTAACAACATCATGAGGCGCTTCATTAATGGAAACAAGGGTATTGTGAAATGTTGTGTGGTAGCTATCAACAAATCCATCCAAAATAGAGAACAGCGACAAAAAAGGAGGAACTTGCCTTAGGGATGAATCAAGGTTTACAATGCTGTCAAAGTAGTCCCTAAAATGCTGAAGGAAATCTTTGGAGCGAAGGCGTTTGCTTAATTCGGAATTACTTATATTGAGTAATTTGTCATAATAATAAAATGCGTTGACATGGGATATAGGACCATTGTCAGTATTGGTGTTGGTGTTGGTGTTGTTTACCTTATGCTTGTCAATATTGCCATCATTCGCAAATTGCAAATTCAATGAACTCAAAACTGTGTTTATGTAGGACAGCCCATAGTCAGAAAACAAACGCAAATTATTTTTGGAATAGTCAATCCAGTCATCAAGTAAATTGGAAGACACTAAATTCTTAAAATTCGACATTCAACAATAAGTTTACAACACATCTTAAAAAGAGTGTATTTTACTTCCGATTGTCAAAGTAAATGCAGATACAACAGATTAAAAAAAATTTCAACTCAACTTCCACTAATTATAATGACCTAATACCAGCATGCACAAAATGATTTATGGTTACGGCAAATTCTGTTCCATTATTATTTGATAATTCTGCTTTGTAGGCTATTGTTTTTTTTACCGATGGAGATGGGGATGACAAATTTGAATATTGCTCCTATCTTTTTCTCGATGTTGCCAAAATCAAACTCTTCAGCATCTTTGGTGTGCTCCTCTGATGGCTCCTCATACCATATGGTCCCTCCATGGGATTCAATGATTTTCTTTGACAGGTATAGGCCAAGCCCTGTGCCCTGGTGTGACTTTGTGGCAAATTTCTCAAACAGCTGGTCTTTGACTTGGTGGTTTACTCCAATCCCGGTGTCCCACACCGCGACCAAAACGCTGTTGCTGTTCTCCAAATCACTATCACCATCAAGTGGTGGTGGTTTGCTTTCGACTGCTATGTTGTCTTTGGGGTTACCTGTCGAATTACCATTGGTGACAGCAGATTGAGAACCGGAAACAACTGTAGTGGTGGTGGTAACAAAAACCTTGCCGTCAAAGGTAAACTTCATGGCGTTGTCAAGCAGGTTGAAAATGACCTGGGCAATCTTTTGCGAATCGCAATCGACATACAAGGGGCTGAAATTATGGTTGTTGCCGTTGCCGTTGCCGTTGCCGTTGCTATCCCTGTTGCCACTTGCGTGTTTCTTATCTTTATCAAAGAACGGCAAAAACACTATGGAGACTTTTCCCGCCTTGTCGGTGTATGCGTATTTTTTATCGACATCATCTATTACTCGTGCAATCAGGGAATGGATGTCTATGCTGCTTTGGACGCATAGGCTAAATGTTCCGCTCTCAATCCTGCTTACCTGCAGGATGCTTTCGGCAAGGCTCTGAAGCCTTGATGCGTTTCTTGTTATGATGTCTATTTCCTGCCTGTAGTCGCTAACGTCGTCGCCAAGCTTCTCCTCCAGAATCTCCATTCCGTTTAGGATGGGCATTATGGGTGTACGCAACTCATGCGCTGCTATATTTATGAATTCATTTTGCATTTTATTAAGCACATACAATTGGCGGTAAGAGTCATCAAGTTTTTTATTTGACATAGACAACTCTTCATAAAGATGAATTTGTTTCCAAATAATATAAAAAAATGATTTAAAGGAGTCAATACTTGGCTTGCTATTTGAATGAATTGTAAATCCTACTGATTCTTTAAAATTATAAGACGGGCTATCCCTTATCTCTGTTCTAATGAATTCCCTATCATCAACTATAAAGATAATTGAATTGGTGTTTAAAGAGACTGGTAAAATGCTAATTTTTAAATTTTGTATTGCAAAGGTATTTAGAATTTCTTTATTTTCTTTATTTTCTAGATAAATGATTATCACTTTTGCTGTTCTGTTTTTATGAGCCTCAGCAATGAATTCTAATATTCCTATCTCTTCAACCATTAATACTGAATGATTATGTGGTAAAATCAACAATGCCTCTTTTTGTATTGATTTTGCAAGGTTCAAAAAAACATCTGCTGTCCTTTCAGGATTTGAAATAATTTCAAAGAAATCGGAAGGTGTATTTTGTTCTAAATCCCTTATCCTTATTTCAGCAGGTGTTGCCTTCTCCCATAGCGTATCAAATACATATTGCTGATTTTCCACTATTTCCTCTACATTGCTGTAAATTAATTGTGAGGCGGGCTTGCCCAACTCATGAAACTTAGCTGGTGCAATATACTCCTTTTCGCTAACATAAAAATTACCTTTGATGCCATCTATATGACGTAATTCACTTACAAATTGAATTAACTGCTTACAATATGATATATTTTCTTTAGTGATTTCCGTGACATAGTTTAGTGTTATGCCTCTCTTTTTGGCATTCTCAAAGGCATCCCTTAATTGCTCTATCTCTACCAGCAAAGGAGGCCTTGTATTGTCTATGCATGCATCTATTCTCTCAGTGGCGTTTGAAACAAAATATAGTATTTGTCGAATTACGTTATCTACACCTTTGATTATATTTGTTGTTTCGTTGTTGTTTGGTGGTGTTGTTGGTTTAGTAGGTGCAGATGACATAGATGTTATAGTGGGAGGAACTTTTATAATTTACTTTATGTTTGATTATATGAAATAGGAAAAATTTCCCATGTCTCTATCCTCATTATAGATATTGCAGGTGTATAAATGATTATAAACTTACTTTTGTAGCTACGCTAGCTTTCCCACTTGGCATATTCAATTACGATAATCCTAGTGTGGTTAAACTTCAGGGATTGAGAGCTCATCTTTTTGAGGCACATGATGCAACCCACAACGCTAATTCGAGTGAAATTGCAATGCATTTGAAAATGGCGGGCGAGGAGATATCTTCCTTTTTGCAGAACCTGACAACTGGGCAATTACAGGAAAGCAAAAATGCAAATTTGTCCAACACTCTCCAGTTAGTAAAAATGCAATTAAGTAACACAACTTCAATACCTAACACAGAAAACATGGGTGGGGAAAGTGATGGCCAATCTAAAACAGGCTGACGAACAACTGGCTGCATCTCTTCCTGGTTTAGGGAATTTAAAGAATAATAGTTCAACCAATGCATAATTAAAAGATACAAGCAATAGAATAATCGAATAAACAAAACATTTTTTGTTTTGACATGCATGTGACAACAATATTTTGCTAGAAGCAAAAAAAGGGATAGTTGTATAACAGCATGTCCAATATTGTCACTGCTATTACTTTCTTTCCTTAGTTGATATTGAATCAACATAAACACAAATATGGCCTATTGCAAAAAGGAATCAAAAATTTTATTAGTTTGGTTATGTGAGAATGGTGAATTTACAGGATGACTGTTATTTTTCAGGATATTTTTCCCCTAACTTTGCCATAAAGTTTTCGTATTCTTCTTTGCTCATTTTTAGCTCCAACAGTTTCTCCAGCATTTTTTCTTTCCTTTGGTCACCCAAGCGGTCCTGCGGTGATGCAACTGCAAACAATATCATAAGCCCACCTATCTGCCAAGCTAGCTGCAGGAACTCTGATTGCCAGTTTTCTGCTGTCTGCCTTAGGAATTCATTCCAAAAAGCGTTTATCTCAAATGGTTGTCCATGCTCCTTCTGCTCATCCGCAAATTGATTGTATGCCGTTATTCCATGCACAAGCCATGAAATGGCAAAGAACATGATTGTGACATACAGATAGCTCCGCTTTTTGAATTCTCTCATATGTATAATCGGAAGCTAGATGGTAAAAATATAATATTAAGTACCCATTATATGTGATACAATAAAAAAAAACAAATATAAGAAAAAGTTTTTTTATCATCCCCAATAATTTAAATTGCAATTATTGTTAAAATGCTGTAGCAAATTTCTTCTTAGAGCCATAAATGCCCTTTAGAAAAGTAAACCAAAATCAATGTGTATAAATCGGAATCTGTTTTAGGATACCATAATATTGAAAAATTGTATCATATTATCATATAGTATAAAGTTAAACAATACTAGATATGCTATAGTATATTTCTAATACAATATGGTATTTTTGAAAGAACACATTTGGTAATTTTTTAATGAACTGCGATTATTCAAGGTAATTGACAATATTTTGTTTAATATCGTCATTATTTCTACAAGTTTTTCCAAATGAAGAAATAGCGTTTCTCCAATGTTACTTATAATAATTGTTTTTGATATTTAAAAAGCATATTGTAACTTGAATAGTGGTATCTAAAACTTAATCTTTATTGCAATTGTTGTATTTGGATAAAATATGGTCCTTATTTACAAACATCAGTAAGTTACACAAGATATTTGTAAAGTGCAATATCTATTTATGTTTAAATAAGGGCTATTATTTTTTTTATGGCTTTCTGAATGAAATACTCATCATTTGGTTTATATGTGTTTGTTGCCATATGGTGTTTTGCGAGGCCAATTAATCACAGTCATTGAAATCATGTACTGTTATTAATCATTTATAGATATAACCAATGATTCAGATAAATCAAAACCTTAGTTATCAGCAATGCAACAACCCGCCAAAGCATTCAGTATTTAAATAATGCATTAAGCTAAAGGGGCTCTGTTCACTTAACGGCCTAACTCCTTGTTGTGATAGTCAACAAACAGTTTCAACC
>JADDOQ010000108.1 GCA_016782315.1 Nitrososphaeraceae archaeon | reverse complement strand
ACTGGCCATAATTAAGAACTCAATAATCATTAAAAAACTGTATTGGATAAGGGAAAGCCTTCTTCTCTAATTTATAACTTTAAAAATGGTGAAAGACTAAATACAGGATATCCCATTATCTGGATGGGGATCCTCATTATTCACTCTTTGTAATAAACCCAACATCAAATGTCTATTCGAAAATTAATGAAATAATCCTTACCGAAAGGTTAGAAATGTTCTCATTAATAGCTGGGATTGCTGCGGCAATAACGATATTAATCCTGTTTTTAACTAGGTTGAATAACATATTGGATAGGGAGGTAAAATTTAGGACAAAAGAGTTAGAGGAATCAAATAAGCAAATATCATTGGCCAATAAAAAACTAGAGTCAGCCAACATGCGACTTCAAAATAAAGATAAAATGCAAAGGGAGTTCGTCAACATAGCGGCTCATGAGCTAAGGACCCCGATACAGCCAATACTGGGACTAGCGGAAATCGTCAAAAATAAAACAAAAGACCCTGAGCACAAGGAGATGCTTGCCACAGTTATTAAAAACGCAAATAGGCTAAAAAAACTGTCCGAGGATGTTTTGGACGTAACAAAAATCGAAAGCAACACCCTTGACCTGAACAAAGAGAGATTTAACCTTGTTAATCTATTGTTTGATATCATTAAGGAAATCCAAAATTACACATTCAATAACAAATTAATAAGTTTTGAGTGTGATTTTAACAATTCTGAATCTGTTTTCGTATATGCCGACAAAAACCGAATATCCCAAGTCGTTTCCAATTTGATAGGCAACTCCATAAATTTCATCCAAAATGATGGCGTTATCTCAATAGGGATTGATAAAATACAAAAAGCAAAAAATGATGGCAATGGCAGCAAAATTGCTGTTGTTGAAATTAAAGATACAGGCATTGGCATAGATAAAGGGATAATTGCAAAGTTGTTTACAAAAAAAAAAATTCACAACAAAATCCTTTCAGGGCATGGGATTGGGACTGTACATATCAAAGAACATAGTTGAGGCTCATGGCGGCAGAATATGGGCTGAAAACAATAAAGAATGGAATGGATCCACATTCTCCTTTTATTGCCTGTTGAATATGATTGTAATTTTTTTTCTTGACTTTTTTAGGGCGATTAACATTCAAATAAACAATACAGATGAAATAAAAATGATTTGAGGTTTAAGCCACGCCGCTTGGTGGTTTGTGTTCTGAATGTTCCAATTTTATGTGCTCTTCCTTTTCGTCATTAGTGCTAAAGGTAATTCCACATTGCTCGCATGTGAATCGTGGTGATTTTGTTTCGGATGAGTTTGCTTTAGACATATTCTAATACATTATGTATAAGGGATATTATAGATATAAGGAATTATAATACTTGAATAACGTTGAAAGCATAAAAAAATGAATACAAATGAGTGACCCAACATGCCAATAATTTATTAAATACATACCATCTAAATCAAAAAAGTATGATTGTTTTTTCATCTTAATCATAACTCCTATATTATAATTACTAATAAAAAAGATGGTGTCAGCTCTTTTTCTTGACAGAAAGCATGCCGCACAAGAACTGGTGAAGAAACTAAATGATGTAATTATCAATATCAATAGTGATGAGCTCGTTGTTTTGGCAATTCCAAGAGGGGGTGTAATCATAGGAGATGTTGTTGCATCTCATTTCCATTGTGACCTTGACATAGTAGTTTCACGCAAACTGGGAGCGGAATTTAACCCCGAACTTGCAATTGGAGCCATAATGCCGGATGATAGTTATTTCATTAATGAACGGATTACTAATATTGTGCCTGTCTCAAAAAGTTATGTTGATAATCAAATAAAGCAGGAAAAAAGGGAAATTGAGCGGAGATTAATTGAATTCAGGGGAAGCAAAATCTATGGCAACAAACTGCATGATAAGGTTATAATACTTGTAGATGATGGGATAGCGACCGGAGCAACAATTATAGCTGCTTCACAATGGATAAAGAAAAAACATCTTTGCAAAAAACTCTATATTGCGGTACCGGTTGCACCTGCCAGGGATGACACTATCGAAAAACTCAAAGAGATGGCAGATAAGGTTATTATCCCTCACATACTCGATAATTTTTCTGCTGTTGGTCAATTTTATGATAATTTTAGTCAGGTAAGTGACCAGGATGTCAAATCAATAATGAAAAGATATGGCTATAACGCCCTGTAAGGAAATTTCTTTAACTAACCTTAAATAAATCATCCAAATAGTTTTGTAAGTTATATTTACAAACCCCCCAGGACGTTTTAAACTTCTTTCTGTGCATTCCCTTTGATCGAATGTGATGATGCATTGTGCTACGTCTATTTTACTTTCGGTTTTACCGCTGACTCTTCTTTGCCATGGTCCCGATAACATTTGACAATGCTGATTAAAAAAAACAAAAGCCTTTATGCAGTTATATTATAGCAATATGGTGAATTTTGCATGCTGTATATTCTTAAACACAGTGTACCAATTATTGAAACTCAAATTATGTTGCTAATGCGTTTAAGGTTTCTTTTTGCACTCTTATTTAAAATTAGACCCGGTATTTTGGAAAAGTTTGGCTAATGTACTTTTCTATAACCAACGAAAGCAAAATCCATTGTTTTTTATGCTTGATAAATGAGAATTCAATAAGGGGATCTATAACTTGTTTAGCATATTTTCACTGTGGATTCAAAGCTGTTGCAATAACCAATAATTGTAGTTAATCTTTCAATAATGTTTGACTCCATATGCATGTGTTTATTTTGCCTAGGCAGTTATTAAAATACAACTTGACCCGTTATTTCTGATTTATATATCACATTCATTTTTAACTTATAGTTGAAAGCAAACTTTGTTTATTCTGATTTGAATCCCTGTGGTGGCGGCGAGCGATTGACGCTTTTAACAATGCAGGCCGTTTTAGATTTGGGATTTGATATTGACCTTACTACACTTGATACACCAGATATCACAAAGTTGGAAAATGCTTATGGTAAAGATATTGCTTCTGCCATCAAAAGCGTAAAAAAAATCAATGTTTTGCGGCTATTCGATGAACAAAGTATCCGAAACAATATTGAGAAAAATAGTTATGATTTAATAATAAATACCCATGGCGATATAGATCCCTTCTATAGTGAATCTTTATCAAAAAAAAATGCCATCACTTATTGTCATTTCCCATCTGCAAAGTCCTATATTCAATCTGAGGATAAAATCTATCTTGAAAGGCACCTTAAAATAAACAGGACTTCCCTCGCTCACTCTAATTATACTGTATTAGAGAAACATAATTCTAACATTAATGTTGGTGATAGTTTTAGCCTTCCAAAATATCTTAGGTGGCTAAAGGATATATATGATAACATGATGAAAAATTCTACTTTACTTACTAATTCCGAATTTAGCCGAAGAGCAATCTCTGAGGCGTACGGCATAAATCATATTATTGTGCTTAGCCCCCCTGTTGATATACAAACCTTTCGTAATTCTGTGTTATTATCTTCATCAATAAATGGTAATGGTGATGATAAAAGAGATGATCTCATTGTAGTGGTTTCCAGAATAGATTCATCTAAAAGGGTTGAAAATGCAATCAAGTTTGCAAAATTGCTGAAAGAAAATGATATTGGCAAAGGAATGATAATTGCAGGGAACCTTGACCCTTATAACTATGATTATTACCTTTACCTAAAGCGAATGATTTTTGACTTTGGTTTAATTGATTATGTTAAGTTTGAAATCGATGCTAGCTTCGATAAACTCCTGTCAATTTTGAAAAAGAGTAAAGTGTACTTTCATCCAAGGTCGGGAGAGCACTTTGGGATGTCAATAGTGGAAGCAATGAGTGCTGGATTGATTCCTATTGTATCTGATGTGGGAGGCCAGACCGAATTTGTTCCTTCTAAATACCATTTCCATACTTTGGAGCAAGCAACCCAAATTGCATCATCTGCCTTTGATGTGTCCTATTCTGAACGTATTAAAATAAGCAATTCTGTGAGCAGGTTCTCAATACCAAACTATATAACAAACTTTCAGAGGGTAGTCAACGATATGATTGTGAAATAGTTTTAATAACCGGATTTTATTTTCTTTTCTTTTCTATTGTTTTTATACAGATTGATAAATTTTGATTTTGTTTTTGGGTGATGTTATCACAATATACCCAATAATGATAACAATAATGAATAACTTTTTTTATTACTTTATGATTTTTCAATCAAACAAAAGATCAAAACATGGCATTAATATCCTTAGTAAAGAGTCGCATTGTTTTGGCACTGCTTTTAGTTTCGCTTTGTTTCACTGGTTTTTTATGTCTGTATAAAAAACAATGGGATGAAACTCTTGATTGCCTCTCTTTTTTCACAATTTTTTTTTGTTTTCAAAAACCCAAATTGTTATGACAATCGGGCGTATAAAATGTTGCACAAGAAGCAGCTGATGATAATTTTTCAATATGATTGTTTTTACAATCTAAATTATCCTGACTATAATATTGGTTAAATTCGCAAAAAAAAAGATAGAAAACAAAAATGAACTATATTTTAACTTGGTATCTTTATTTGAATGGATTTATTTTTTCTATGGTTTCATCAAGGTCTGTTTTCTGCTCCATTTCACCGGTATTAGCAGTATCATTTCCTGATTTGACCTTTATTTCATTTATATTTGCACCCATTAATTCTGCTCCTGTGATGTCTGCTCCTGTGATGTTTACGCCAGTCATTTTGCCTTCAGTTACTTTGGCATCAGTTACTTCGCCATTGGTCATAATGCCGTTTGATATGGATGCTGAATTTATTTTGCCCCCTTCTATTTGGGCAACTGATGGTTTACTTCCATTTTGTATCACTGAAGTTCCATTTTGCGTAGTGATTATATCTGCGTTGTTTATTGTGGCATCAGTGATGTTCACACCAGATAGCTCGCCACCATTTACTGTATTGTTTTGTACTTGACCATTGGTTAGGTTTGCAGCTGTAATGTCTCCTTGGACTACGGACCCCTTTGTTATCTGCCCGGTAGTTACCTGTGCAGAAGCCACACCAGGTGAAACAAATCCTACTAATACTAATTCAAATATAACTGCAGTAATTATAACAAAAGTTATTGGTAAATTCTCCTTGTGGTTTCTTATACCCATAATATTTTTTTAACGGAATATGTTATTTAAAAGTTTAAAATATCTTTATGGATCATTTGGCTTGGCAATAGTTCCTTCCATTGTCATAATTAACTTTGGATTAGTTTCATTATTTAATACGTATCAATTAGTGGACTCTCAAATAACTTTAGTACTATGTATCAAGTCATGTGAATCAAATGTCGCATCAGTTTTATTTTGTTTGTTGTATACGCTTTTTGAGTATAATCTTGCGGTCTACACAATGGAATTACTAAACAACGACATGTCTCCATTAAAAACTTGTCCTTTGATGATTTAAGATAGGATTTTGTTTTCAGGAAATGCAATTAATTAAATACAATATCAAAAAAATCTATTTAGCGATATTTCCTTTATCAATCAACAATGAAATCAACTTTACATTTAATTTCCTACATAAAAAGATCTACTCTTATACCTTGATTACCTTATCATTAAACCGCAATAGGATTGACGAAAGTTATACCTGTACGGCATATACAATTGTAATTTTTATTTCTAAAATATAAAATAGGGTTTTCGGTATGACTTGAAAAAAGGTACATGTTTTCTTTTTATTTTTTATTTGGATAGGTGTCTAATAAAATAAAAACGATATGTTACTGGGGTTATTTCTTTTTTCTATTTGGATTATTCTAATGAAATTGATTTTGAAAATCTGTGAATGGGAAAAAGATATAATATGTTTACTATTGAAGTTTTATTGCCTAAATGAATATTAATGTTGTGTAAAGAACTTTATAATGTTATTTTCATTAGAGATCAATATCTTTAACGAAATAATGTGCTATTGCCCAATTATTTTTAGTATTTGGTTAATGATGCTGTTATGATCAGCTTCAACCTCCATGCTTATTAGTAGAAGGTAATCTTCATTTAATGGTAGGGTTGCCCGCTTGATTTTTTCATATTCTGCCATCGCATATTTTGGCCTACCTGTTTTAGGTGAGAGTGCATCGCGTAATCCCCATCTTCCTATTGCTAACTGAACTGATTTTCTTGTCTCATCAGGGGACAGATGACTTGTTATTCCTTCCCTCATTCCACCGTATAAGATCTCACCAGTATCATCGCATATACCAGCAAAACGAATCTTCGGATCTAGATCAATAATATCTTTGCAGACTTTATCATAATCCATGTTTCGCACTTTAATAATGTCAAAGGATTCTATTAAACATTTAAAATAACGTTATTAATTGTTATATTGAATTTGTCAGTGATAAAATGTTTTTCTGCTAGGATGGCGACGATAACCCTCAATTATTGAGAAATAACTACTTAAAAAATTTTGTTATTGAGTCAAGTTCTAAAGACAAATTCTCTAACAAATCATAACAATATCGTTTGACTATCTTTTGGAATTTTCTTTTTATCACCAAAGCTTTAAAGACAGGTTTTTTCTTCCTTGTTATAGCAAAAAGACGGGCAGTTATTTTCTATAAGATATTTTAGTTGTGCCAAAAGAATATTTTTTTGGTATGGATTGCATTTTAAATGCATATTTTACATTGGCATAAATCTGGAACTTTTCAATATGTGAGGTTAAACCCATGTACAAAAAATAAAACCCCTCACAAAATATCAATCAACAAAACAAATAATACTACACCATTACCAATTATTTTTTTTTATAATCTTGCCCGTCTATTACAATCATTGTCAGTGTAGAGCGAACTTTGTCAATGTGTTTTAGGTTCGTTTTGATTATTTTTCTCAATTTAAACATATCATCTGATGAAACCCTAACAATAATATCGTAAACTCCTATAATGTGAGTCACCTCTACTACTTCTGGAACTTGTTTTATTTTGTTAATTATTTCGCCTTCAGCACCTAAATCACAGTTTAATAATACATAGGCAGTTGGCATGAGGACTTTAGTTGGAATAAATTATTAAACTTTTTGCAATTTTTATCTTTTTTTTATTGGTGGCAAGTAATTTACAACATATTTAATGAAATAAAAAATTTTTTAAAAAAATATATCAAGTATAATAATATACTAAAAGAGAAAACAGAACAAAAATTATTCTGTTATTGTTTTGCTGTTGTTGTTGTTGTTGTTGTGTTTGAGTATGTTGTAGTGTTTACGCCATTTGTGTTGCTGTTGTTTTGGCTTTGTTGGTTATTTGAGTTAGCTTCTGAGACTGCTGATGCTATTTGCCTTGAGTTTTGCTCAAAGGTTTTTGCCGTATTATCAGTTAGATTTGATAGGTGTTTTGTGTTGTCTTTTGCCTGCTTTAGTGTTGACTTCATGGAGTAAAGGCTTGAGAAGATCATGTTGTTTGTAATTCTTATAGCTGAAACTGCGTTGTCCGCAAGGTTGCTGACAAGTTTGGTGTATGCCTTTGTCATGGAATCGGGGGACGCAAAGCTTGTGACCAAACTGTTGTATCTTTCACTGTATGGTCTCCATGCTGACTGGAGTGAGCTAATTACCGCCTTTTGGGACTCAACATATTGTTCTGAAATCTCTTTGGCTGTTTGCAGTGATTGCTCTTGGTAGCTGTTGACAATGTTGTTGAAACGTGGGATTTGGTTTCTTGACTCGTCTATTGACCTGTTGATGTTGCCCTTGGTTTGGTCAAGTGATCTGC
>JADDOQ010000246.1 GCA_016782315.1 Nitrososphaeraceae archaeon | reverse complement strand
CCGGTTAAGCATTTCGCCCTCTCAAGGCGACGATCCCGGGTTCGAATCCCGGCCGGAGCATCCTTATATGTGATTTTTCACCGAATGGTTATAAAAACATCGATGAAATATCAGAAAGTGGACAGATACCTGAAAAAAATATCAAATCATGCCACATTCCCGGAAACAAGAAATTAGGACATTCTAAAGATGACAATCACACCTTACTAAATTCGGTAAGACAAGCAAATCAATAACAACAAGAACATCCTGCAGATGGATTATGGATTTCCTATCCAGATTCTTAAGTTTCTCTTCTGCTGCACAATGTTCGATATGTCATTCCTGTTGGCCAGCCCATGCCACCTCAGCAGATTGCAACACTATTATGGAAAAAAAGGGCATTGGATGACACATCAATGAATTTAGTCACAGTTGTATGTTTTACCTAGTTTTGATTATATTGATCTCATACTTTTGTAGCTCTTTTAGTGTTGGTGGGAAAATATTAAACTTATCTAAGGGCCAAAGTAATTGGATTTATATATTATTTGTTATTAAAACACAAATAATGCAAACAGATGGGGTGAGAATTTTTGGCTCGGAAACTTCTCCTCAACTGTCTATTGTTATTCCAACTTATAACGAAGCCGAAAATATTGTGCCCTTATTAGAATCAATAAAGTCAAAGATTAGCAAAATTATTCATGCCGAAATTATTGTTGTAGATGATAACTCTCCTGATGGAACAGGGGTTATAGTGGACAATTACATAAAAAATAACGGATTCGCTCAAAATGAAGGCAATATAAACATCAAGGTAATACACAGAAAACAAAAGACAGGCCTCATACAAGCCATTTTGGAAGGCGTTAGTTATGCTAAGGGTAAACAAGTGCTGATAATGGATGCAGATTTCTCACATCCTCCAGAAATCATACCAAAGATAATTGAAACTTCGCAAAAAAACGATGTTTCTATTATTATAGCTTCTAGATATACTAATGGTGGCTCCATACAAGGATGGTCATTGAAAAGGCGAATACTGAGTTTGGCGGCAAATCATATTGCCAGACGTAGCCTTAATGTACCCAATGTGAAGGATCCAATGTCAGGTTTTTTTGCCTTTCCGAGAGAGTTAATTCAAAATACAAATTTTGATACCAAAGGCTATAAGATTCTATTAGAATTACTTGTCAAAGAAAGAAACGCAAAAATAATTGAAATTCCATATGCATTTACTGATAGAAAGTCAGGCAAAAGCAAAATGAACCTTGGGATAATCCTTGATTATGTGCAATCTGTTTGGCAACTGTATAGATATGGCAAAAATGCAAATCCAAATTCTTTTAATAGGTCTGCCCGCTTCTTTTCTAAGGCAGCCAGATTCTTTACAGTAGGTGCTAGCGGGTTGTTGGTAAATTATTTTGTATCAATCCTGTTGTCTTCTGGTCTATTCACAAAGATGTGGTATATGGAATCAACATTAGTAGGAATAGTTGCTTCAATTACCTCTAATTTCATTTTAAACAAAATCTGGACTTTTGATGATAGAAACTTTTCTCCTTTTCATTTGATAAAACAATATCTGTCTTTCCTTTGCATTTGTTCCCTTGGGGCCATCATGCAATTGAGCCTAGTCTATGGTTTGGTAGAGACCGGCAATTCATATGAATTATCTTTATTATTCGCAGTGATTGTATCTTCTATTAGCAATTTTATTCTAAATAAAATATTGACATTCAAAGAAAAGATTTATGACTAAGGTATTCTTTCAGAATCTGTTTCCAGTTTTACCAAAAGAGAGCAAAAGCATATTTGTCAGTTAATAGGCCAAGATAATGCCTTTGTAATATATTTATAAACACATGAGAATTACTAAGGTTATGGGCTTATGCTACTAAATACCATATTCTGAAATCATTAGCCTAATCAATGGACATGGCATCGATCCTCTGTTTCAATTTTAATTGGACTACTTGTCTGTCTTCTGTAAGTAAATAAATAATGGGTCCATCCTTGGTAACTGCAATAACCTTAAACGAACCTATGCTTTTATCAACCAATAAATCCTTTATTCTAGAGCTAGTCAATAATTCAAAAAATGTTAGGTTTTTCCCGGACTCCAAATCTTTAATTCCAAGTGACAGGTCTTCATTATCAAATTCATAATAGTAATCGGGTTTTTCAAAGAAATAATTTATTTGAGGCATCGAACAATTTTATTCTTTTTAATTATTAAAAATATTGATAAAATCCATAATAA
>JADDOQ010000107.1 GCA_016782315.1 Nitrososphaeraceae archaeon | reverse complement strand
ACTACATTCACCTCACCTACCATTGTGGGGTGGTAAATGCAGTAATATCCATAATTCCCGGGGTTATCAAACGTCAAACTATAGTATTGATCTGGAATAATTGCATCCGAATCAAATAGCTCACCCTCTTCCGGATCACCATCTGCACCTGAAGTCACAGTATGGGAGATTGCATCCCCGTTGAACCATGTTATCGTTTGCCCCGCACTAATTTCAATTGGGTTAGGCGCATAAGACGCAGCATCCCTAATTCCTATGATGGCTGCAGGTATTGAGCCTGCCCTTTGTGCATCATTTTGGGCAACGTTGGATGATTCAGCCGCAGCAGCAGATGGCTGATTTCCTATTTGAGGTGCAGCGCTTCCAGATGCAGCAGGCAATATTTTAAACATTGATCCCGTATGACTCAAGACATACAGGTAACCATCACCTGAGCCCACCTGTATGTCGGTTATACCGCCAAAACCCTGGCCAAAAGTTATAATCCTGTTTTCTGGCGTGTCATTAACTTGATTATCAGCTAAAGCCATGGTATTACCAGAGTAGGTATCATTTTTTATAGAAATTCCGTCTCGTTCCCCAGTTAGAGTGAATCGGTACAAAAGACCGTTATTTATGTCGCCCACAAACATATTGTTTGCGTATTCACTTCCGAGTTTGTCGGAGTTTAGGAATTTAAGGGCGGTGATCCCAAGTGGAAATGTCCATGCAAATTTGGGATCATCGTAATACCCATCACCCAACATCACCAAATCATCCGCTGAGGCTCCAGTACCTAAAAGGTCATCCTCGGTATATCCCTGGATGAGGGCAAACCCACTGTTAAAGCCAGGTCCAACTAGGTTGATCTCATCTCCCACGGCGGGGCCATTCTCAGTATTCCACAGATTGCCAGTCAGTGGGTCAAAATCCATGCCAAAGCTGTTGCGTATACCCATGGCATGATAAAGGTTAAGGGGCAATTCATCCCCGAAAATAGGATTTGAAGGCACTGGCTGGCCATCCTGTGTAATTCTAAGAACCCCGCCAAGACCGTTGGGAGGTGGGCCATCCTCAATATTTTGAGCTTGAGTTCTGTGTGCCCCCACTTCCCCAACTACTACATACACATTTTTATCAGGCCCAATCAAGACCTTGCCTCCATTGTGTTCCCCCCTCCCATTGGGAGGAGTTGCAGTTAAATCCAATAAAAGTAACGGATTGACTAACTGTCCATCGACATACTCATAACGATACAACCTGTTGCCTAATGGCTCGACATTGCTACCTTCGCCACCGCCAGCTTCATCAATGCTAACCACATCACTACCGTCTACACCATTGCCAGATTCTGTGTAATAGAGAAACACATATGTCTTTCCATCTGGTTGCGGTGAAACAGCGATGCCCAAAAGGCCTCGCTCAATTTGGGTAGCTACTGCAACATCAAGCACCGGTTGAGCCTGTACTTGACCGTTTAAAACCCTCATAACCTTGCCAGTATTTTTCTCAGTAACCAAAATGTCATTTGGGCCTACAAATGCCATACTGGTAGGAAAGTCCAAACCATCCGTTATCTTTTCAACAGTGAGTTTATCATCATTTATGGTAGGTGTGTTTGGTGAAAGAGGGGCTTTGGAATATGCACCATATGACGTTTGAGATGACGAGTACATTCCGAAAACCATTATAAACATTAAAGCAATAACAGACAGTGAAAATCGTTTTTTGTGCATAAAACCCATATAGATAAAATAGGCACTCAAATGAATTAAAATGTTCCGTCTTTGTGTTTTAACAAATGCACCTAAACAATCAAGCACATCATTTTCTCAAATTTTTGATAGTGTAGAAAAATAGAAATGTCTTAAAATTCCCCAATGCCCATACATTATCGGTTTTAACGTTCATTTGATTTCTTCGATACTCGACTTATTATTTTTTATTTGGTTTGGTTTTCCAATAGATTGATATTCTTATGCAATAAAGAAATGTAACATGAGATATTGAACTTATTGCGGGAAAGACAGGCAGTTTGGTATTTGTCAGTCATTACTATAGACCCGACACTAATGAATTACCACAAAAAGGACAAATCAGAATGGATGAGTTGAGAAGAGAAAGTAGCATAGGACAGAGCTGAAACCACAAGTCCAAATGATATTATATCTACTTCTATAGGGGACTACGAGAATATACCAAAAGTTGAAGAGTCAAATCCACTAGAACCAGGATATAAAGAGTACAAATACTATGCACCGCAAATAGGGTTAATTCAAGATGGAGGTTTGATGCTTGTCAACTATACAAGAGTCAGATAAATCGAAAACTATAACATTTTAGAATAAGATATGAATATGAATTATCTTAGAACATTTATTTAAAAGATTTTCATAAAGACGACTTTATCAATGGTTTTTAAAAACCTTCGATAAGATACAAATAAACCTTCTGTTTATTTTGTTTGGAACCCGACTTACAGGACTGACATTGTCTCGGGCCATGGGGCCTGTTATAACACTATGACGTCGTCTTTAGGTGTTACTTATATCATGATTCTTTATCATTAGCCATCCAAATGATATCAAAAATAATTATTTTGAAATTAATTATCATTTATTTTATCAATTTCCATATATAGTTCCTGTAACCTTGATTCAGCATACCTAATTAAGTGATTTGTAGTATCTAGATCCGTATTAGCTTCATTCAGTTCTACCATCTTCTCCCAAATCAGGATTTGGATGTCTACAGCTTCTTTAATTTTTGCCAGAAGATCTGGATTTTCTTGAAGAAATTCAAGTATCTCAATTTTTAGCATGTTGTTTCCTTCTTTTAACAAAGACACAATTTTTTGTCTATTTAATAGATCTAGATAGCTATCGTGGATTTTTTTTACTTGTTCTGGCTCTATATCCAGGTCTATAACGATCTGAGTGATAGGTATTTCTTTTTGAAACAAGTCAAATGCTCTGGAGCAGATAGACTTGCTTTTCATATCCTCATTAGTTTCCTTGTTTTCACCAGTAATTTTTTTTCTTATTCGTGCTATTTCATTAGGTGAGCAATTGGCACTTTTAGCAATGTCCCTGTAAGTGCGTCTTTCACTTAGTAGTTTCCGAATTAAATCTTCTTTTTCTTTTTGTGAAATTATCACATACATTATAGTAATAGGGTTTGTTTATAAATAAATTAAAAAATATCAGCTATTACTGATATTGTAACTAATAGCTTGATACTACTGTTATTTTTCTATAATTTCTTTGTTGTTTGAGCTTAAAAAACAACTAATTTTAGCCTTGTATAAAGTATCCAAAATATGTAAAGTTAAATTGAAAGAAAAGGAAGTAAAAATGCATTGCTTTTAGCTACTTGTTTATTGTTTTCTTTTGTCAAAACACAAATAAAATATTAATAAAAGTTTGTGTCACATTTCAACTCATTTATCGTGTTTCAGATTAAACTATTCATAAATAGTTATGAGAACAAAAACATCCGATGAGATCAGCAATTCCCTATGCCTCAGATCAAGTCCCCGTCGAGCTGTATATTATCTTGTTATATGAAAAGACAGGTTGGTAAGTGGATTAGAACGGCTCCTCTTGAATATATGCAGAAAGGACAATGCCTTGATGACAACATTCCTCAATGACAAACCAAGAAAATACAAATACAAACCATAGCCAATGCACTCCATAGGTGTTATGCGTCTTTTACTAATCATATTTGAATAAGAACATCTTCAAGCTATATCATTTTAAGTCAACAGGACCGTATAAACTAATTTAATAGCCAATTAATAGCAAGACAATTAGTTGATTATTATTTGAAACATGTTATATTCTATAAACAAATTCAATGTTTTAGTCAAATTTATCGCGGGCCCATGGGGGCTAATGCCGATATCGATTCCCTATAAGAGATTCTATTATATTCAAGGGTAATACCAAATTAAAGATTATGATTTCATTGTATTATTACTATATTGTTACCTGAAGAATTAGATATCTATTCTTTTTTCAATATGCAAAGACATATGAAATTAGTCATTCATTAACTCCACATTTCTCTCACACAGCGAGAGCATACTTTTAGATCCCCTTTGCCAAATCTAAATTTTACCTTAACATAATGACTCGTTTGAGTGTCACATACTTCGCATTCGTTTGGCTTTGTCTCTATTTCCATTTTCAAATTTTTTTTATATTATATTGTAGGATCAATTACACCTAAAAGATTTTTCCTCTAATGCACAATAATCTTAAGTTCTTTCTATATCTTTAACTTACAATTAGGCGTATCAACCAATACTCAATTGGTTACACATATTGCAGATATTAAAGTAAACCACGACTTTATCCAAATTTATGTATGAATTGTATATGGACAAAGACTGCAACTTTAAACATTATTAACCAGTCATTATATTCATTGCATTATGGGTTTACAAGGTCCTATCAACAACGTAGTATAGCAACACAAAATATCAAGGTATCAACAAAATCACGTATTTTGCATTAAATGAATTACTATATTCAAAGACTGTATTAATCATAAGTAAAAAAAGAGAAACTCGTGCTGTGTTGCAGATATTCCATTAACTGGTTGAATCTCAACAAACCTGAGAGTAGGGCAGATAGTAGCAGATATTGGTAATCCAATGATTTTTTCGAATCTGTTCGCCGATGGTATAATAGGTAGTTTGGAAGTCATTACGGATCTTTAAATTAATGTAATTAGATCATTCTAGAAAAATGTGATGATACAAATTTATATAACAGCAGTCGCTGTGGCAATATTAATTGGAACAGCTTTGACAACAAATACAGCATATGCAGGAAATGACTGGAATGATAGTTGTAGAGATGCGGGATATGATGATGGACAAAACGGACCTTTTAGTGTAGACACATACGACCATTGTGGAGATGAGAAAGGCGGTGATGACGCTTACTACAAAGGTTTCATTGATGGATGCATGCCTGTAGAAGGCAATACAAAGAACGTTTGAGAATCTGCAACTGACTGACTCATTGTATCAGGTGCATCAAAAGAAGATTGTGAGTCCGGTTACGCATTGGATTAATTTTAGCATAAACTAATCACCCATTCTTTTTTTATTTAATCATGTATGCAACCTAACGTTGACCTATACTAATATGTCCTTTCAAACAGTTGGATTTTCTGTAGACTAGATCTATTCATTTACGAAAGCCAATTGTAATTTGGGCCTCTAATGGGATATAATGTTTACAACTAATGAGATATCGCTATTATTATTTTGAATTTGAGCACAAATAATGCTACCATTGCTATTCCCGATACCTAGAATAAATAATAATAAATGTTCTTTGTATGAATATCAAATATGCATTCCGTATAATACCTTGACTAAAGCAAAGAGGTTTGTAAAAGATTTAACTGTAGGTTTATTCGATGGCAGCAGTAACGGCTTTGGTGGTGGCGGTTGTCAGTTTGAGTATTATTAAATAGATAACAGAGGGAATTAGATCAGTTTGCATAGAAAGGCCATATGGCCGTCGCTAACCTATACTACCAATAATGCTGTTTTCACTCATTACAGCAACCTGTGATTTGGGATTTCAAAGGAATTTTTTACCTATAATGTTGACTATATTCTTTTTTATGATGGACCTTAACTTGCACTCATATGACCTTGAGACCTTCTTTTGGCCCTGTAGGTACTGAATCTCTGACTTTGAGAGAAGAGACATATGTCTTAAGAAAGTGACAAAAAAGTATTAAGTATTTAACCTTAACAAAAGAATTTGTATTCTATTATTAAAGTAAATCATGAAAATAACATTTTTGTAATTATCTTTAACTTAAACAACAACTGATAACTTAATTGCTAAACTTTAAAATTAATAAGAAAGAGGGTGGGTTTATTCTTGTCCTAAGGCTTGGTTGCCTGTGTTGTTGTTTAATTGCACTGCTATGTTGTTGCAAGAGAAGAGTGTGGTATTACCAGATATACATTGTGAGTCTTGTGAGCTGAATTGTGATTGTTCGATTTCTTGCTCTGCTTCATTGTCATTGTTTTTGTTCTTATAGCTATTTGATTCTCTGTACTTGGATTCGTGTTTGTCTTTGTCCTTAGAGTCACCTGCAAATGCAGAGTCAAATCCCGAAACAGAGACTGTTCCCAACATCAATGCTGATGCGATGAAGATTGCGAATATTCCAACTTTGTGGTTTTTTGTTATGTTACTCATGGTAATCAGAATCCAGAATCAAAATTTAATATATCTCAGTTAGGATGGTCATTACTACAACATTGTCTCTTTATAATGAGGCATAATATTACTTTATGATTTTTCTAGTCCCTATAAAATGATGCAACAAGGTAAAAGCATGTTGACATGTAACTTATTTCTGTTTATTTATCTAATGTTTTGTCTAATATCAACATCAAATACATTCTTTTGCATTGGCCTTGTATATTCGGCCTCCTTTCTGCAGTTATTGTAATAGTTCCCTGTTGCAAACAAAAAACCATTGTTGAAATCTAAATCATAAATATTATAATCTAAGGGTTTTGGTTGTGGATTAGGGTAGGATATGGCTCTGGAGCTGCTGGCGGTTTGGATAAGTGTTTAGATAAACTAGATCCGATACAGTCACTGCTTAAAATTTTCCATAATTTATATCAACAGCCACTATGTTTCAGATCTTTAAAATAATCCTTGTATTTCAATCTTAGTCCATTGATTTTTTTACAAAAAATTGTTTTCATTTTGAGGATTAGAATATTAAGAAAGAAGTAGTTATTGCTATTGCCCTAATGGATTATAGCCGGTATTTTCGCTAGTTGATAAATCTCCAGAGTTACATGAATCTATAATACTACCCGTGGGTGAATAACATCGTGCATTTTGTAAGGAGGTAGAGCCATGTGAAGTTGCTGTAGAAGATTGATCTTCTTCACCACCGCCAAAGAGACCAAAGCCTAGCAGTGCAAAAGCTAAGTTGTTACCTGAAAGCACTAAAGAACTCATTATAAAAGTGGTTATAAACGTGTATACCACTTTTTTACCAATCTGTTTTTTATTCATGATTCATTAAATCCAATAAACTATATTCAAGTTATTTTACATAATACTGAATTTATTTTAAGAAGATCTTTAATGATATAATCCTATATATTATTGTAGGTTTTATTGATATTTTTTTTATATAAGAGAGTGCAAAATTGGAATCGCATACAGGATAGCCGCACATGCTGGAGACTTGGTAAAAATAAGAGAAAAGGCTATAAAATGGGACATGGAAATGACCGAAGCAAGGAGAACACTTAATTGGGAAAAACAACTATCCCTGTCAATAGATCCCGAAAAAGCAAAGGAAATCCATTTCAGTCACAGCGGGCAAAACGCTGGCAACAATGTGCCTTGCACTATGTGTGGGGGGGCATGTGTGTACATAATGCTGCCACAACAAAGAAAATACACCACCTCAACAAGAGAAGAAACCAATTGATGTAATTTTAACAATGGTTGTTCACCCCGCTTTCTTCATCTCAATGCATTGTCAAAATGGTGATAGCGATAAAACACAAAAAGATAATAAAACAAAACAGATAAGTCATTATGAAGGTATAATAAAACAAGACTGAAGTTGATGGAAACTTTTTGAACAATATGGACAAACACATTTGCAACACTCACCATTATACCACTTAACCCTGGTTGCCGGCGATTTCACCGAGTATAAATACAGTGACCAAATGCCAAGTTCTTCATTATTTTGTTCTACCACTTATTCTTACACCTTATTATTCATAGAACCGACTTAAAAGAACC
>JADDOQ010000106.1 GCA_016782315.1 Nitrososphaeraceae archaeon | reverse complement strand
TTCATCCAACAGTAGATTTGTGTGAAGTCAATAAATGGAACCAAAGTATACTCTTCACTGTCATTTAAAAAACAATAACCAAAAATACATTTAACCCAATAAGCATAGCAACGTAACGTTCTTAATTTAAACTCACAAACTGCCATAACGGATGGGCTTAAACTCTAACACAAAGTATAGTCTATTAATTAAGTCAAACCTTGGTGAATAATCGCATTTAGATTAATATGGTGGTAGGTCATGGATAGCATAATCTTGGCGCAATTCTTTCATCATTCTCAGTGTATCAATTAGATACACCTTACAATTGCAAAATATAATAAATTCAAAAAATATTACAAGATGTTAGAAATGTATTTATACTGTAATGTGTATTACATATAATAGGGATATTTAAAAATGAGTATTAGAGATATAGACAATTATGATTGGTTTAAGAGATTTTTTGGTAGCAGCGGTAATAATATGAGAAGAGGTTTTTTTGATCGCGATATATTTAAAGAGTTTGAGGATATGCAGCAGGATATGGAGAGGGTGTTTAACCAATTCAGCGATATTCAATCAAACGCACCAAAAGAGTTGGTAAGGGAATACCAAACACCAGATGGGGGAAAGGTAAGGGAAGTGGGGCCAATAGTGTATGGTTACTCGATGACTATTGGGCCTGATGGAAAACCAAAGGTAAGGGAGTTTGGGAATGTAAAGTCACTTGCTGGAAGGGGAACCGGAAAAACAAACATTGATGGGAGCAGAACAAATACCCAGATAACTGCCGAAAGAGAACCATTGGTGGATGTTAACTCAACGGATACCGATGTCAAAGTAATACTGGAAATGCCAGGCATCAGAAAAGAAGACATAAAAATAAACGCTTATGACGGTGAGGTAGAGGTCATAGCAAATGACCCCCAAAGGAGATATCATAAAACCATAGAATTGCCACAGGATGCAGATATTGAAACTGCCAAATCCAAATACCATAACGGAATCTTGGAAGTAACATTTAACAAAAAGAAAAGTACAAAGCCAAAAGGAAAAGAGATCAAAATAGATTAGTACAAAACATCACTTTTTTCTATAACACAGATTTTCTATAACACAGATAGTATAAGTAGAACGAAGTTAGTGGTATTTTTTTACAATGGTAATAAGAACTAAATACACTTTACCGTAAACACAACAATAAGTTATTTGATTTGGTTAAAAGAACTCAACACCATGATTTATAGTTAAAATTATTGTAAGTAAACTAATCACTATTGTAATAAGTATTATCCTGCAAAAGCATTTTTTCTCTACCTATTTAAATTACCACCATCATCTTTTACACCTTCTTGCACTTCCACCATAGGCATCTAAAATCGATGACGTTATGATTGGAAATAAACACTTGTTTATCCTGGCCTTAGTCATTTTCCAGTTCACATAGTATAAGTAAATCAAAATTGAGTGCCAGTATCAAGCAAATTCGATTGATTCTTACATATATTTAATATGGATTGGTTGAGGTGGTTGATTTTAGTTTTGTGTAGGGTAGATACGATACTTTCTGATGGAGTATAGCAAAAAAATTTTGCAATATGAATATTTTAATAACACGGTATCAAAAAACAACTATAAATTAATTACGGATATATGATAAAATAGTACAAAGACCTTACATTTAGGAATGTTTTTTTTGTCTTGTATTATTTTATGGATTCTATAGTTGCCACTACATTCTGTGCGACTGTTTGCCAGTTAGGAATGGGCAAGCTTATTTTTTTGTTATCCTTGGCTTTTTTTGTCTTATTATACATGTCCAAGGTGTCAATACATTCTTTTGCAAACAAGTCGCTCTTTCCATACTCAATCAGTTTTATCTTTATGCCGTCATTTTTTTTGTATAACTCCTCAAAAACGGGAAGGTTCCATGCCACTACCGGCATACTAGCATACAGTGCCTCAGCCACAGCGATACCAAATCCTTCCATTGACGATGGGAAAATAAAGACTTTAGCCCTTGAGTAAAGATTGACTTTTTCTTCTTCAGGTACAAAACCTCTGTGATCTATCCCCATTCTGCGAAGCTTTTCCCCCTTTTCTGGAGATATGGATCCAATCATTACTAAATTGGAGTTTGGTTTTAGTATTTTTATGTTTTTCCAGATTTCTTCCAACCCATAGAATTTTTCGATTCGCCCAATGCATAGAAAATCAATATCTTTCTTATCGTTATTGCCATCTTTATTACCGTTTACCCTAAATAACAAATTATTGTCTATTCCGGTTCCGACAATAGCAATTCTATCTTTAAGGCTTTTTGTCAATATTTCAGTTTTTATATTTGCTTTTTCCTTGATTTTGTTTATTTTATCTACGCCTATGCCATAGATTGTATTGAGTTCGTGCTTTGATGCTTGGCTTACTGTTAAGATTGTATCAGAATCCTTAAGCATTTTTGTGGTAAGTTTTAGAATCATGAGGTTATACAAGGATTGAAAAAGGTTTTTAGAGATAAGTATACGTGGTTCATGATGGTGAAACACAACTAATATCTTAGTTTTTGGTTTGAATACTCTAAGAAGCATCCAAAGGACAATATTGGATTCACCCCACGAATCCAAAATTGCGACATCTGGTTGTCTAACAAGGGCTTTTACGGCATTGTACAAATCATTTATGATTTTTCGGGGCAATATAGTGGAGGAGTAGTTTTTTTCGGTTTTTAAAACCAAGTAGGAGCCACTTTTTTCGATACAGTCTGCAACCTTTTTCATCCATAGATAACCACCAGTATAATTAATCAGATTAGACGGATAACCAAAGAACAATAACTTGAACTGTTTGGTCTCTTTATTCATCATCCTTATGATTGTATAGCGCATTAATGATATTAAAAGAAATAGTGATTGTTGTTATTATAAATTCTAAATATATAATGTTATATTAAAATTATAACAAATTATATACAATTATATTATTTTTTGAAACATTACTGTAAAGTGATGATGGTTATTTTTGTATTCTTGCTGTTCATCAATGAATTACAATATAATCTGTTTGATATTTAGGTCTAATAACAATAACTATAATAACAATAACAATAGTTTAAGATCGGAATAAAACAAAGCCTGTTTTCTAAAATGAATTGATGCTCAAAAGCTAAGATAAAGAAACAATTCAAATATCTTTTTTCATGCTTACTAAAAGGCAAACAACATAAAGAACAGTCAAATACACAATGATTAATGCAAAGTTCATTAAAAATAATTATAATTTACATCTTAAAGCACACTAGACATTGCGCATAAAAATATTCTTGGTTGATGGCAACAGCAGATAATAATGTTTTTCTGCCAAAAATAAAAGTGATTTTGGAATTCAGTTGTTGATTTTAGGTAAAATGTTCATTGCAATGTTTTCCAAATACAATTGTATGTGCGGCTCTATTGTCCAGATCTTTTCGTTTTCGAAAAGATGCCCATATCTTTGAGAGCTCCCTATCAGCTCCCTCTTGTTTAGTTTATCCAGATAACTGGATTTAACGTTCAATTGTGTGAATCCGTTTTTCTTTGCCAAGGCATCCAATGTACTATGTAGCCCAGAGCCGTGTTGTGCCGCCTCTTTTATTCTGTATGCAATTTCTTTTGGTATTCCTATTTTTTCTGCTAGTTTACGGTGCACACGCTTTCCCAAATTGTCATACTTGTTGCCGTTATTGTGAATATTGAGACGAGGGTCTATTCTCATTACGGTGTCTATCAAATTGGTATCCAAAAAAGGTTCACGCAGTTCTATGCTTTCAGACATGGTGATTTTATCCTCTCTTTCCAGAGTTTCTTTATAGAGTAACTTGAGGTCCTGGATCATGTATTCCATGATTTTGTCATACCCGTATTTCTGAACAATCTTGGAGTACCAAGAGTACCCACCGAAAAGTTCATCAGCCCCCTGGCCAGTTAGCATGACCCGCATGCCTTGTTCATGTGCCAACTTTACGGCACCGTAAATGGGTATAGCAACCTCGACCTGTCCCATGTTGTCGTCTTCAATCACATTGATTATTTGTGGAATAATGTTTTCGACATCAGTTTCAGTCCACTCCTTTACTTCCAATTTTAGACCTAGTTTTTCTGCTATTTCTATTGAATTGACGATATCGTTTGAGTCTTTAATTCCAGAAGTGTAGCAAACAACTTCTGGAACCATTTGTTTAGCCAAATACGCTACGACAACGCTATCGATTCCACCAGAAAAGATAATTCCAATTCTGTTAAAGCCACTCACTCGTTTTTTTACGGATTCAAACAATGCCTTGCTGTATGCATTAACTGCAGTATCAAGGTCTTTATATAGAATTGGGTATTCTTTACGAATTGATTTTTTTGTATTTACTGAAATGGGGAATAGATTCGTTTCAAATTTTGTGAACTCTTCCTCATGTGAGATAACCAAAGCGTATCCGGGTAAGAGTCTTTTGATCTGATTGAACATATCCACTTTCCATAGGGCTTTTTTTTCTGAAGCAAATGCAATCAAGTCCTTGTTTTCACCATAGTAGATTTGCCTTACCCCTATACCGTCACGCACCAAGATGATATTGCCTGTGGATTGTTCCTTTATTGCGATAATGTATATTCCGTCCAGTTGTGAAACTGTTCCTTTGATAGCTTCAATTAGATCGCCGTTTGCTTTTTGGTATTGGTCCTCAAGAAGATGCACAATAACCTCACTATCAGTTTGAGTACTGAATTTGTGATGTGATGAAAGATTTTTTCTAAGCTCTTTGTAGTTATATATTTCACCATTATGCTCAAGTATGAATTTTTTGTCGCAGCTCATAAACGGCTGTGGACCGCAAGGACCGCCTACTATTGCTAACCTTGTGTGCCCCAATACGTCATGTCCGTGTATCTGTGAGAACAACAATTTATCAAAGGTATCCGAGTAGACTATTTGGTTCTCTGTGGCAAAACCCATTCCATCTGGACCTCGGTTTTGCATACAGTATAACATTTTTCCAATTAAAGGAGTAACATTCCCCTCTTTTTTGCTTAAAATTCCTACAATACTACACATTTTATAATTTCCTAAACAACTGTTATTGGTGAACAAGATATAAAAAGTACTACCTTATTTTAGATTGATATCTTTCCCGTCTATTTTATAAAATTGAATATATCTGATAGATTGGGTCGATTTATTATATATTTGCATTTATTGATGTAGTCATCCTTAGGCATAAATGCAATCCCTATGCCTGCATGAGTCACCATGCATAAATCACCTCTGGTATCGCCAATAGCTACTGTATCTTTAATGTTTACACCATATTTATTTGCATAAGTCTCCAAATGGTATCTTTTGCATACAGAGTTCTTGCAAAAACAGTTTATTTTGTCCCAGCCTAATGGCATACAAACTTCTCCTGTTACTAATCCATTGTTTGCCATCAAATCGTTGGCAGTATAAAAATCCAAATCATAATTATTAGCCAATGTTTTGGCTGCAATGCTATAACTATCAGTTATTATACCTATTTTACATCCGCCCTCCTTTAAAACAGATACAGCATGCTGGAAATTATTCATAATTGGTATAGACTCTAGCGCAAATATTATTTCCTTTTCATCGATTCCCTTAAGAAGAGAGGCTATTTTTTGAGTTTTGATAAAACCCAAAATGGATGGATCGGCTTGAATCTGCTTTATTTGGTCATATAAACCAAATTTGGTTGACAGGGCATCAATAAGTCTACCATCAATGATTGTCCCATCCATGTCAAAAACAGCCAATTTAGATTTAGATATCATCTTGATATGCTATAGGAAGAATATCACTTCATATTATTCTATATCAGCATCACCAAACAGCATCTAGACTAATCAAATTGTTGGTTTCTGATAGTTTTATTTTGCAAAAAAAAATCCTACTTGACATTTTAATCAAACTCCAGGCATTTCAGTTGAATTTGCACATAAAAAAATTAAATATTTGACACAGATATCACATATTTCCACAGAAACCACGGTAATAATGATCCATGTGGTAATCTGAGATTCAATCAGAGATGGAATTTAGATATAATGTCGATATTATCAAAGTTATTATTTTGCATAAAATATTTTCCTTTTTGAGACCTATTTGAAAATACAAATTTGAAAAATATCTAAAGAGAGGTAATGAAATTTTGGATAAGCTAAATCCAGCATGGTAACTAGGAATACGATTAATCTAATAACGCGATGAACAATATCAAAATTATATGCAGTAAAATATATGTTTTACATTTAGACTGGTTATTACATTCAAAGAAAACAGCATTGGCGATTTCTGTGATCAATTCCTCTAATATTCAAACTAAATGAAAAAACAATGTCTCTTCAAATCCCTTTATGATATTTTTTATCAATACGTTTCCTTGCATAAACATCTCAGGTTTGAAGCATCATGTTTTGCAAATGATATTCCTATGGTATTTCGTTCAAAAATATATCACATCAAATGGATTTAATTGTATTACAAACCATCAGAATCCACTTTACTTCATTCTTGTGGAAGAAAGGATCTTTATCCTATTTTTAGGTGAATTGGCATCCGAGACTGGATATTGTCTTGTAATCAAACCAACAATCAAAATATCATTGCAAAAATCAATAGTTCAATCATTTTTTATGTATGATCTATATATATGAATATATATACAGATAAGTGAATACATGAGATTAGATTTCCCACCGAAACACACGGAGAAGATAGGTTCAGTTAGCATCCATGAACTTCAAAAGATTTATGAAATAGACTCAGGAAAATCACCTATCCTAAATGGTAATCAGTCCATCAAAGCATTTGGCTATGACGAATTATCATCCATATTACGAGAATTAGCCATAGTCATACCTGTAAAAAACGAAAAACTAGGTCTTCTCGAAGGAGTTTTAAGTGGCATCCCAAATGAATGTCTTGTTATTATAGTATCAAACAGTAAAAGAGCGCCTGACGACAGATTTTCAATGGAGTTAGAAATGGTAAAGCAATACTCTCGATTCGCAGATAAAAAAATTATGGTCATTAACCAGAAAGATAACGAACTAGGCAAAATATTCAAGAAGGTAAACTACACATCAATCTTAGATTCCAAAGGTCAAGTGCGCAATGGAAAAGCTGAAGGAATGATAATTGGCATTTTATTGGCTAAAATGCAATTGAAAAAATACGTTGGTTTTATTGATAGCGATAACTATTTTCCCGGAGCAGTAAATGAATATGTCAAGATTTTTGCAGCTGGTTTCGGAATGGCTTCTACACCTTATAGCAACATCAGAATATCCTGGAAATCCAAGCCAAAAATAGTTAATAACACTTTAGTATTCCCAAAATGGGGAAGAATATCTGAATTTAGTAACAAATATCTAAATGATTTGATTTCCAACATAACAGGCTCCAAGAGTGAAATCATCTCAACTGGGAATGCCGGAGAGCATGCGCTATCCATGGCACTTGCTGAAAATCTAAATTATTCTAGCGGGTATTCTGTTGAACCATATGAATTAATCGATATTTTAGAAAAGTTTGGAGGTTTGTTGCCCTCAAACTTAGCAGGCATAATAAAAAAAGGTGTAGAGATATTTCAAATTGAAACCAGGAATCCCCATTTGCATGAGGAAAAGGGAAACGATCATCTGACAGGAATGCTACAGGATTCCCTTATTGCAATAAACA
>JADDOQ010000245.1 GCA_016782315.1 Nitrososphaeraceae archaeon | reverse complement strand
ATAAATCGTTTGGCTACAGCCTCCACATTTGCCTATTGAAATATCATCAGTAACATGCTTGCATAGGGGACAGTTGGCGGAGAATATCTCTATTGTGTGATGCTGCTTTACCATGAATAAATTAACTCAAAGCATAATTTAAACCGCGTTATACAAAGACAACATATACCTAAAAACAAACATCTTGAACCACTTTAATCTGCAGTTATATGTGAATCACAATTTTATGCATGGTTTGTTAAATAAACCCACTAATCTAATAATGAATTTTAAAGATATGATTTTTATTTAAAAACCAGGATTGGCAAGTAACAATTTAAAATTCAATAGCATGTGAATTCCCATACCTGCGGATGTAAAATCCCGGTGACCGCATTAACAATGGGAGTTCATATACTTCCATTGGTTTATGTATTATACACAAGTTGAATGCAGTAACTGACAATGATTATGCAAAATGACTAAAGGCCACCCAAAATATCGGAAGGATAAGAAAAACCCCGAGTCTGAAAATCTATTGAATATATTGAAAACCGATAGAACTATTGTTGAAAAAAGTTTTAGTAACATGGAGAATACAATTTTTTCTTCTGTATATTACAAGTTAAAAGAATTAAAAAATTTTTCTAAAATGGGTTATTCAACAAGATGGAATTTTTATCTTTCTTAGCTGTCCAATTCATAAGAACTATGGAATTTAAAAATAAATTAAAGGACATGGAGGAAGGTGTTTTATTACAATTAGCGCAAGATTACTCTAATATAGATATTTCAGAAGGGATTAAAGTAGAAATCCCGGATAATGAAGCAAAAATTCCCCATTATCATTTTCTACAAGTTGATACTTTTTGAAATTTGCAGGGTATTTTAATATTCGAAATGGGTACTTCTTTTAAATAATTCTAAAATTCCGCTGTGGACATCTGATAACCCTGTTTATATAAAAAATGATTTTAATTATCGTTGCAATAAAAGCATATTGAGCCAGGGATCAGAAATCAGATTTCCTTTGTCCACTGATCTTTTATAATATTCTTTTGATCCAAATACCACTCCATTAAAAAAAATCGACAAAAAATGAGTGAAAGAGAAGTTAGCATTGGAAATATTTCTCAAGTTGAAACTTATACAAGATATATCTATTCCTCTATTGATAACTTTGACTTTGTTAAAAAATATTTAAAGGAGTCGCATGTTTAATCTGTTACAGATTTTCAATTAAGTATTTGTTATATGCTTTGAAATCCCAATAAATATAGTTATTGTTATGAGTGACATTGAAGAAAATGATTGCGCTAGTGTTAGGTTATTTGGAAAGAATCAAGACAACGACAATGATAAAACAGCCTTGATTATCCCCAAATAGTTTGCCAAAGTGTTGGATATTGGAAAACTCCAAGGTGTCAATGTCATTGCTAGATGATTTTGGTAGCAACAGGCATCTAAGGGTGTGTAAACATTATAAGGAAATTGTAATAGACTGATGCATTACTTTAAATTGTATTTGGTTACGCTAAAAATTAACATAAATTTCAGTTAATATGAAATTAATGATAATGACTCAGATATCTCCGATACTCCGGCTTTTGAATATTCCATATCCGTTTTCAAGCATGATAATAAAAAAGAACCTAAATTTGCTATTTGTTAACGATTTTGCTATTGGTTTATTGTTCTATACGCAAAAACCTGCAATAAGATAAGTCAAAGAAGATAAAGTCAGCATTATGGCATTTGTTAAAAGAAGCCGTGCAGGTGACGTAATGTTGTTATATAACAAAATAAAATGGCAGAAATAAAAGCACTATTACTTACCACTGGTGCTTCTGATGTTTCTTCCTTTTATGCTTTTTATAAACTCCTCTAACTTTTCCATGGTTTGAGGATGCAGGTGATGTTCAATGCCTTCTGCGTCCCTGTTTGCGATCTCTTCATCTATTCCAATCATTTTTAGAAATTCAACCAACAAGTCATGGTTTTTGTGGATATTCTTGGCAACAGCAATTCCCTCCGGGGTTAATCGAAGCCCACGGTATTTTTCGTAGACTAGGTAACCAATTTTGTCTAGCCTTTTGACCATTTTAG
>JADDOQ010000105.1 GCA_016782315.1 Nitrososphaeraceae archaeon | reverse complement strand
AACATATCTATAAATTCCATATTTTTCAAATCGGAGTCAGCTTCAGAGTCAGAACCGCCAAACAATTGGTCGATTTTATCGTTTGGGCTCGTTGTTGTTGCTTGCAAGTCATTTGAGTCTGTAATACTGCACGGTTTATCTTCAAAGCATGTTGTTACTGTACAAGATTCATTATCACAGCTTCTTTCAGTATAGGACAAACGTTTATCTTGGTTCTCAATTGAGAATGAAATAGGAACGCTAACGCTTAAAAAAGACATGGAAAACACGATCATAAATAGCGGATAAAAACTCATAGTTATTTATAGAAAATACCATATTTTTGGCTTTTATAATAATATTAACGTGTATTTTTATCTCAAATACTTTAATAAACATTAAAATATTTTTGTAGAAAAAAAAGTCAACATCATCCGCATTATCCGCATTATAACTATAGCACTAACACATCGAATACGGAGTCGATAATTTATTGCTTGGCAACTCCCACTAACAGATTAAATGACACTAGGATTCTCATGGAAACAAAACGAATTGACTAGGTTCAACAGATGATTTATTGCGATCGGTTTTCACGGTATTGTCGGGAACTGACGAAATTGTATCTAAAGATGGAAATTTAGAACAAAAATTGGGAGATGCAGATAATGGGGAAACAGCAAGCAAATATAATGAAAAAATCCCTGGATAAATCACGGGTAGAGGATTCTTAATTTTCGGTAAACTTGTGAGAATAAAAAACCTCTTGTGTCCTTTTAGGATGGATCTTTTATTTGTGTTGAGGCCCTTATAGAATAATTAAGTTACTATTATTATGCAAACTATAGTGGGAGCAAAAGAGATTTACAAGAATAAACAGAATTTACGAATAAATTATGACTAAAAGTAAAAATTTGGAAAAGGCATAGGCTAAAAGAATCAAAAACCATTTAGGTATGTATTGGCAACAATAAAAAGGTAGAAGAATAATAACAAAAAAATAGTGTTCCTAGTAAATAATAACCGCAATAAAGCTCAATTTAATCAAGTATAATTCATTTACAATTCTAGTTAGGATTCATGGTGATCCATTTTATAATACTAATTAAAGTATTACTTTTATAATAAGAAAAAGCACCATATATATGAATAAACTAGCCAAAATATCAATATTTTTGATAGTAGTTTTTACATCAGGGATTTTACAAAACCCAGTTGGCCAATTGGTCTCCGCACAATTAGAGCCTATCGAAAACATAACAGAAAGCACAATATCAAAAGTGCAAAAGCCCGATGATAAGAAAAACACAATGATAAAAGAAGCTCTAGCAAATATATTTGAAATCTATCAAACACTGGGTGGACAAGATCAAACAGATGTAAATGTTATGCTAAAATTAAACAACATAGAAAGAATACTCATCCAAATGATGCAATAATTAATTCATTTAATTATTTTTATTATTTTATTATTTTATTGTAAAGACTGCAAAATTTATTTCCCATTATAAATAATTTTATTTGATTTGTTTTTTAGGTAAAATTAAAAAAAGTTATGGCTTTTGGCCATTATTTTGTATTTATCGAAGTTCGTATGGTATAGTTTCTACTGGTATAGTGTTTGGACCTGTTTGTGGTGGGATTGCATTGGATGGATTGCGTGTATCGGTTATGTTAAGTGATGCACTTGTGGTATTGCCGTCAACTGGGTCAACAATAACCAAGCCTGCTTGACCTTTGAATAGTTGTGCATAGTCATGATTGACAAAAGCGTATACACCTGGTTGGTCAAACACAATATCAACAATAGCGTCATTGGAGCCACCTACTGTGTAGGTTTGTTTTCCAATTCCTTGAACTGTGCTACCATCGACTACTCTATCCAACAATTCACCTACCATGTGGAAGTTAACTGGCCAATCACCGTGGTTAACCAAGAAGAATCTAACGTGATCTCCCTGTTTAAAGAACAGTGTTGTTGCGTTTGGTGTTTTAGTGATTACCGGGTCATATCCAAATGGTTTTCCGTTTATCCATGCGGATGTGTTGTTGTGCTCAAACATAGCTTTAGAGTTATAGGAACCGTCTGCATTTAGGTAATATTCTGAGAATTGGAATTGGACTTCCTTTGCTTCAGGAGCTACTTCAATTACTGATCCATTGACACCGCTTACTGTTTCATAACCATCATAACCTTCTTCTGGGTCAACAAGCATCAAACCAACCATGCCTTGGAATACGTGCTCATCCATACCTAATACAGCATTGCCTTCACAATGAATTTTGAAGGCACCTGGTTGGGTTGCTAGGAATGAGAAGGTCTTGTTTTCGCCTGGTTTGATTGGGCCAAAGTTAGGAATTGCACTAACGGTGGAAGCATGAGAGTCATAGCTGTGAATCAATGAATTATTTGTCGGGTTTTGTATTTGGACAGTAACATTATCACCTTGGTTTACCCTAACTGTTGGGCCTGGAATTGTACCATTCCATGTCATGGCTTGGACATTATCTCCGCTTGGTAATGTGATGTTTTTCTCAACTGCTACATATGTAACAGTGACTGGTGAACCGGTTGTGTCCTCTGCGTCCTCTTCTTGGGAATATGCGCCCATGTTGATGCCGGGCAAGTAAACTAACCCAGATAACAGGATTGCAGATATAGCGATAAAGGCTAAGGTATTCTTCATTACGACGATTGTACTAGATGATATTTATAACTCTTTTCTTCGGAAAACAATACCATACAATATCACAATACACTGTAAATTGCAACATTATGCTTATAATATTAAAAAAAATAAATTGATTCTCCCTATATACTAAATAAAATACAAAAATATGCGTAGTAACTTTAATACATTACAACAATATCACACCACATCAAAACCGTTTTTTTATTCATATTCATGTATATTTTCTTGTGGAGAGAGGCATATTGATGATTTATAATGCAAAGCTCATACTTGTATTCTCATTTACAAGTTAGGCACATAATTTATTGCCTATAACCATATTGAAGCCCATTAATCAAATTAAATTATTATTTCAATATAGGTTTTTTTTGACTAGGTGTTTGTGAATCAAAGACCCGTACTGCAGCGCTTTTTTTCGATACATTGCAGATTCTTTTGGAACGCCGATATCTAACGCAATTTGCCTTATGATGTGTTTTCTCAAGTAGTCATTGTTGCCTTTAATTTTATATTCTAATGGGATTTTTTTTGCAAAATCAATAAAATCCCTGGTCAGGAATGGTTGTAGGGATTTTATTCCACTGTTTCCAATGACTTTGGAAATTTCGCTCATCAGGTGAAATTCATTGATTAATTTTTCCTCCATGAATTTTATTATAGAATCATGTCCGCTGTCAAAATATAATCTATATCTATCGTATCCACAGAATAACTCATCTAAACCATTAGCTGTCAAAAAAAAATTCCCTAGGCTGTTGTCTCTAATGACTTTACTTAGAACAAAAAAAGCAATGCAATTTTCTATATGCGAAAGGGAATTGCAGGATATTTTGGATTTGACGTATTTTATACTCTCGGTAAAATCCACATCATTTAACTCATATACAATATGACTCTGGGAATTGGAAAGAAGCAGAACAGATATCTTTTTTGAAAACAAAAGATCATGTGAAAAGGGAAAGCCAATCGTTACCAAACAGATTTGCTTTTTTAAATCAATGCAAATCTTGGACAGTAAAGTGCTGTCCACCCCTCCAGAAAATGCTATGACAACTTTATCCTCATTCTTTACTGAATCCCTAACTGTCAAATACAAAAAATCACACAACTCTTTATACAAAGACATCTATGTCTTGAAATGTAAAATATTCAAAATATATTTGTAATAATTTAATAGAGATTAGATATATTATTTAATGATTGGACAAAGATTTAAAATACATCAGCGATAGTAAGAAGGATTTAATAAAAAACAGAACTGGACATTCCTTGTCAAAATTACTGGATTTTTTGGAAATAGATTACCAATATAATGAATCAATAGTTAACTCCAACACAAACATAGATTTCAAAATAGGAGACAAATTTATCAAGATAATAGACAATGAAGAGGATCTAGCAGAATTTAAAAAAATCAATGAAAAATTTCCTTTGATTGATCTGGTTGCTGTGGGAAAATCATCCTTTATAGGAAAAATAAACGAATTAGAGAGTATTTTTTTCTTTGACAAACAAAGTAAACAAATTGGGTCAATTTTTATTGAAGATCCATCCCTATCATTTGATTATGCCCACATCCTACCCTTGGTGGATAAATGTTCCATAATTCACGGACATACCTCAACCATCATGATAGAAATAATAGGGGAAATGAAAGATAACCTGGTTATTGATTTCTCGGAAGCAAAAAAGATAATAAAGGAAGCACTAATGCAAATTGATCACAAGTTTTTCATAAATACAAAATATCTAAAGAAGGAGGAAGACAGTCATTTTTTTATTGAGTTTGATGGACCTAGAGGCTATTTTGATTTAAAAGTCCCAAAAACTACGACATATCTACTAGAGGGAGAAGCAACTGTAGAAAACCTCTCCACTGAAATAATAAAAATGCTCTCAAAAAAAATGCCAGATAATGTGCAGGCAATAGGTGTATACATTTATGAAGGAGTCAACAAAGGGGCCCACATATTATCAAACATAAAAAAAACATGAGACGGACGGACTAAATAGAGTCTAGGTTTTTTAATTGTCGGAAATTAGCTAGGAAGGTTAATAACTAATTAAAAAAAGATATTACAAATTAAAAATTGGACACCAAGATTGCAGAAAAGATTTGGTCTTCTGAGATTGAGAAAAGGATTCTAAATCAATGGGAAAAAGACAACATCTACGGAATCGATGACGATAATGATAATCAACTGGGAATTGAAAATTACTATATTTTAGATACACCACCCCCTTACCCTTCTGGAAAGCCATGGCATATTGGCGCAGCTGCGCATTATTCCCAAATAGACATGATAGCACGGGTTGCGAGATCCAGAGGGTTTAAGGTAATTTTTCCTATTGGAATAGACAGAAATGGAATACCTGTGGAGATCTACACGGAAAAAAAATACAAAATAAGAATGAGGAATATGGATAGAAAAGAATTTCTAAAACTTTGTGAGAGCACACTGGATGACACGGAGAATGAATTTGTAGAGATTTTAAAAAGCATAGGAATTAGTGCAAACTTTAAAGAAAAATATCACACAGATTCAACAGAATTCAGGACACTGACACAGTCAACATTTATTGAATTGTGGAAAAGGAATCTGATATACTTGGGAGACAGGCCCAACAATTATTGCATCGATTGTGGCACAACCATAGCTGATGCAGAAATCTCATACACAGAAATGGAAACAAAACTGGTCTATATCAAATTTTTCCTAAATGATAGCAAAGAATTTATCTCAATTGCAACAACAAGGCCAGAACTGCTTTTTGCATGCCAGGCAATAATTGTGAATCCTGATGATGAAAGATATAGAGAAAAACAAGGAAATAATTTAAAAATACCAATTTTCGACAGAGAAGTGAAAATAATACCCCATAAATCAGTTGATCCCAATTTTGGGTCTGGAGTAGTAATGGTGTGTAGCTACGGTGATCTAAATGATGTACAATTATTCAGGGAACTAAATTTGAGGGAAATAAAATCCATCAACCCAAATGGAAAAACGACAGAACACGCTAAACAGTTTTCAAATCTATCCCTAAAAGAGGCACGGAATAAGATTATAGAAGAACTAAAAGACAAAGAAATGGTAGATAAAATTGAAGTAATTTCTCACAGAACCCCCATCTGCGAAAGAAGTAAAACGCCAATACAAATAATATCACTAGAAGATTATTATTTAAAACAAGTAGACTTTAAGTCTAAACTATTAGAATATTCAAAAAACATAAAGTTCTATCCAGAAATGCATAGACACATTCTCATAAATTGGCTAAATTCAATTTCAATTGATTGGCCAATCTCACGGAGAAGATTTTATGGCACAGAGATTCCAATATGGTATTGTAAAAGATGCAGGTATCCAAATGTTCCAGAACCTGGAAGATATTACAGGCCATGGGATGAAAAACCGCCTTTTGATAAATGCCAAAATTGCAAAAACGATGAATTTGTAGGGGAAGAGAGAATATTTGACACATGGATGGATTCTAGCATAACTCCACTGCACATCACCAAATTTAATAAAGATGACAGATTTTATGAAAAGGCATACCCCACAACCATCAGGACCCAAGGGAAAGACATCATTAGAACATGGCTATACTATACTTTGCTTAGATGTGTGTATCTTACAGGGCAATTACCATGGAAAAGCGCTTGGATAATGGGATATGGGGTTGATGATAAAGGCGAAAAGATGAGCAAGAGCAAGGGAAATGTGATTGATCCTCTACCCGTTATTAAAAAACACGGTGCAGACACATTTAGGCTATGGTCAGCTAGTGAAGCAAATCTGGGGTATGATTTCAGATGCTCTGAACAAAAAATAATAAATTCACAAAAATTTCTGTCCAAACTATGGAATATTGGAAGGTTTATCTCAGGCTTTGAAATAGTAGGCGACGAAAACAAGCCAGAAAAACTCAACCCAACAGATAAATGGATTTTGGCGGAGCTAGATGACACATCAAAAAAATGTATTGATGGGTATGATGAATTAAACTTTTTCATTCCCTCAAACACAATAAGAGAATTCACATGGAACATCTTTGCGGCACATTATATCGAGCTCATCAAATCAAGGGTTTACAACGAAAATAAAAACGAAGAAAGAAAATCCGCGCTATATACAATCCACAAATGTTTTAAAAGCATTTTAATGCTTTTAGAGCCCATTTGCCCATTTATTACATACGAACTATGGACAAAGATATACAATAATAAGAAAATAATAAACCAAAAGGAATTCCCTAAAACAAGTAATGAATTTCAGGATATGTTATTATTTACTCAAAAAATAATTAAATTTAATTCAGAAGTTTGGAACAGGAAAAAGGAAACAATTTCAAACATCACAAATAAACCCCTCTCATTAAAGGATTCGATAGAAATAGGAATACCAGATGAATTGGATTTATTTAAGTGTGACTTGATAGCTATGCACAACATTATCGGGGAAAATAAAAATTAAAAAGGTCGTTTTGTGATTATTGTGCCGTTATTTTGTTTCCACTAAAAATATCCAGTATATCCTCAGCCAGGTCCATAATAACATGGGAATCCAGGCTAGGCTCTAATGTAATTAGCAACATTTTCTTGTCCAAATAGAAAGTTAACAGTGATAATTTTTCACGCTCCACATATACAAAACGGGCTTGTCCCATAGTATCATCAAATCGCTCACGCATAGATTTTCTTAAAGCTGTATGTGTTAGGTATAATTCTTCACTAGGCTGATCAACAATAGAATCGATTCCATGACGCATACCTCCAGCTATCAATACACCTGTCTCATCAATCAATCCGGCATAGCGAATATCGTTATTTAGCGCAAAAATAGCATCCAGTATTTTTTGATAATCCATAAATAAATTAAATAGGCCACTATTTATTGAATGTTGAGATTGAAATTCTTTTTTCTTAAAATCAATACAATCCAAAAAACATCTTTATCCTAACATATACAAAT
>JADDOQ010000104.1 GCA_016782315.1 Nitrososphaeraceae archaeon | reverse complement strand
TTTGTCTACAAACATCACAAAAATTGGTATAGGGTAAACATTACCACGGACAAGCTAAAGGATTTTGACAAACAAGAAACAGGAGAAGGAGAAGGAGGAGACAAAAGCCAAAAAATGGAATACACATAGTGTTTATTTAAGAATCAAATCATCTCTTTTTCATTTATTGATTTCCTGTCCTCTTATTTCTATCAAGGGCAGGTTAAAGATTAACTGAATCCCGTAACTTTTGCCTGTCTTTAGGGTTTAATTTGTATTTAATGTAATATCTCATGCAGAGATATTTTATTACATCAAGGAAAGGGCATTTAATTATATAATTGAGTTGGATTAAAAACTGCACCCTTGAATTAAAAAAAATAAAGGTTAATACCATATTAAAGAATAATGAAACAAAATCATCTATAACTCTTGCTGTTCTTTTGTATGGGTATTTCCTATAGATTTAAATGGATTTTTAGTATCGTATCAATAAGTTATTATTTTGTTATTTTCGGCGGTTAATTAGAAATTAGTAGTGCAGTAATGGAAATTATAAAACCTTAACCAAACATAAATTGCATATATAATAATATAATGAATCGCAATATATTGCAATAGATATAGCAATAGGAAAATATACTTTGGCCCCAGCTATAACAACAATCATGGCACAAACGCTACCAAAACCAATCGAAAATCAAACTATCGACAATTCTTTTTGTTTTATTCCATCTTAAAGATCACATTGTCCTTCTCATTAGTAAAGTATCCTCAAAGATAAGTATCTTTTTCAGAAAGCAAAGATATTCAAAATTCCATAGCGCTGATACAGAGTATTGTTACTAATCCTATATTAAAACTCATATGCATTAATCGAGTAAACCACAACAAAAATCTACAATCAAAGGGCAAATAAAATTCAGAAAGTGTCAAGCACAAGGTATAGTTTTTTAAGAATCATAATTATCTTGGAACCCCAAACAAGTTCACATTGTCGGATAATTAAAATAATTTAGTTTGATATGATTAAAAGACAAAAGAAAAAAGGATCTTCCAGATTTTTTTATCTGGTTAAACTGCAATGAATTGGGCCCTATTCTATTCTTCAGGATCCTTTTTTCATCCCTTCGTTTCAGACTTTGGGACATAGATCCATTGGTAATAGACATACAGAAAGAAAGGAGGATCAATGGCCAAATACTTTCCCTCAATCCCTGTTTTGAAAGAGACCAAAGAATTTTTTTTTGGCTGATGCTATTATGTATGCGTATGCATAATACCCATTGCTGCTTTTAGTCTTTTTTTTCAATTTACCTTCAATTATTTATATTTGGTTATTTGCACTGACTAACAAATGGAAAAAACTGTCATGGTTTCGATAGTGATGCCTAACGAAAAGGATCTGGAGGTCATGGTCGAGGCCGCAAAAACACTAGAGCATTTGGAGGTCTCAAATGAGGTAAGGGTAATCTCCGCCCACAGAGACCCCGACCAAATGATAGCATACGCAAAGAGCGCAAGAGACATGGGTATTGAGGTCATCATAGCAACTGCAAGCGGTGCGGCACATTTGCCTGGAATGATAGCAGCGTTCACAACACTGCCTGTGATTGCGGTGCCTTTGAGATCTCCTTTGCTTGATGGGCTGGATTCAATTCTCTCAATGTTGCAGATGCCTGGCGGGGTCCCTGTTGCCACTGTGTCAGTTAACGGTGCTAGAAACGCAGCCATCCTGGCCTGTCAAATCATAAGTCTGCACAATAAAGACATTATGCGCAGGCTAGAAAAAATGAAGATGGATTTGGCCAGGGAAGTGCAGGAACAGGCAGAAAACGTAAAATCAAAACAATCATCAGCATCCTCATAATGATGCATATGTTGGTTTATGCACAGGCAAATGACACTAATTGAGTTCCATGTTATTTGCCTTGTTCCAATCCTTCTTTTTCAGCAAATGGGATTGAAAAGTTATTGCAACAGTCTCAAATCCGTATCACAACATAATTGTTATTTATCAAAAGACACTTGATGATTCCATAACAAGATACATTTAGTGACGGGCCCAAAAAAGAACGGGTGCAAAACCGACATGGTAACACGCACATTGCTGCAGTTTATGACTTAAGCCAAACAAATCAACTCATTCTCTTCTCCACCACCGTTTTTTTTTGATCTTTTTAATCCATAGTTTGTTGCTTTGTGCATTCACACACATGCATACCCCCAATTTAATAGTTATTTGCAGATTTTATGAAATTCAACAATATCGTTATGCAATAGAATAACAGTTGCCTTTACCGCATTAATACATCACAAATAAAAACATAGATTTGAACATCACTGCCCCAAAAGCCAACCATTGGAACCCATCAACCAAGATCGTTTCAGTGGAAGGCCAATATCACATAATAAAAACCGTTAGCAAGTATCATAAAAAGTGAAAATTATGATATATCATAATTATTTTAATATAAGATTTATATTATTTTATTAAAATCTAATGATTATTGTTTATAAATAAGCAAACCATTATAATAATCATAAAAATATGGTTGAAAAAGAAGAATATGCTGAGAGCCCTGTGCCTCAGCATGCAAGATTAGGTTTTGTGAACCCCGCCTTGATTTGGGCAGGGTTTGCATATGCGTACATCTGCATTTTCATAGGAAGTCAAATAATGGCAGGCTTGGGTGCGCCCTTAGCGTATGTTGCCATAATTGCCGGTCAAATATTCCTGTTTGTGTATTCTGGGTTAATTGCCCACCACGGATCCAAGTTTGGACTGAATTTTGCCATGATGTGCAAGTCTGCATTTGGAAAATACGGGTATGCCATCCCCACACTTATCATTGCCGGCCTGGTGGCAGGTTGGTTTGCGTTCCAAGCCTGGTTGGCCGCGGATCTAATGGTAGGTCTTTATGGTGGCCAATCCTTTAATGCAGGAGCAGGCAGCGGGGCCCTTCCCGGAATTTTGGGCACCACTGGCTTTTGGGCAGGTGTTTTTGCCATAATCTTTGGGCTTTTCGCTGTTTACGGCATCAAGGCGATGGCATGGATGGGAAAGTTTGCGGTCATCTCAGTGACCATTTTAGCTTCATGGATGATATACTCGATTTTAAGCGTTGTGGCAGGTGGGACCGGCGGTAATCCATTGGTTTCATCCGTGGTCGGGGAGCCCTGGACTTTTGCGCTGGGCTTTACGGCATCAATTGGAACGTTTATTGTCAGCAGCACAATGACCAGTGACTTTACAAGGTGGACAAAAACACCCAAACAGGCATGGGCAGTAACCGCAGTTGCCTTTCCAATATGCAACCTTCTGATGCTGATGGTTGGGGCAATCTTTACGGCAGTATCAGGAAAACTGGACTTTTTCTTTGGGTTGGGTGCGTTGGCTTTGGGTATCCCCATTATGATAATACAATGGGCAAGCAACGGTTCAACATGTGACGGATGCCTGTACAATGCCGTACAGGGTTTCAAGAATGTGTCCTATCACATAACCAAAGGAAAGCTCAACTTTTCATGGAAAAAGATATCAATTATTGTGATGATCGCCGGTACGGCAGTGGCAGCCTCAAACATACTAAACAGCATAGTCCCCTGGCTGCAGTTACTTGGCACAGTTGTATCGCTGGTAGGTGGCATATTGATAGGGCACTTTTGGATTGTTGCGCGCAAAAGCAATCACGCGCAAATACTTGCCGCCGCCGAAAGAAAGGTCAATGTTCCGGCAATTGTTGGGCTGTTGGCAGGTATCGCAATCGCCGCGCCAATTGTCGCTTTTGCGCCCGACATCCCATCTGTTCTCGGCGGCCTGATAGGAGGCATTGTGGTGTACCCTATAGCAGTAAAGATTGAAAGACATCGTTACAAAAGTAAAAGAATCCCGGAAAAGCAAACTGTTGAAGACAGTCTTTCATACAATAACAAAAACAGCGGCATCAACACTGGCGGTAGCAGCAGCAGCAACAGCAGTGTCTCGCCTGTGAGTAAACCGAACACTCCAGAGTCACAACCCATATCAGATAATACAGGGTTTAAAGACGTTACCCTCAAATCATCAAAAGGTACGATAGAAAGCAGGGGCTCTTCCTAAATGAATGAAAGGAAATACGAGTTGGCTGGCAAAGTTAACGAAGACACAAAAGTATCCAAAATTCGCATAGAGAACAGTCGTAAAGAACTAATGCATAAAGAGAGTATTGTTATTCCAAGACCAAAACAAACAAACCAAGACACTGCTGCTGCATATGCAGCACAAGACGAAATAAAATCAAGGCTTGAGAGAGACTATAAAGAGTTTCAGGAAACTCGCACCTTTAGGTTTCCAACATGGCTATATGGTCCCCCAAAAGGCAAGCTTTTCAAGGTAGAGGTTGAGGATTGCCCACGGTTTGGAGACACAGCGCATGTGGAATTTGACTCGGCTAGGACAGCTTTTCTAAGCATAGACATGCAAATAGATTTTTGCGGTCCAAATGGCTATGTCGATGTCATGAATTATGACTTGGGTTTAACTTCGGCGCCCATAAAATCAATTCGCCATGTCCTGGATACAATACGAAACGGGACAGACATCAAAGTAATACATACAAGAGAGGGACACCTTCCAGACCTATCGGATGCGCCTTACAACAAGGTTCTACGCAGTAAAATAATTGGAAACGGTGTAGGAATAGGTGATGTCCCCGATGGAGGGCTTGGCAGATTGTTGGTAAGGGGAGAAAAGAATTGGGATATTATAGACGATCTCTATCCAATAAGAGGAGAATACATAATAGATAAAGCAGGTAAGGGAGCATTTGGTCAAAGTAATTTACCGCTAATTTTGAGGAATTTAGGGATCACTCATCTGGTTATAACCGGGATTACAACAGATGTGTGCGTCCATACCATAATGAGGGAGGCAAATGATTTTGGGTATTGGTGCACATTGCTAAAAGACGGTACTGGTGCCACAGATTTTGACAACTATCAGGCGGCAATAAAACAAATAAAGATGCAAGGAGGGGTATTTGGCTGGGTTTCAGACTCCAACAACTTTGTTAAAGGCGTAAAATCCACTTTAAATGGTGACAACCAACAATGACAATCCTAGTCAAACCAACAAGTATCAAGGAATTATCAGAAGGGATTAAAAACGGGGATTTGTCCCCAACAGAGATAGTTGAAGAGTCTTTAGAAAGGATCAACAATCTCAACCCATCGCTAAATGCCTTTATCACTGTTCTTGAGGAACGGGCTCGGGAAGACGCAAAAACAGCGGAAAAGCAAATCAAGGCGGGAAAATATTCCGGCCCATTGCACGGCATCCCATTTGCAATTAAGGATGTGATTTGTGCGTTAGGTGTAAGATGTACTGCCGGTTCTAAAATAATGTCGGATTTTGTTTCAGACATTGATGCATCATCTGTGGCAAAAATGAAAAAATCAGGTGCAATTTTGGTTGGCACCAACAATACCCATGAATTTGCCTGCGGAATTACCAATGTAAACCCCCATTACGGATCCTCCAAAAACCCCTGGAACCTATCCAGGTTGTCTGGAGGCTCTAGTGGAGGCTCAGCGGTTTCGGTGTCGGCGGGTATGGTGCCTGTTTCATTAGCTACTGACACAAGCGGTTCCATTAGAGTCCCATCCTCACTTTGCGGGGTTGTTGGCCTAAAGCCAACTTATGGCAGAGTAAGTAAATACGGGATTATTGATTTGGCACCCTCGCTAGATCATGTCGGCTCCATAACAAGAAGTGTTTGGGATGCAGCCGCAGTATTGCAAACTATTTCTGGCCAGGATCCACTTGATCCCACTACCGCAGACATAAAGACGCCTGATTACATCACGGCAATCGAAGAAAAAACCAACAATTACAGCAATAATAAACTATCTGTGGGAATACCCAAAGAGTATTTTTTTGATTATCTGCAGCCAGAAGTGGAAAAGACGTTCCTGGATTTTGTTGACACTCTAAGATCCATGGATATTTCTGTTTCTGATGTGCATATGAGTGAAGCTGGTAAAATCTATGAATCTTGGAGACCAATAAGGCTTGGAGAATCTGCAGAGATTCACCAAAAATGGTTACAGACAAGGCCTAAAGACTATGGTGAGGATGTATTGAAAATGCTGACACAAGGAACTTTAGTGTCTGCAATGGATTACATTCGAGCTCATAAATTTCGAAAGGAATTAAAAAATGAATTTGTGGATTTATTGGGGAAACATGATGTTCTAGTTATGCCAACAACGCCCCTTGTTGCGCCTAGTTTTGAGGATAAGTCGGTGAATATTAATGGACAAGCACTACAAATCTACCAGGCACTAAGTAGGCAGACTATTGCCTTTGACAGCACTGGCCTGCCTGCAATTAGCATCCCAATCGGGTTTGGCAAAGACCATTTGCCAATAGGAGTACAAATGATAGCACCCCCATTCCAAGAAGAAAAGATTTTGTCCCTTGCATATGCATTCGAATGCTCAAATGATAGCATCACCAAATTCAGGCCTCCTTTATAGTGGAAAAACGGTTTAATTAATACAGTTTGCGCTTTTGGAAGCACAAGCACTGCCAAAGAACAACAATACAAAATATTTGTTTTGTTTGTGGGATTGAGACCATACCCCCATATTTTTTGATGTCCTAATCTTATATTATTGCATCAACACAGAATTTGCTCAAATTTGACATTATTTGTATAATTTTTAGAAGGCACAGTCTTGTTTATATCATATATGCTATAATATAATATAGATGTGAGCTAATCTATTTTGAGAATAGCAAGAATATTACAAAATAGTAAAGAGACATTCGCCATTATTAATAAAAATGACAAAGTTATCACAAGAGATGAAATAATCGAACAAACAAATTTAATTTTACCATTTGACGCTGAGGACTTTTTGTTCTTTGGATATGCCAAATATGTCAGGGATAACGCTTTATCCAAACTATCGTTTTGCCATGAGACACAGGAGTTTCGTTTTCTGCCCCCAATAATAAAGACCTTCAAAATAATATGTTTGTCTTTCAATTACACTGATCAGGGAAATTGGATAAGGTTTGGCAACCACCCTCCAAAGGATCCAGTTATTTACCTAAAGCCAAGGACGAGTTTAATCGGCCCTTTTGATAACATATTGTGTCCAGTATTTGTAAATGAACTGGACTATGAGGGAGAATTGGCATTCATCATAGGCAAAAGATGCAAAAAAACAAACACATATGAGGCTCTTGATTTTGTTGCAGGTTATTTTATATTGAATGACATTTCAGCCCGTGATATCCAGTTTGTAGACAAACAATACGGTAGGGCAAAAGGTTTTGATACCTTTGGCCCTTGCGGACCGTGGGTAACCACCGTTGACGAAATTCCGGAGCCAAACAAACTTCATCTAACAACCAAAGTAAATGGAGAAATAAGGCAGAAATCGTCTACCGAAAACATGGTTTTGAAAGTCAGTGAAATAATATGCAAATTGAGCAAAGTGATGACACTAGAGCCTGGTGACATAGTTTCCACGGGTACGCCTAGCGGTACTGGGTTATCAATGTCTTCAAATTTAAAATATTTGAAGGATAATGACATAGTTGAGGTCGAAATTGAAAAACTTGGAAGTATCAGGAATAAAGTTTTGTATGTGGATGAATAAATCTCATCACAACTTATACCTGCTTATATGTTTTATAACAGTAGTTTAAAAAATAATGCATTCCTAAAGAACAACAATATCTATTAGTTTTTGAATTTTTATTGTCTTATACAAACAACTCTAGAGAATATGAGGCGATTTAGTCCTTTAACTCTTTCCTAAACCTTTCATGGTTTTTCCGTATGCCATTAATGGAGTCATTTATTATTATTGCCCCAACATCATTTGTTATGTCCACTAGCATCTCTTCCATCATTTGAGTGGGGAATTTCCAAAAATGATAATGATGGTGGTGGTGGTGGTGTTAACGATGGTAGCG
>JADDOQ010000103.1:5079-7916 GCA_016782315.1 Nitrososphaeraceae archaeon | reverse complement strand
AAGTAATTAAATTTAAAGGCGCGACTGTATACGCACCGGGAAATGCTGTATCAACAATGATTGAATCAATAGTTAAAGACAAGAAAACAGTAATTCCAGTTTCGGTATATCTTGATGGGCAATATGGGGTTAGAGATGTTTGTCTTGGAGCGCCGGCTATAGTCGGGAAGAGTGGTGTTGAAAAAATAATTGAGTTGCCGTTGGATGATTTTGAAAAAGATCAATTTGCCAAAGGCGCAGACAGCGTAAAAGAAGCCATTTCCAACCTCTTTTAATTTTAGTTTAGTAAAGCCGATATGGATTTAAAAGATATCTTATTGGATTATTACAATGATAAGAAAAGCTTGGATGAAGTGATTAAAACTCTTTCACTTTTTTCTATAGAGTATATTGAAAACAATATTGCACAAATAGATGTGAATAGGGATTTGAGAAAATCTGTTCCCGAGATCGTTTTAGCTATAAATAAAAAAACTATGGAAATTGTCTCTATCTCTGACAAAATTTTAGAAAAAAAGGGTTATGTTGTAATCAGTAAAATAAGACCTATTGTAATAAATAAGTTAATCAATCACTTTAAAAAAAAGGGTTTTTTTGTTGAAAAAGGGCACAACTGCAGTACTATATTGATTTATGACAAAATAGAGGCTTTACCTTCCAATAAGGGGGGGAAGATTGGGATTATTTGCGGTGGCACGTCTGACATTGGCATTGCTGAAGAGGCCCGAATAGCGTCTCTTTCAATGGGGTGCTCAACCATTCTAGGATATGATGTTGGCATAAGCGGGATCCAACGTTTGCTTCTATCCCTCAAAGAAATGATGTCCAATAATGTGGATGTTTTGGTGGTGGTCGCAGGCATGGAGGGGGCCTTACCTTCCGTTGTTACGTCATTGGTCAACATTCCGGTAATTGGTGTTCCTGCATCTGTTGGGTATGGATTTGGTTCAAATGGAGTTGGTTCCTTGTCGTCTATGCTTCAGAGTTGCTCTTTTGGTCTTGCCGTTGTAAATATTGATAATGGCATGGGGGCTGGTATATTCGCAAGCTTGATAGCCAACAGAGGGCGATCACAATCGTAGAAAAAATAACCTGAGATCAAAAAAATATTACCATTACTATTTTATTTTTATTTTTACTGTAACCATCAAGTTTAAAACGTTTATAAGAGAATCAAAAGTTTTTTGTTGATAGTTAGATAAAGAGAGAGGATGAATTAAATGTCTTATATTAGAACACTTAAAAGAATTAGAAATAAAAAAACAAATTACAGAAAACGAAAAGCAATATTGATTAGTAGACGTAATTTTATTACCATAAAGACCAGCAATGAAAATATCCATTGCCAATTAATAAAACCAAACTTAAAAGGTGATATAGTGCTTAACTTTTCAAACAGCAAAGAACTTGCAAAATACGGATGGAAGGGGGCATCAAACAATCTATCTGCTAGTTTCTTGGTTGGTTTATTGATGGGCAAGAAGATGCTCAGTAAAAACAACGATTCTGCCATTTTATATACCGGAAAAACATCTTTTACAAGTAAAATAGCTGCATGTCTGAAAGGGGTTGCATCAGCAGGAGTTAAAATACCATTATCTGAAGAGTCCATGCCCGATGAAAATAGGATAAATGGCACTCACGTTGCCAAATACGCTACAGTGTTGAAACAGGATAAAAGTCTGTATGAGAAAAGATTTTCAAAGTTACTCGATAATAATTTGGATCCTGAGGAATATCCAAAACATTTTGAGGAAATAAGAAATAAAATACTTTCCAGTAGTTTTGATCAACAGCAACAACAAGGGTAATAAGATGTTTTTAACTTTAAATAACGAAAGAATAATAAATAAAAAAATATCTCTGTTTTGAATAAGGTAGGATGTGTTTAAAATAAACAATATTAATTTTGTCGAGTATTGTTATTCGATTATCAATAAAGGTGAATCAGATGAGTAGGATGGCAAGAAGGGAAGATACTGAAGTCGAATGGAAGCCTAGGACCACATTGGGGATGATGGTGGCCAGCGGAAAAATAAATTCCATGGAACAAATTTTTGAAAATGGTATGAGAATACAAGAAGCAGAAATTGTAAAACATCTGTTACCTGATGTAAAGACCCAGGTGGTTAGTGTTGATATAGTTCAAAAACAAACAGATGCTGGTGAATTGACTAGGTTTAATGCTTTGGTTGCTTTGGGTAATGAGTCGGGTTGGTTTGGACTGGGTAAAGGAAAAGCCTCCCAAATGAGAAATGCAATAGATAAAGCCACCAATGCCACATACTTGAATGTAATCCCGGTTAAACTCGGTTGTGGAAGTTGGGAGTGCCGATGTGGGCAACCTCATTCTGTACCTTTTAAAGTAATGGGAAGAGGGGGAAGTGTTACTATCGAACTAATACCTGGCCCCAGGGGTCTAGGCATTGTGGCTGGAGAGCATATCAAAAACCTGTTAAAGTTGGCTGGACTGAAAGACGCATGGAGCCGATCCTATGGATCTACTAGTACTATGTCATCCACTGCTAAAGCTATTTTTAGTGCATTGAGAAATACATTCCAAACGGGGTAGAAAATTAAAATGGTATATTTAGTAGTAAGAATGAAAGGGACTGTAAATGTTCCTTATTGGGCAAGAATAACGCTAGAAAGTCTCAGTTTAAACAAACGATTTCGAGCCACAATAATTCCAGAAAATGAGCAGACTTTAGGCATGCTAAGGAAAATCAAGGAATTCGTGTCCTGGACGAGTGTAGATACCGAATTTATTAGGGAATTCTTAGAGAAAAGAGGTCGAAGTTCTGCATCCAAGCTGTTATCATCATCATCATCATCAT
>JADDOQ010000103.1:0-4783 GCA_016782315.1 Nitrososphaeraceae archaeon | reverse complement strand
TAACAATAATGCTGAAAACAAAGATTCGCAAAATGTTGATTTAAGCAAAATTGTATCTATTATTTCTCAAAATGAATTGTATTTATCAAAGATATCTGGAATAAAACCCTGGTTTGCATTAAACCCACCTAAAGGCGGATTTAAGAGAAAGTCAAAACGATCATATTCCCAGGCCGGAATCCTTGGGGAAAACAAAGAATTAATATCTATAGTAAAAAGGATGATGTAGTGAAATAAAATGAATTGTAATTTGAATTTGATGTCTTTGCCATTCGAAAACTTTAATATTTATACTCTTTCTCTTTATCAATTGAATGGATGGAATTGGTGATAGTGTGCTATGGCTACTCGTTTAAGAAAAAGTAGAAGACAACGGGGGACACGCTTTTGTGGTTGGGGACAGATTGGTCAGCACCGTGCTTCAGGCAGTCGCGGTGGAGTTGGAGGCGCAGGAAAACATAAACATTTCTTCCTAAGAACTCTCAAAGAGGAACCCGATCATTTTGGGCATGAGCAGTTTCATGCTCTAAGGAAAAGCGATGTTTCTAGGTGGGTCAATTTAAGGGACCTGAATAAGTTATTAAGATATTCTAAATCTGGTGAGGATGGAAAGACTGTTTTGGACCTAGGTGAATTAGGTTATGAAAAACTTTTGGGAAGCGGAAGGGTTGAAGCAGTTTTTACTATTAAAGTTAAGCAGGCTTCAAAATCTGCAAAGGATAAAATTACTGAAGCCGGAGGCGAGGTGTTAACCTTAAATGAGCTCAATAAAGAATGACGGTATTTTTAGGACTGTAGTAAAGAAAGTCTCACCTTTTATTCCTCAGGTTGAAAAGCCTAAAAAGAAGATTACGCTAAGGAATAAACTGATATGGACTGGTATTGCATTATTGATTTATTTTACAATGGGTCAAGTTCAGCTATATGGCATTATTGTTGACCCTGCTAACGATCCATTAGCATTTGCTAGGGTTATATTCGCAGCACAGCAAGGAACCCTTATCGAACTCGGTATTGGGCCTATTGTTACTGCGGGATTGCTGATGCAGTTGCTTAAGGGGTCTGACATGCTTAAGCTAAACTTTAGAGACCCCAATGATCGTTCCCTTTTTACTTCCGCAACAAAAATAGTTACATTAATTGTCATCGTTGCGGAGGGTGTTCTTTATGGCCTTGCTGTTTATGGTGGGTCAACTCCATCACCGGGTCATACTGGCGTTTTGATTGCACAGCTGATTGGAGCCAGTGTTGTAGTTATGTATCTAGATGAGCTTGTCCAGAAAGGCTGGGGTCTTGGATCTGGAATAAGTATATTCATCATGGCTGGGGTAGCTCAGGCTATTGTCTGGAGTATTTTTAACCCTTTTCCGGTGCCAAACTTTCCGGAGTTGACTGGGCTTATACCTGGTTTAATTAGCTCTGGGTTAGACGGTAACGCTGCAGAAATGTTGTTTCGTTCTGCTCCACCCGCCCCCACTCCTAATTTACCCAGCATTTTTGGCTTGGGAATTACAAGTGGTATACTGTTGCTATTGGTTTATGTGCAGGGAATCCATGTTGACATTCCAATTGTATCAACTAGGTATAGAGGATTCACAGCAACATACCCAATAAAACTTCTATACACTTCAAACATACCAGTGATTTTAGCTTCTGCATTATTGGCAAACGCCATGTTTCTGGGTAATATGCTGTGGGCTAATTTTAACCCTAACAACGACAGTCCCTTTTTTAACCTGATTGCTCAATATAATGGACAATCCCAAACTCCCTCGGGTGGCCTGTTCTATTATATGAACCCTCCAGGGTCTTTGGACGCCGCTGCGGCCGATCCTGTGCATGCTGTAGTTTACGTGTTATTTATGACCGTCATTATCACTATATTTGGGCGGTTATGGGTTGAACTTGGTGGTCTCTCGGCTAAATCTGCTGCAAAGAACCTATTGGATGCCGATGTACAGGTGCCTGGATTTCGACGTTCTGAAAGCTCAGTTGAGTCTTTGCTTAACCGCTACATTCCCTCCGTTACTATAATTGGTGGGATAATTATTGGGTTATTGGCGGGTGTCTCAAATGTCTTTAGCGTCTTTGGAACGGGTATAGGTTTGTTGTTGATGGTTGATATCCTTGTGAATTACTATAACCTGTTGGTCAGAGAGCAAGTAGATGTCCATATGCCAAAACTTGCATCGTTGATAGGAAGGGATTAGCCTGATAAACTAAAATATCGATTTTGCTTTTTTTAAAATCGATATCTTATAATTTATTTTTTAACTGCTTTTGAAATTTAAGTAAAATAATAATATGTTGATGATAACATAATCATAAAGATAAAAATATTGGTTTTCTTTTTTAGTTAAGATGGTATATGACTAAAAGGGTTATAATAGTTGGAATTCCCGGAGTTGGAAAGTCTACTGTTATAACAAATATTTTGAATACGCTTTCAAAACAGGGGGTTGATGTCAAGGTTGCAGAGTTTGGAACACTAATGTTTGAACAGGCGAAACTATTGTCAATTGCAAACAGGGATGAGCTCCGAAAACTAACGCTTGAACAGCAAAGATCACTACAAGAAATAACTGCGAATTTCATCTATTCCCTTAAAAATGAGGTGGTGATTATAGACACTCATCTTTTTATAAACACGGTGGAAGGGTATTATCCTGGGATACCCTACAAACTATTGGATATCTTAAAGCCAACCCATCTTGTCCTACTGACCGCAAATTCTGAGGAAGTTTATGAAAGAAGGAAAACAGATGTCGCTAGGCAAAGGGATTTAATTACTGCAGATGAAATATCAAACGAGCTAGATATATCCAAAACAATGATTGCGTCAAGCTCTATTTTCTCTGGCTGTCCTTTCTCCATTGTCCAAAATAACAATGGCCAGTTAGAAGAAGCAACCATGCGCATATGCAAGACAATTATTCATTAATGCTTATTGATTTACTTGATTGTTGCAGATTTATACACATAAATATCAACTATCGTGAAGTGTGTTTTTTATTTAGAATTTTTTTCCTATCTGCTGTGATAAATAGGGGCACACAATGCTGGATAATTGAAGCATTCACCAGGTACCGCGGAAAAGGTGTGTTTTAATATTTCAATCCGTGTAAATCGTCTTTTGATAGCTTTATATATACAGAAGTTGAAAAAGACCAAAATCTAGTTTTAGTGTTAAAAATGGGGCCAAATGAAATAAATTGTATAAAAAATGAATCAAATGATACAAATAAAAAAAAGATCAGTGTTGTTATCTCTGGATGGCCTGCAGTCGGTAAAACTACTATCGCCGAAAACATAGCAAAAGATTTCGATCTAAAACTGTGGAATGGTGGTGATATTTTAAAAATGATGGCATATGAACGGGGTTATTCTTCATCATTAAATCATGATTGGTGGGACACAGAGGAAGCTATAGCTTTTATGAAAGAAAGAAACAACGATCCTAATTTTGATAGGGAGGTTGATAACAGATTGATTGGCCTGGTTAATGGCGGAAATGTAGTTATAACCAGCTATACCCTTCCGTGGATATCTGATGCCACAGTTAACTTTTGGTTACAGGGCTCGCTAGATAACCGCGCAAAAAGGTTGGCTATGAGGGATAAGATTAGTATACCTGAAGCAAAAAGAATTGTTCTACGCAGGGACAATGAGAATAAACTAATCTACAAAAGGATTTATGATTTTAGTTTTGGCGAAAACCTGGATGTCTTTGACTTTGCATTAAATACTGATTTATTGTCTTTGGATTGTCTTATTGACTTGTCTAAAAGAATTGTTAAGAATATCCTGAGTTCTTGATTTATTTATAACCCATTTACGTAGAAACATATATGGTGGATCAGAGTTTTCCTCAACTAAATAATCTTATAACAATAAACGACAGTATAACCGATGAAAAGTATGGTTACTATCCATCTAAACGCCCAATCAAAAATTTACTTAGTTACGGATTGATTTTATTGGATAAACCCCCCGGGCATACTAGCCATGAAATTGTTTCGTACGTAAAGAAAATATTGGATATAGAAAAAGCAGGACATAGCGGAACCCTGGATCCAGGTACAACTGGATTATTGCCTATAGGTCTGGAAGAAGGCACAAAAATAGTCCCAATTCTATTATTGGGGCCGAAAGAGTATGTGGCATTAGCTAGAATCCATAATCAAATTCCACCTGAAAAATTGGCAAAAATAATAAAAGAATTTACTGGACCCCTGTTCCAAAAACCGCCACAAAGATCCTCTGTAAAACGCCAAACCCGAATCAGGACAATATATGAGATGGATTTGTTGGATCAATTTGATCGACTAATCCTGTTACGGGTTTTGTGCGAATCTGGGACCTATATTAGAAAATTGGTTTATGATATGGGTGAGGTGCTTGAATGGGGTTCTTCAATGATTGAATTGCGAAGGACTAAAGTGTGGGACTTTGCTGATGAGATGCAGTTTGTCAGGCTACATGATTTAGTGGATGCGTTTTCCCTTTATAAGGAAAAAAACGAAGAGGAAAAATTACGAAGACTTATCCTTCCAATAGAGTCTGCCTTAACCAATATACCTGCTGTAACGGTTAGAGACACTGCTGTAGATGCCCTTTGTCATGGTGCACAACTGGCTTTGCCTGGCGTTGTGGCCATCCCTAAAAACTTGGCAAGAAATGATCTTGTTGGCATTTATACTCAAAAAGGTGAAATTGTGGGCCTTGGGACGTCATTGTTAGCCTTTGATGACTTTTTCAAGCAAAAAAAAGGCATTTCTTTTCA
>JADDOQ010000102.1 GCA_016782315.1 Nitrososphaeraceae archaeon | reverse complement strand
TGATCGTAACTATTGACTTTTTAACCAATGTTTATTAATATATTTACAAGTTTGGTATTTGCTTTGACCATATTTCTGCCTGCAAATATTATTATAAAAACCATCAAAACTAATGGATATAAATCTTGATTTCTCTACCATCTACATCAATTGTTTTATGATTGAATTTATTATCAGGAATCACAGAAAATACTACATCATTTACTCGAACTAAATTTTTAATATCGTCATAATACCTAACCAGGTGTTCAATCTCATCCTCTGGGATATTTGATATAAATGCACATGACAGGATCTCAGTCGGTTTGAAACCCAACTCTTTTCTCAACTGTTGAATATTCCTGGACAGATCCCTAACCATACCTTTCATTATCAATTCATCATTTCTTGATACATTAATTATCAGCAAAATGTCCTCTTTTTCAATGTACATATAGTTTTCAATGGGTAAATATGTTACTTCAAGATCAGATATACCTAATTCGATGGATTTACCATCAGAGTATTTACAGGTAAGAAATCCATTTCTTTTTATATCATGCAAAGATTTGATAACATCCATTTTAGAGAATTCGTCCATCAGTTTGCCTATTTCAGATTTTACTTTTTTTGCGACAAGTTTCCTATTGATATCAATTTTTGGCAAAATAGGTGCTTTATTTTCCATCAACGTTAAAATCTTATCAATGACATTATCATATTTTATTTCATGTATTGATATATTATGAATATTTAATTGGTCAAGCAAAATTTCTTTTATTCCCTTTACCTTTAAAAAATCAGTATTTTTACAATAAAGATAAGCTGATTCTAACGGCCACCTTCTTTTTAGTTTTGATTTATTTCGTACAGAAAATGACATTGATGCAATATCTTTAACAATATCAAAAGCAGACTCTACATCATTGTTTGATACCATCTTTAAAAATTCCCTGTTAGACCATCCATCCATTAAAATGGATTCGTATTTCTTAAAGCACGACAGATATAAAAAATCTGTTGTAAATGGGCTAAATGGAAATAACAAAACATCAACGTTCTTAAGACATACAGACAAAACAGCATATATAGCAAATCTGCGAGATTGGCTTTTTTCTTCATCGTTCCATAAATCATATCTAATTAGCGGAACATAAGTCTGACTTAGTGAGGTAATAATGAACTCCTCAATTAACCGCGATACCTCATGGAATCTGCAAGCATCAAGGAGACTTGTGGCATTAGTAATTAATTTTTCTAATTTGGTTAGTATCCAAATATCGGGAGTATCCAAATATCCACTAGAAAAAATCGATTGCAAGGTAGATTCGTCATAGTTAAACTTATCGTATTCACTATTTTGTTTATAATATACGTGTAAGTAATATAATGTACTAATAATTTGATATGGTCTCCCTGTCATTTCTTTAACGCTAAAACTTATTGGTTCTATTGGTGAAGATTTCCACATAAAATAAAACCTAACCAAATCCACCGAATTTTTTTCTAATAGTGAAACAGCATCTATAACATTACCGACGCTTTTACTCATTTTATTGCCTTTTTCATCTAACACATGACCGGTAAATAAAAAAGATTGAAAGGGAGATTTGATTGAGTTGCTTAAAATTATATTTAACATTAATAAGGTATATGCCCAACCCCTTGTTTGATCAATTCCCTCAGTAAGAAAATCAACGGGTATTAATTCACCATATTCCTCATCATTTAAAGATGCAAAAGGTGCACTGCCGCTATTATGCCAAGTATCCAATACAAAAGTCTCCCTATTCATTACATTTTGGCAATATGGACAAACAATATGTATTTTATCAATCCATGGCCTATGCAATTCAAAATTTTCGCCATCTGGGAGACTAATAGCTGATTCAATTATTTCCGCCCTAGAAAACAATCCTTTTTTACCAGAACATGCAACGCATGTCCATATCGGCAATGGAGTTCCCCAAAACCTCTCACGAGATATACACCATGGAACTTTTTCTTTAATTATTTCGATATACCTGTTTTTTGGCTGATCATAGTAATAATTTATTTTATTTGCAGCATCAATGGGTTTGTTGTCAAGTTTATCAATCAAGTAAAAGAATTCCCTTCTGGCCAACCACACGATTTTATGATGAGATCTCCAACAAGTCGGGTATTTATGAGTAATTTTACCATACTTTATTACAGAATCAACTTTATACATTTCATTAACCACCACGTCATCAGCGTCCCTAACAAAAAGATCTTTGAATTTGCCTGCTTTCTCTGTAAAGGTAACTTTATCATCGATAGGGACAAAAATAGGGATATTTCTCTTGGTTGCAACCTCAAAATCTTGCTCACCATTGGCTGGAGACAGATGAACTATGCCACTTCCGGTTGTTACATCAACAAAATCGTCTGCAACCACAAAATGAATTAATTTCTTGGACGCAAGGTCATTTAATCCAGGTACATCTTTAACAATAGGGTGGACATAGTACTTTCCCTCAAGTTCTTTACCCACTAAAGTATGCATGATACTATAATCAGATATCTTTAATTCCGACATGAGAGTAGTTAGCCTATTCTCTGAAACTATCCATTTTTCATATTTGTCATTATTTTTAACATAAGTTAATGCATACTTCTCAGTAGGGTTCACCCCTACCAATTCATCAGTAACCATTGTAAATGGCATAGTTGTCCAAACAATTAAAAAAATATCCTCATTTTCTAATTGCACTTTGTAAAAAAGTGAAGGATCATCTACTTGTTCATAACTTTGATTAATCTCAGAATTACTAAGTGAAGTTTGACATGATGGACAGTATGCCACTACCCTGAAACGCTCTTTTAATATATCATTATCATATGCCTTTTTAACACATTTCCATTCTCTCTCTATGTATGAATCAGTAAAAGTCCAGTAGGCATTCTCATAGTCAAATGACATTCCAAGTAAACGGTCTGTGCTTAACCATTTCTTATTATTTTCCATGATAATTTTTTTGCATGTTTCAACTATTTTTTCAATGCCTACCTTTTCAATATTTTCAAATTTATTGCCAGTTAATCCTAAAACCTTTTCTGCTTGTAATTCGACTGGAAGTCCCTGGGCATCCCATCCTGCCCGAAAAATAACTCTTTTTTTCTCAAGAGTATTCTTGCGATACCAAAAATCCTTTATTATACGGCCTCTCAGGTGCCCTATATGAGGTTCCCCGTTCATAGTGGGGGGTCCTTCTATATATCCAATTGTTTTAGAAAAGTTATTACTATTGTTGAGATAACTGCCAATATTAAGTTTTATTTGCGGATTCTGATAATATTCACGCATGTTATTTTCAATTAGTTTGAGATCAAGTTTATCCCCCAAATTCATACTATTATTTGAACCGAGACTTTCCAATCTTTATATTTTTGGAAATAATTTTTTATTTAAATCAACCTATTTAGCAATATTTGTTAAATTCAAGAGATGCGAATAAATTAATTCAAAATGCAATCATGACAAAACAGTGTATAACATTACAGAACAAAATCACAAACATATTCAAATCATAGTTGTATTGATTTAACCCAATTGAAAGATCCATAGAATTATATTCAAACCATATTGTCAATTTTACATGAATCAGTTTGATAATATTGGCTCTGGAAGGAATCCGCCAAATGACATTTATGCAGTAATAGAAATACCAAAAGATAGTAATATCAAATATGAGGTAGATGAGAAAACCGGTATTCTGTTTGTAGACAGAAAGCTATTTACCTCGATGACATATCCATTTAATTATGGTTTTATTCCTCAAACAAAGGAAGAAGATGGAGATCCCATTGATGTTCTAATACTAGGTAATGACCAATATTTACCGTTATCAGTAATTAGAGCTAAACCTATAGGGGTATTAATAATGGAGGATGAGGAGGGAAAAGATTCAAAAATAATAGTAGTTCCAGACAAAAAGATTGATACAAGATATTCCAAGTTGAATGATATTGAGCAGGTAGACGAAGAAATACTGGACAAGATAAAACACTTTTTTGAACACTACAAAGAGTTAGAAAAAGATAAGTTTGTCAAGGTTATTGAATGGAAAAATAAAGATGTGGCAGAAAAATTAGTAACAGAGGGAATGCATAGATTCAGGGAAGAAAACAGTAGAAACTAGAGAGCCTTAAACTGTTCACTCCAACGCATATACGCTCTTACCATATCAGAACTTACACTCGGTTTTCGCACTTTAATTAGCTCTTTGAAATCAGCCAGATTTAGTGCTCGAGGTACAGCAGACTCATCCAAAGGATCACTGTTTTCAAACAGCTCATTCACAACTCTCAATTGTGCAGATTGACATATATCTTTTATATCACTTGCACTGTATGATTCAGACAATTTTGCCAATTCATCTATTTTTAAAGATGAATCATTATTCAATTTTGATACATATTGCTTGAAAAGATTTTTTCTAGATAACATATCAGGTAATGTAACGTAAATCCTTTTTTGAAAGCGTCGTAGAAAGCCAGATTCTAAACTCCAAGGTTTGTTAGTAGCACCGATTACATAAAGAAATGACTCCTTGGATTTGTCGTTGATTCCATCCATTTCAGTCAAAAACTGATTTTTGACTCTAACTTCACCACCCACCTCACCATTTCTAGTGCCAAGCAAAGAATCAATCTCATCTATAAATAGCAAAATAGGAACCTTTTCTTTTTCATGCAACTTCCTAGCAAAAGCAAACAATTTTGAAATGTTCTTTTCAGCCTCTCCTAACCACTTACTCATCATAGATGGAGCATCTATGTTGATGAAATAACCATGTATCTCTGCTGCGGCTGCGGCTGCAAGCAAGGTTTTTCCGCATCCTGGCGGGCCAAACAATAATATCCCTCGTGGCCAGCCTAGAGGAAACAAATCAGCTCTTTTTGTGGGATAAACAATAGACTCTCGGATAGCCCTCTTTGCATCATCTAAACCTACAACCTCATTCCAAGACACTAACGGCTTTTCCTTAAGGACTAGGTTTTCAAACTCGGAGTTTGATTCAGCGGTTTTATTCATATCGGATGGGGTAGATGGATCCTTGTTATGGATATCATTATGTTTATAACGGTCATTTGCAGGATAAAATGAGGATTTATCTAAATTTTTAGAAATGGGTTTATTGTTTTTAATTAGGGGATTTGAAGATTTATTTGTTGATGTATCTTTGTTGTTTATCATGGTAGCAAACTCTCTAGCATTTTGGGACTCATCATCCATAATTCCATTTGCCATTTGTAAAGCTTTAATTCGATTTTGATAAGCGCTAGCCCTTTCCAAATAGACCCTATTTAATTTGTATTCGGGGTAAATTTCAACTAACCTTATTAAAGCCTCACTAGCACGTTGATACGATTGAATTGCAACAGAATGAGAACCTTGAGAATCGAGTTTTATTGCCTCAGCAGCATACTTACTCGCAGTATTTTCTAATTCCTGTGGTGCCAGTGTCATCTTTTTACTTTCTTATCATATGTTTACAGGTGCTTTGAAAGAACACAAGGTAAATAGTTATTACCTAAAGAACAAAAAATAATAGACTAATCTTATTGATCGAAAAAACAAACATTTTGATTTTGTTTCTTTTATTTTAATTAATAATATAAAATAATTGACTATAGTCCTTACTACTATAGGAAGTTAAAACTAGTCTAGTGGTATCTGAAGAGAAAGTTGAAGACAATGAAATTTTAGGAGGCCTTGAGGAAGCAGGGTTATCAAAATACGAATCTTCAGTATATTATAATTTATTAGGTAAAGGAATGGTTTCTGCTACAGAAATAGCATATTGTTCCACTGTGCCTAGAACAAAAATTTATGCCATATTAAAAAAACTTGAAAGGAAAAAACTAGTAATGGTTAATTATCAAAAACCCCTTATGTGTAGATCAGTTTCACCAAAAGAGGCTTTCAAGGACATATTAAACAAACATGAAAATAAAGTGAATGGATTAAGAAAAACTGTCCTACACTTACAGCAGATTAATGAAGAAGGATTGAGAAATAAAGGAATTGAAGAAAAAAAATACTTTGTTTTAAATCAATTCTCAACAATAAATAAAATAATAGATCTAGTAAAGAAATCAAAGGAATCTATTGATGCCATGATAAATCCATGGGGTAATAATTTGTTGGTACACTCAAAAGACGAACTAGTAAAAACCATTATAGACGGGACAAAGGTAAGAATAATTTTTGATAACAAATGCGAATTTGATGATAAAATTCTACCAAATGCAATAGAAAAAAAATATTCAAAAATTACAACAAATATTTTCATTTTTGATAATTATCACATATTGATATTGGATAACAGTGGAACAAAATCTGCATTAATTTATTCAAATGAAATTCTATTATCCATAATAAAAAATCAATTCAATGAGTTGTGGAATGATAATGAAAAAAACATGTTAAAAATAAGCGACAGCACAAAGTAGATAAATAATGTTTAATCTAGTTTATCAAAATCTTTCATTACTAAAGGCAGCTCTTCTAAAAAATTAGACGCCATTAAATGTAAACCCAATTTATTATACAAGCTATACCCAGCCACCCCGTTGAAAAACAGTCCCAAAACTGATGATTCGAAGGGGCTATTTTTAGTCAGAAAACCGGAAATTAAACCAGACAACACATCCCCTGTTCCACCGACAGTCATTGAAGGAGTTGTCCTTTCAATGACTGAAATCAACTCACCATCTGAAACTATATTTAAATATCCTTTTAAAACAACTACAATTCCAAATTCCTTAGCTTTTCTTAAAACAATATTAATTTGTTCAGACTTTGATTGTCCGGGGTCTTGACCAAACAGTCTCTTAAATTCACCGGCATGTGGGGTAACTATAGATTTTGTATTAGTTATTTCATTTAGGATGTCCGGGATGAGCGATGAAGCATCAAACAGTAATCTTGTTTCATCTTCTAATAATTTCCTTATCAAAAAACAAAGGGAATTTGTTTTAGATATTCCCAATCCCATCCCAATAGCTGCACTATGAGGCTTTTTAGGTATCAAAGACAATAATTTCCTTGATGAACCCATTGTCAATTTGTCATCGGGTAACGGAATAAATATCAAATTTGGAGAAAACATTCTTGAAGAAACTAAATTGATTTTTGGTATTGCAGTATAAACTAAATCGGTTCCGCTAATCAATGCTGCAACGGATGATAAAAGGGGTGCTCCGTGATATATTCTGCTTCCACCGACAATCAGCACAATGCCATTTTCACCTTTTCTAGATTGAATTTTTCTGGGTTTGATTATTTTTTTAATAAAATCACTATCTACAGTAATAAGATCATGATTGTGCAATATCATAATTTAATCAAAGTAACTTTTATTCTTATTTTATTACAATAGCTGTTAAATAACAATAATATTTTTAATCCACTATTGGCAATTAATATTATTAGTGAAACATACTAAAAAGGATATAAAAACAGATGGAAATCAAAAAGAATTAAATCCAACTGTTCCAATAGAGATAGACACCCATTTCAAATTATTTGGGAAGCATATGTGGGAAATAGAATACAATGAGAAATGCCCCCTTTGTGAGAAAAAAATAGATGAATTCGGATTTTGTGCTTGTAATGCGTGTTCAGGGTAATAGGTTATTGTAGCAGCAGTATCCAAGGTATGGCAAAAATTCTTTAATGGAAGGCGAACAAATAGAATAACGAATCAAAGCTTTAAATTAATTTTCTTAAAATAATAATTAAATACGGGATAGCCAAAGGTAGTATAGATGAGTGATGAAGTCATAGGGACTGTTACATATGAATGCATGTCTTGTGGAACATTAGTAACTGGAGAGGAGCTTTCATATTTGCCTGAAATAAAATGTATATGCGGGTTTAGAGTTTTTAGAAAAATAAGACAACCCATAGTAAA
>JADDOQ010000244.1 GCA_016782315.1 Nitrososphaeraceae archaeon | reverse complement strand
TAAAAAGGAAAATATACGCCATCATAAAATTGAACAATGAATTAGATATCCTTCACATAAATCCACCTTTGAACTAGTCTGCTTGATTCTCATTTTATTTATATCTATCTTCATAATCATTTTAATTTTATAGTATCAGTTATAGATGGGTTATTTTTTATGCAGTGTTCATTTCTAATAATTACTATAGACAAAAAAAACTCTTGGTTCGTGATATTTGTTTATAGATAATCAAACAATGTCTTTTGAGATGGCAACAATTTTTTCTTTTCTTTTCTGGACAAATTAGAAATCTTTATGCCCAACTTGCGTATTAAAGTAAGTTCGCTTTTACTGTATTTGTTATTGCCATCCATTGCATCTAGATTAAACTTTTCTAATAAGGATTCCAAAACAGATGCAATACTTTCTTTGTTGTCCCGATAAGTGGAAAATGTTGTTTCCCTTGTTTCTACAGTAAAGTCTGTTTTCATTAATTTAATGCCCACTGTTTTAAATTCATATCCTCCACGTTTGACCCTTCCATAAACATCATCAACTAACTCATTTAGAAAATATCCCAATATTACCCCCTTATCTTTAGTTGGATTCTGCAATGTTTGTTCCGTGCTTAAAGACAGGTTGTCTCCTCTTGCTAATACCGGCTCATTCTCTTCGCCGTTGGCAACATGCCACATCCATAATCCGTTCTTTTTTCCGAACGTATCAATTAGTTTTTGCACATCACATTTTGCTAACTGCCCTATTGTTTTAATTCCCATTTCTTTCAGGGTCTGAGACGTTTTTATTCCGATACCTGCGACCCTATCTACTTCTAATGGGCCTATAAACTGTAACAGGTTTTGAGAATAAACAACTGTCAAGCCATCTGGTTTTCTGAAATCGGACGCAATCTTTGCAGCTGATTTGGTAGGTGCGACACCTATTGAACACAAGAGCCCGCTACACTGTTGTTTTATTGAATCTTTTATTTTTTGGGCATATGCCTCTACTGAAAAATTTGTATCCACATCATGGTTTTCAACTGTTCCCTGTTCTTCTTCTTTTTCTTCGTTAAGCGGGTCAGAGCAATTTACAGTAGATTGATGCTGCTGCTTCTGCTGCTGCTGCTGCCGAATAACTTTACTTGTACAATCCATATATGCCTCATCAATGCTTGTTTGCTCTAAAACATCGGCATATTCTTCTAACAATACCATCACTTGGCGAGATATTTCGCTATAGTAGTGCTTGTCTACTGGTTTTAAAATAAGACCAGGACAGAGTTCCTTGGCTTTTATTAAAGACATTGCAGACCTAACACCATATTTTCTGGCTTCATACGAACATGAAGCTACGGCACCTCTTGTTATTGTGCCCTCTTTTTCAGGGGTCATTATTACAGCGTGAGGTTTTCCTTTAAGTGACTGGTCCCTAATTTCCTCACATGCTGGAAAAAACGCATTCATATCAACATGCATTATCACTCTTCCACTCCAATGTAACGGCAACTGTGTTTGGGGTTTGTACCACTTTTTCTCTTGCAAATTCAGCAAACCAAGGAGAGAGTTTATTTTGGAAGGAGCATCCGCAACTATAACCGCAAAATCAATGCCTTTTTTGTCTGTTCTTGTTGAGAATAGTTCTCTCTCCTTTTGCTTTATTAAATTGATCCATCCAGATTCGTTATAGTTTTTTTCAAATGCACTGTCAGACAGTTTAAGAAAAACAAAATCCGAAGTAACCGCAGGATAATAGGATTTGTAGCCATCATTGGACCAGGCGAAAACAGACTTATACTTTCTAAGTATATTATAAGTCAAATCTTGATACCATGAAGAATGATTAAATTCAAAAACAACTGAATACCCGTGGTATGTACATTCATTTAATGTATTTTCAAGCCATTCCCTTCCACCGTTAGCTAATGATATTGACTTTGGAGGAGACATGACAACACACAGAGTTTTCTCTTCTAAGGGCGCCCAATATTCCAAAAAGTCCCCAATACCTTTTATTGCATCTCCGCTGTGTCTCTTTTCTACAACAGACTGAGGCATTTTTAAGCTAAAACGAAAACCATCAGGTGTTTCTCTAAACCAATTCTTTAATGTCACAGAGCTGGGAAGAAAAGAACTATCGCTTAAATCAACATGTACAAAATCAAAAACTTTAGAATAATACGATAGAAAATATTTGGACTCTAGGCCAACAGGATAAAAATCTTTGGCCCATGGTTGGTTTCGC
>JADDOQ010000101.1 GCA_016782315.1 Nitrososphaeraceae archaeon | reverse complement strand
CATTGGAAGTTCTTTTGTAAATGGCTCCATAAATCCACCCACTATAAGACTCAACGCATCAGATTCTGAATATCCCCTGCTCATCAGGTAAAATATTTGCTCGTCACCTATTTTCCCCACAGTTGCCTCATGGGTAATGGTGGCATCATCCTCATTAACCTCCACATATGGATAGGTATCAGTTCTGGAAAACTCATCAAGCAACAATGCGTCACAGCGGACATTTGACTTTACGCCATTGGCACCCTTTGCAACATGCAATAACCCCCTATAGGTAGTTCTACCAGAATCTTTGCTAACAGATTTGCTAACTACCCTAGAGGTGGTATTTGGTGCAAGGTGAACGACTTTGGCACCAGCATCCTGATGCTGATCTTTTCCAGCAAATGCAATAGAAATTATTTCAGCATGAGCGTTTTTGCCCAACATATAAACACCAGGATATTTCATCGTCAATTTGCTTCCAAGATTACCATCAACCCATTCAACAGTAGCGTTTTCATATGCATATGCTCTTTTAGTTACCAGATTGTAAACATCCTTACTCCAGTTTTGAATTGTAGTGTATCGGATTTTTGCGCCCTTCTTTGCCACCAGTTCAACTACAGCAGAATGCAATGATTCAGAGGAGTATACCGGAGCAGTGCAACCCTCGATGTAATGTACCTCTGCACCCTCATCTGCAATAATCAATGTTCTTTCAAACTGACCAATATTCTCGGCATTTATTCTAAAATACGCCTGTAATGGTAGCTCAACTTTTACATTAGGTGGGATATATATAAAAGAACCCCCAGACCAAACGGCGCTATTTAAGGCAGCAAATTTATTATCCTCAGGAGGAATGATTTTTCCAAAGTGTTTCCTAAGAAGATCTGGGAATTTTTTGACGGCAGTATCAGTATCGATAAAAATTACGCCTTGTTTTTCCAACTCCTCGTTTAAGTGATGGTAAACAGTTTCGGATTCATACTGTGCACCAACACCAGCCAAGAATTTGCGTTCAGCCTCAGGAATACCTAGTTTTTCAAATGTATTCCTTACAGAATCAGGAACATCATCCCAGCTCTGACTCTGTTTGCCAGCGGCCTTGGCATAATAATATATATTTTGAAAATCAATATGGTCGAGATCCCCACCCCAGTTTGGCATCGGTTTACTCATAAAAACTTCATAAGATCTTAACCTAAAGTCAAGCATCCAATCAGGCTCCCCTTTCATTTTGCTTATTTCTTCAACGGTGCCCCTTGAAAGCCCCTTTTTGCTTAAATAGGCATAAACTTCAGTAGAATCTTTGAAATCATACTTACTGTAATCCATATCCAATTCTTTAGTAGCCATACACTCATAACGGTGTTATAGATTATAAATATTTTTATATTGACATTAGTCCACCCTAATTAAAAGAAAGGATTTAAAACATGTTTTAAAAGGTAATCAATATATTCCGAGAGAAAAAATTTCAAATATGAATATTGAAGGTAAAGTGATAATATGTGATTCAATGGATGAGAGAGGAATAACCAGTTTAAAGAATGCTGGTTTGGTTGTAGATTATGAACCAGAGATTTCTGGTCAACAATTATTATCAAATGTAGGTAGTTACGACGTCATTATTGTAAGAAGCAGAACCAAGATAACTAAAGAAGTCATCCAAAACGCCACAAAAGCAAAAATAATAGCTAGGGTGGGAGTTGGGCTCGACAACATTGATACAGAGGAGGCAAAAAAACGCAATATCGAGGTGATTAATGCAGGGGAAGCCTCAATCACCGCTGTTTCCGAACTAGTTCTAGGTTTAATGTTTTCTTTGTGTAGGAGCATACCTTTTGCTAATTATGAAACTAAAAAGGGCAACTGGGTTAAGAAAAACCTTATTGGCAATGAGCTAAAAGGAAAATATTTGGGAATAATTGGGCTAGGAAAAATAGGAAGAAACGTTGCAAGATTGGCAAGGGGGTTAAGAATGAACCTGATAGGATATGATGTAGTACCAATTGACAAAAGTTTTATTCAGGAGGTGTCACTGATTACAACCGACTTAAAAACCCTGTTGCAAAGCTCAGATTTCATAACGTGCCATGTTCCGCTAACAGAACAAACAAAATACATAATAAACAAAGAATCAATTTCAAATATGAAAAACACCGCTTTTTTAATCAATACGTCAAGGGGAGAGGTTATTGAAGAATCCGCATTGATAGAAGCACTAAAAAACAAAAGAATTGCCGGTGCGGCATTGGATGTTTTTGAAACAGAGCCCCCATCCAACGAGGAACTACTGAATCTTCCAAATTTAATATGTACTCCACACATAGGGGCGCAAACCAAAGAGGGGCAAGAATTAGCTTCTTTGGTGATAGCAGAAAAAATAATACAGAATGCAAGGGGTGGAGGCGCCAATAAAACCTCAAACTAATGCTTTTGAATGCAGTTAACTTGTTTTTTAATTCAAGCTAAAATAAAATAAAATAAAAAAGATAATAACATACACATATATATATGCACTCACATAACATTCTGCTGCAGTTAAAACAGGCAAATCATCATCATCACCATTTTAGTGGTGTTTTTGTTGTTATGGAATAGACAAATAGCAACAAACCACAGTGTTATTTTAGCGATATATCTATTACTTTTGTTTTTGAATTCAGGCCCCGAATTATAGTGACACTGTCTTGCTTTACTTTGAAATAGTTTGAAATTTTTTTTACTATTTCCTTATTGGCCTTGCCCTTAACAGGAGCAGAACATACAGAAATCTCAATTTCATTATTTATGCCATCCATAACAAATCTATCAGAAGAGTCAAACTTTACCCTGACAGTATAAATCAAACAGTACAGTAAAATTTATTTTGCTATTTAAAAGGATATGTCTTCTATTAACATCTTGGAATTTACGGCTAAAGAAATCCTATTGAGTTGGGGTGACATTGATGAATTGGTAGAAAACATCTGCCTTAAAATTAAGGCAAAACTGGAGAATGCTTTGGAAGAGTATGAAATAATAGCCATTACAAATGGAGGCATCATACCTGCGACGATGGTGTCATATAATTTAGGCATCAAAAACATTAACCTATTTCCAATGATTGATAAAAAAGTTATCCATAGCAAAATACCCCAATTTGACGCTGCTAAAAAGTACCTTTTAATAGACGAAATATATGACACAGGCAAAACACTTGGCAAAACATCCATTTGCCTTGGGCACATCAACCACCTAAACGTTTTTCTGATAGAGAGGCACAAAACAGCAAGTTCCACTGATCACATCATCGGAAAAACGCTTGAAGATTCAAGATGGGTGGTGTTTCCGTGGGAAAAACCAAAAAAATAGATTGGCAATCAGAAACTCTACTTTAGGTTATCCAGCAAGTCTTTCTTGAAGGTTTTTCTGGCCTTGTTTAAATAAACATAAAACAATGACAGCGAAAAGCTAGCTATACCACCAATGATGAAGAAGACATTTAGTGTGACAAGTGACAAAATCGACATAACAAAAGTAATCGAAATAAAAATTAAAGACAGCTTCTTTAATTTGTTCATATAAAATTATTGGAAATAATAATATAAATAGATCTCCATTAAAACAAGTTGTTCACATTTCCTTGATCTAATAACCATTCATCATAGCCTTTGCTTTGCTTTGCAAACAACTGAAAGCCATCAGGCAAAAAACAACAACCTCTGGCAAATATTTAAAATCAACTATATGGATTGTTGCAAGATACAGGGATATGATTTTGCCTAAAGCCCTTTTAATAACAACATTTACTCATTTTTATGCTAACTGTAGGGTATGCTATATAGATTGCTTTGTTGTTCCTTTTGTTCCTGTAATCGCATAGCATACTCCCTAGCCATATTAAGGGCCATTGGTTTCATTGTTTCACAGAACAACCTACATAGCGAGTCATATGTTGATTCAGTTAATGTATATAGGACTGGTTATAGTTAATTACAAAACCATACCATTGGTCCACCATCATTTTAAAATAATCACTTAGTGGGTTTGGGTAACTGTTCTTTGAAGATATATTACTCATATGGACAATCGAGACAGCTTATATAAATAGAGTGTGTTTTTTTATTCCTCAAAATATCCAAAATATCAGATTTCATAATATTCTATAGTCATTTACATGATTTTGTGTTCGGTCTCATCATCAGGTGTAGAAAAGGAGTGTTTATTTTTGTGTGTTAAGTTATGAATCAATCCAAGTGCTTTTCTGACTTCGGCAACTAGAGCCATGGGTTCGTCATCAACAAAAATGTCATTTTGTGTGCATTTTATGATAAGAATAAAAATTGCGAGAAGTACCTAAAACCTGCTCATTTAGATCCTCAACTTTTAAAATATCATCCATCAAATTCTCTGATTTCGTTTTTTTTCTTTCCTCTTTCCTCTTGTGCCATTGTCTCAATATCCTTGAAGTCTTTCAGGTTTGCAGCCCATACCATTGAACCGAATTCAACATTTTGGATTCTAACGGATCAATAATTTCCATTTCCTTCTTTTGTGTCATCAAAAATTTTATGTTTGTTATATGACGTATCTTCACATTCACAAAACCAGTTTCTTGGTGAATCAGAATATAACTATTTGTTCCTTGTCTGGAGTAGTGGGGTTGCTTTAGCCAAAAACCCTTTTGCTGACTCATCAGACCCTGTTATTGTCTCCAAAGTTTTCAATATTTCTCTTTCCCTTTTTTTTGGTTGTCCTTTTCTTTTGCAACACAACAAAGGCAAGCAATAAACTTTCTATCAGGTTACGTCGTAGACTACATTGTGGAATTATATGGCATTTAAATAAGATTCAGCGATAGATATACTTAAGGTGAATTCTTATAAGTTCAGTAGCCCATGGGCTACAGGCATTCTCCAATACAAATGTAACACTATCTTAATACCATGAATTTATATATAATTTAGTTTGAGGGCATTCGAATCTACGTAGTTTTTTCCACTGTGTTTTTTCCACATTCCATATTGAGCACCAAAAAAAAAACACATCAACTGAACAAACCCCTCAACTGCTTTAACAACTCGGATGGTTTCAGCAGAACCAGATTCGGCATAACCTTACAACCGAAAAAAAAACAACACCCAAAGATTGAAACAGAATCTAATTTTGCAGCTGTTCAAATAGATATAAAAGAAGCTGAAAGAGACATTATCAAAATTATTTAAATTCAAGACAGGTTAGTTATTCCACACACACTCACCCTCTGTGTGTGGTATTCACCTTTTGGCATTTCTTTATTTATTGAAAAAATGCCAACCAGTCTCTGTTGCCTCCTCCAATACTAGACTTTTTTGAAACTAGAGGATTTGATGCTGTACAGGTAGCGTCTTTTTTCATACCTCATCAAAAACACTATCCCTATAACCAAAATCACCTCCAAAGACTTGTCCACTATTCCAGCGATGTCCACATCTTCAGGGTGGGGATTTGGTGAAAGTGGAGGCGGAAAGGTTACGGCGTACAAATACAGAGCAATAAGAAAGAGAGATCCCCCCAGCCCAATCAAATTGAGTTTTAGGGATTTTTTATAGTATTTCCGGGTAACAAGCATCTTGTCGTATTTTCTAATCTTGACATCAGTATCCTCCGAGAAAATCAGCAACACATAACTGATTCCGTAGGCAAGTTGAACGGCGGAGGCGGTAATCAAAAAGATGCTGTACTCAAGCCTAAGGCCAGCGTGTCCTGGAGCTACTGCTAGATGGACAACAGACGCACCAAAAGCCAAAAACAAAACAGAATATTTTATAAAATCGTTATTTGAGAGGGGGTTAAACGCCTTTTTGTTTCTCCTACTCCAAAATATCCAAATCAAAGCAGATCCCAAAACAGAGATAGCAAGAAAAATGGAAACATAGATAACCGTAACAAAAATTGTGCCAAAGTTCTCTGTTATCGATACGTTAAACACACCCCTTTCGCAGTTACAACCAGTGACATCACCCAAGATTGACCTTGCAGGTGGAACCGTGTTGATTATCTGGCTTGGGCCAACATCACCATTTAACACACTGAGCACAATATGGTAACTGCCAGCCTTTGGAAACACAAAGGGAACACTAAAGTCACCAATCTCAAGGTGTGTCCAAGGAAAAACAGAAACCCTTTCACCAGAGAGTGAATAGATTTCAACCATAGCGACAATGTCATGCACATCACGACCAGCATTGTCCTGAATGCTGAACATAATATGGGATAACTGGTTTGGTTTTGTGTATGTTGGATCTAGTTGTTGATTAACATAATATTTGTCGCTAATGCCAAATCCCCCTCCATTGTAGTGAGCCAGATGATCAAAATGACCTTGCGCATATTGAACAGGGGATTGTGATAAGGGGGATAACGAAAGAGAATGGAAAAGGACAAACAGGATAAAAACAGCGGCAAAAACCGATTTATGGTTTTTTTTAAGCGTTGCTTTTGAAAGGCTAAAGGGATGCAACAACAAGAAATTGGCATTTGTCATCAAATCAGCACACTCACAAATTGGCAGATTTGTTTTGAGAGTATCTGACTGAGGTTCTTTTTCCATTGGATGCAAAACCAGAATCAGAGTATTGGGTTGCAGTTGCAGATGCAGAGGATGACTTTAGCCTCAAGTTGGTATAGTATGTGTTTATAACAACAAAGATAAGGCTACTGTATAACGCCAACCCCAATGCCAAATGCGCAGTCACTAAAACCGCATGTAATCTCTCAGTAATCACAGTAGCGCCCAAAGCTATTTGACCAAAGACCACCGTTGCAGCTATTATAGAGAAAACCTTGGTGGATCTCATAGAGTTTTTGCTTCTGAGTACAAAAACCATTGTCATTAAAACCAAAAGCCCTGTGGATGCAGCGACGGTTCTGTGTGTATACTCGATTAGGAATTCAGCCGACGGAGCCAATCCGTTTGGGCAAAGTGGCCAGTCAGGACATGACAAGCCAACACCACTTGCACTGACATAGCCACCCATAAACATCAAGCCAAACAAAACACATAGTGTAGCAACAGAGAACAAAAGAACAAACTTATCGTAATTCATTCTATCGTAATTCACTCTTAACATCAGTTAAGCTTAATTTAATTTTATCTAAAAACAAAATAAGAAAAAGAGTCTGGGATAAACGGGTTACGCTATAACGGTGAGCGTACCCTTCATGAACGGATGTACCGTGCAGAAATAGGGATACTCACCTGCTTCTATAGCCGTTGTGTCTATTGTACCAGATGCCCCAGCCATTATGAGGCTTGTGTCAAACGCCTGGCCAGCATCCTCAGGGCCATTGCCGCTGGTTGCGGTGTGCGGAGCATTGTCATTGTTAACAACCGTAACTGTCTCCCCCTTCTTAACCGACAGCTCTGTTGGGGCATATGGAGGATTTCCCGGAGTCGCAGCGCCTGCAGGAACAGTTATTGTGGGTCCAGTTGCCGTTGTAGCCGGAGCCGCAGGGCTACCACCTGCCCCTCCTGTAATTTCTTCCACTGGAGGTGCCGGGGGTGGAGAGGATACAGGTGGTGGATAGCTTGCCGTATAGTCCCAATAGGCAATTGTGATATAGCCAAGGATTCCCATCGTGATAAAAACAATGGCCAATCCCTTTAGGAACCGGCTGGGAGATGTTCTAGTGATGTGGCTCTCGTCGTGCGTAGTCATAGTAATATTCCAATCCTTTTCCAAGTTCAAATGGATCCCTTGTGTCCGCAGGTTTGCCAAACATCGATGATTTTATAATGTTATAGATAAACAGCACATATGAGCCCCCAACCATAAAGGCACCAACTGACGCTATTTGGTTCATCAAGATCAGTTCATCTATTGGCAGGTAATCAATAACTCGCCTTGGCATGCCATACAGACCCAATATGTGCTGGGTGATAAACACCAATATTATTCCACTAAATGCAATGACGAAATGAATCTTTGCCTGTTTTATGTTATACATCCTTCCCGTTATCAATGGAAACAGATAGTATATGAATCCCGTAAACGTCATTGAAATGGTTCCCAT
>JADDOQ010000100.1:3662-8058 GCA_016782315.1 Nitrososphaeraceae archaeon | reverse complement strand
AAATAAATCTTTCATGATTTGTACTGTTATTTAGGCGAAATTTGTTTAATTCTTTTTGGGCGTTAATAACATCTGAAATGGAAAAAGTCATAATATAAAATTTTTGTAGCAGGCATTTGGTATATGTATTTTTATTTCACTTTTGTAATTATGTAACTTAATAAATAATTAAGATTTTAATATAGTTTTATTTATTAACCTTTCAAAATATTTATAAAGTAACTTAGCACTGACTTTTCAATGGTAAGAACATTCGAGGAATGGTGGGGAACCGTACCACAAGAATTAAAGACAAAGGCTCGTAAAGGTGACGAGGATAACAAGGTTATATTGAATCAAGTAAATTATGTGTTGCTTCATCTTCACTTGCAGGGAAAACATGATGCAAAGCCATCGCATGATGAGCTAAAAGATTGGCTTCATAGTGGTCAAGTAGATACAATGCGTGCTAAAAAATAGAGCATCTCCGATTTTATTTCTTTATATAACGCTGTTTTGATATTGACATATAGTTTAAATAGTTTTATGGTTACAAAACGATTAGTGAATTATTAGATGCCAATTGCTATACTTCCAGATGTTGATGAACAAAGATGCATTGGGTGTGCACTTTGTGTAGAGATTTGTACCGCATTAGGTCCCGATGTACTTCGTGTTAAACCAGTTGAAGGTTGGAAACGAGGCAAAGCATTTGTCTTTTATCCAGAAAGATGCATATCTGACGGTGCATGTGTAGGTGTTTGTCCAACTCATGCTATTTTCTGGATGAGACCTTTAGAATATACCTCAGGCCAACCAGTTCCTTTACATAAAAACGGTGTTTTTGATAAAGGCTGGGAAGAGGGCTAATTCAATATCACCCAAATATTTTTTATGTTTTAGTTTTTTAAATTAACAATGCTTATATAATTAGAAATTCAAAAATTTCTTATGCTATTGCCTTCTGAAATTGAATCCAAGTCTTTGATTCCCGCTATTCGCGCAATTTTATCCAAAAAATTAATTCAAGATTATAGCCTTAAGGAAGAAACTGTCGCTAAACTTTTAGGTATTACTCAAGCTGCTGTTAGTAATTATATACGAGGAACAAGAGGCGATTTGTCTTTAGTAACAAAATTAGAAAACAATTTTGAAGTAATGAAAATGATAGGTGATATCACTAAAGATCTTTCTATGAATAAAGCATATGCACCAAGTACTATGACTAAATTCATTCAATTGTGTAATTATATGCGCTATACTTTTATTATTTGTGATGTGCATCACAGTATCGAATCAAATATCGATAAAAGTATCTGTGAACAATGCGAAGTTATATTGACAGGTTCACGTTTTTCCTAATCTGTGTTTTATTATTTTTGTCTCCAATTAAAATAAATTAATGGATTTATTATACTGACTTTGTGAAGGTTTCTATTTCGGGAATTAGGGGAATATTTGGGGACGATCTCAGCCTTCAGGAAATAAGTAGGTTCTCAAGACTTTTCAGTTCATATATTCATGATAATTTCGATCAATTATCTTGTGTTATTGCTAGAGACAGCAGACACTCAGGAAAAATTATCTGTGATAGTGTGATTGGTTGTCTTTTGGAGCAGGGAATAGACGTTTATGATTTGGGTATAGCGCCCACTCCTGTATTATTCCGAGAATCTAGGAAATATAGTGGTTCAATAATGATTACCGCATCTCATAATCCAATGGAATGGAATGGATTAAAACTATTAGTTAATGGGAGGGGTTTATTCGAAGAGGAATTAAATCTTATGTTAAATAATACCATCCATGGGTATTCTGGTACTGGCGAATATCATAAAATTCATTCAACCTATTTGGCCGATATAACGCATTATGTTCCAATTTCTAACGATGTCAAATCGGATTTTAAAGTTGGTTTTGATTTCGGAGGGGGTGCTGCCTGTAATTATGTCAATAGGTTGTTCCAACTATACAAAATAAAATACTTGAGCATAAATGATCGGTTTGGTTTTTCTTCAAGAGGCCCAGACCCAACTTCCAACAATTTAGATGAGTTGAGGGAGTTAGTTAAATTAAATAAATTAAATCTTGGATTTGCGTTTGATATGGATGGTGATAGGCTTGTAATTGTTAATAATAAGGCCGAACGGCTTAGTCCTGATTTGACTCTTTTACTGTGTGTCTCAGGTGCAATTTACAATAAAACTAAAAAATTTGTCATCAGTTTAGATTCAAGTATTTCTATTGAAAAATACATTAAAGAACATGGCGGAGAAGTATTTTATTCTAAGGTTGGCGAGTCTAATGTCATAAAAAAAATATCTGAGGTTAATGGTGAGACTGGGGGTGAAGGAAGCAGTGGTGGTTTTATTATGCCAAACTTTACATCTTGCAGGGATGGACTTTTAGCTAGTATAATAGTTTCTTCATTAAATCAAAAAGTAATTGATGAGTGTTTAGATTTAGCCTCAAATTATGTGCAGATTAGAACAAAACTTCCAATTAAACCTGAAATCAAATTAAACGATCTGCTTGAAAAAATATCTAAAGCCCTAAAGCCTCATTCGATCTCTATGATAAGTGATGATGGCCATAAATTTATTCTTGATGATGATTCATGGGTTCTTGTTAGGGCTTCGAATACAGAACATGTGCTAAGAATATCTTTAGAATCCGAAAAAAATCGTGCCAACTCACTATATAAATTAATTTATAATAAAATATACGACATCTATGAAAGGATTTGATGAAAAACAGGTACTGGGTTTAATTATGTCCAAAATGGGCAATACTAATCTAGAGCCTTTGTTTGGTAAAGACGATATTTCCATAGTTTCATTAGAAAAGATAATCAAAAAGCCAAATATAGATTATTCTTTAGCTGCTACATGTGATATGTTAGTAGAACACACAGATGTTCCTCCTAAAATGACATTCAAACAAATAGCCAGAAAATCCCTAGTTTCTTGCTTGAGTGATTTGAGTACAAAAGGAATAAGGCCTGTAGTTGCATTAGTTTCTTTAGGAATACCCTTATCCTTAAATAAGAGGAATGTACGCGACATAATTAAAGGGTTTTCAGTAACATCAAATGAATTTGGCTTTTTTATAATTGGTGGGGATATTAACCAATCCAAAGAGTTAATTATAGATTGTTGTATGTTGGGATTTACCAACAATAATTTGAAAATCCCTAGAAGAAATGGTGCTATTATTGATGATTATGTGATAGTTTCAGGCCCATTTGGATATAGTTCTTCTGGCCTAAAGATTTTATTGAACGATTCTAAAAGCCCTAACAATTTGTTCAAAAAAAAGTCAATCGAATCTGTTTTAAATCCGTTCCCTCAAATAAAATTTGGATTAAAGTTATCTAAATATCTCTCTTCCTCAATAGATTCTAGTGATGGTCTTGCCAAATCGTTATATGAGTTAGCGAAAGAAAGCAAAGTCAATATGTTGATATACAAAGATAAAATACCCATTCCGCCAGAATTAAACAAATTTTCAACAATCAATAACCTAAGTGTAGATGATCTTATATTCTATGGAGGCGAGGAATATCATATAATCGGAACTATTCCAAAAAAAAATATAATAAAAGTTAATCATCTGGTAAAAAAATACTGCTTGGATTTTTTTATCATTGGAAGAGTTGTTCATGGAGTGGGCAACAAAGTTTTTGTGGTCTACCCAAATGAACAAAAGAGATTATTGAAAAACAAAGGTTTTACTCATTTAACTTAACAAGGTTTTTAAATGTGTTGAACAAAATTTTTTATATTAATGTCTCAAGAAGAAATTACACAATATAAGTGGGGAGTGGCCCATATTTTCAGTAGTTACAATAATACTTTAGTCCATATTACTGATATAAGTGGTGCGGAAACCATATCCATTAGCTCTGGTGGACGACATGTAACAGCAGATCGTTACGAATCTTCACCTTACGCAGCTATGAAATCTGCTGTTTCTGCTGCAGATGCTGCTAAAACCAAAGGTATCAATGCTCTGCATATAAGGGTTAGAGCTGTAGGTGGAGTAGGTGCTAGAATTCCAGGTCCTGGAGCTCAAGCTGCAATTAGAGCTTTAGCAAGAGCAGGATTCAGAATAGGGAGAATAGATGATGTTACACCTGTACCACATGATACAACGAGAAAACCTGGTGGACGTAGAGGAAGAAGAGTATAGTTTTATTATTTCCAACATCTATTAATTTATCTTTATTTAATCTTTATTCATTAGGATGGGATCGGCCGGATTTGAACCGACGACCTCCAGCGCCCAAGGCTGGCATCCTACCATGCTAGACAACGATCCCTTCTTTATAATCTGAAATTTCAGTCTAATTTTAATCTTATTTTCAAATAACTTGAATTGCAGAAGACAACTTTCAATATTATATTATATTATATTA
>JADDOQ010000100.1:0-3550 GCA_016782315.1 Nitrososphaeraceae archaeon | reverse complement strand
TATTATATTATATTATATTATCTGATATCGGTAATATCCTTAGTCAATGATGTTGGAAAATTACATGCTTGCAGGTAAAATTGCCTCAACAGTCAGAGAAAACATACGCAAAAAAAACCATATTGATAGAACTCTGCTTGAGATTTGCGAATCTATAGAAAATGAAATTACTTTACTTGGAGGAAAACCTGCATTTCCTGTAAATGTAAGCTTAAATGAGATAGCCGCACATTATACTGCTGAACCCCAAGACCCAATTGTAGTAAAAGATACCGATGTAATCAAAATCGATTTGGGTGTTCATATTAATGGGTATATTGCCGATACCGCAGTCACTATTTCGTATGATTCAAAATATGATCATCTAGTGGATGTTGCTGAATTATCATTGTCTGAAGCTATTAAAATTTCAAAAATTAATACAAAATCTGGGGACATAGGAAAAACAATCGAAAATACTATATTACATAATGGTTTGAAGCCTATCCAAAATTTAAGCGGTCATTCATTAGACCAATATACTGTACATTCGGGAAAATCAATTCCAAATATCAGGACAATAGGATCTTCTTTTTCTTTGACTAATAATCAAGCGTATGCAATTGAACCTTTTGTTACAACTAGGGATGGCTTAGGAATTGTCTATGAAGGAAAAATTCAAAATATCTTCTCCATTGTCTCTAGAAAACCAACTAAAGATAGGGATTTGGATGATTTTATTACCTATCTGTGGAATAGATTTAAAACATTGCCTTTTGCTATAAGATGGCTAATTAAAGACTATGATGAAACTTTGCTAAATAATATGATAAATTTTTTAATGAAAAAGAAAAATATCAGATCTTATCCAATTCTTGTAGAAGGTAACAACAAAATTGTATCCCAGGCAGAACACACTTTTCTTATTTCAGAGGATCAAAACTATATCATTACAAAGTAGCCATTATGCGCAAATTAACCTCAGACAACTATTGAAAAAAAATCTATACCAGTGTTTTGGTGCAATTGATGAATCTATTTATGCCTTCCCCTATTATTGGAAGGAAAATGCAATAATCTAATGACACAATAATTTTAATTTAAAAACATCTTTTACAATGCTCTTAAAAAAATCAACAGTTTGTTGAGTTGAGGATTAGTTGTTGTTTCTTTTGAAATTGAAATAACAAGCGTGGCATCTGTCCTTTCCATAAATTACACCTGTATTGCCACATTCAGAACATTGTTTTTCGTTATCAACGGTTGAATCTAAGGATTTTACTTTTTGGATACAGGTGCCGCAGAGAGGGGCATCAAGATTGTGGGAGGAGATGAATGCATCACCGCATTGTGTACATCTAAAGCTATACATTTTACCCTTTGGTTTCCACTTTTTAAATGGGTTGATCATAAACACAGGCTATATTTATATTGACACACATTTTAATTTAATGAAGACAAAAAAATTGGATAATCGCATATAATTCCATCACCATTAAAACCTTTGGCTAAATGTTTTCAATTTCCCGAATCTAATTGAAAATATTCCAAATGATATCAATAACAATGAAATAAACAGAAACAGAGGATTGATTATCTGCCTAATATGTTCTGGCGCAGTAGAAATATAAACACAACTTTTTTCACATGTTTTTATTACGGGAAATATTAATAAAACCAACCCAAACAAAATCAACATAATTACTCCTATGGTGGAAATTACTGCTCCGCTTTTTACCATGTAATCGTAATATTTCAAGTGGGAATTCATTGAGATAACCACTATTCCAATACTATTGATATCAAAGTTTTGCTGGGTCAATAGTAACATAGCGATATTCATCATTTCTCGAAACCCTATTGAACTGTCGATTAAAATATAAAAACGGTACCGTGCCTCTAACGTGGAGATCCCATAGTTTGTGAATGCCATCAAAATATGCTTTTCTTTTCTTGTTACTTCGCCGAAGAAATTCATGTGACAAAACATGAGATATTTGAGCACAATTATTGTCTGCAAAATATTTTTCGTTTTCATCAGAGGATAAATACAATGGTTTAGGTCGATGCCATGTAACAATTCCAAAATTGTTTGCGTGATAGGCATCTATTGGGCGACAGTCTGTAAATATGGGCTTAAAGTATGGTAGATAAAAATGGAAAACAGAACTACCTCTTTCCGAATGGTCTTTTAAGAGATAAGCTATCGATGGCCTATCAAAAATTCTTCCAGGTATTACAGGCAGTATATCGCATTCAATTGCCACATCCACATGAAATTCATGTTTTATCCACCACTTGAAAAATCTGGTCATAGATGAAACATAAGCCCAATCCTCATTGTAAAGCTGTTTCCAGTCCTCATTTTTTGCCACGTAAATAAAAAAAAGTCTGTTTAGCAATGAATAATATCATTAATTACATAAATAAAGTTTTTTAGATTTATCAAGATACAAACCATAAAAACGTCTAAAATATACAAAAGTTCATAATTTGGAAGCGATATATCCAAATTAATGTCATTTAGAAAATTAGGAGCTGTTATACTTTTAGTATCGGATATGAATAAATCAGTCCAATTTTATAAGGAAATATTGAATATTCCACTAAAGAAAAAGTCAGACGAATGGACTGAATTCTTTAATAAAGAAACAGTATTAGCTTTGCATCCAGCAAAAAATAAAGAAAAAGTCAAATCAGGTCAGCATATTTTAGTTGGGTTTTCAGCCAGTGATTTTGATCAAACTATGAGAAATTTGCAGGATAAAAAAGTTATATTTTTTAAAAATCCGAGAGAAGAAGGATTTGGAAAACATGCAATCATAGAAGATCCAGATGGCCATTTGATATCTATTGTCAAATTAAAAGAAAACCCAATAGAAGGGGACGGATTCGACTTTTTAGGTCTTGTGGGAGCAGAATAACAATAATTGATTTTAATTGCTTATACCATCTTTTCCCAAACGATGTTCAATAGCATCCAGAAAAGCCGTTATTTTATCAATCTACAAATTTTAATTTATTTACAACAATAGATGAAACATTTTGTCCTGTTTTATCTATGAGACACTGTTTTGCATCTAACTATGTCCTTACTTTAATGGGGAACCAAAAATTTATCTTAAATAAGCAATACTGAATATGAAATACTAAAGCCAATGTTCCTAAAAAATAACGACTAAATATCTGTAGGCAAGTTTGCAATTTAATATATTTGATTTAAATTAAACTATTGCAAGAGTATGTCTGTCTGTCCGTCTCTTATAACTGATTTTCTACATATCATCTGGCATTCAAGGCTATTTAGCTTTAGTAAAACTTTATTGTTTAAGTTGTATTTCTTGGAATTTACAACCTTATAATTCCTTTATTTAAAAAAATCGGATGGGGCCGAAGGGATTTGTTCTAATATGTTTACAAGGACATATTATTTGAACCCCTGATCCACGGGTTTCTTCTATAATTGCCCATTATATGATCTGGAGCCCGTTGCGATTCCAGGCTTCGCTACGACCCCACCTTCAATATTGTTTTTTTGAATGTAAGTATAAATTTTTCTAATTCTCTGTTA
>JADDOQ010000099.1 GCA_016782315.1 Nitrososphaeraceae archaeon | reverse complement strand
ATAGTAAGAAGAGTCATCCATGCCACCGCCGACTTTGATTTTGCAAAAGAATGCAAAATAATTTTTCATGATAATGCCATGGAGTCTGCATTTTTGGCATTCTCCAAACAATCTTATATTGTAACAGATGTGGAAATGGTTTTACATGGGATAAATAAAAAATCACTTGCCACCCTTAATATGAATTGTATTTGCTATATCAATGATCCCCAATGCATAGAAGACTCAAAAAAGCTTGAAAAGACCAGGTCTGAATTGGCGATTCAAAAAGCGGCAGATAAAATAAACAATGGCATTGTGGTAATCGGAAATGCTCCTACTGCTTTATATGAAGTGATATCTCTGATTAAAGAAAAAAAACTTTCTCCATTACTTGTAGTTGGGATCCCAGTAGGATTTGTTTCTGCAGTTGAATCAAAATATGAATTATCCAAATTAGATGTCCCCTACATAACAAATAGCGGAAGAAAAGGGGGCAGTTCTGCGGCTTCTTCTATAATTAATGCGCTGATGTTGATGTATATTACAAATCAAACAAATAAGAATAAAAAATAGTTTCTTCCATTTCCCTTTCTTTAAGTTTTTGGTTTGTAATTATTCTGCATTCGATGTATGCCTACATTTCCGATAAACCTGGATATTTCTTTGTTTTATTTTTTTGAATAGTTATAACAACTTTCTATAAAATTGCTTGAAATCTTTGAGTTAATAAAATGAGTGTGCATGTATGATGCGATACAATTATTTGAATAAAATCCATCATATCCATCAACAATTCCTTTTCCTCTCTTTAACGCATAAACTAGTTTTATATCTTTGTGGTTATTGATAATGTTTGAATAATGGAATTCGTGTCCACGTATTCTTGTTATGCTTCCAAGGATGGTTTTGCTATTGTTTAATATAGCTTCTGTGTAGCCTAAAGTTAATTTTCCAGTCATTATTGTTTCTGCATCAAACAATCCCACCATCTTGTATTTTTTATTTTTATTTTTATACCCCGAAATCGATTTTGTTAAATACATTAAACCACCACACTCTGCATAAATAGGCATATTGTCTTGTGCCGATTTCATTATATTTTTTTTCATTGACGAGTTTTTTTCTAATCTGTCTGCTATTATTTCCGGAAAACCTCCACCTATTATAATACCGCTGCTATTGCGGGAAATGCCATCATTGTCAATGGGGCTGAAAAATTCTATTTTTGCTTTTTTTTGCAACAGTTCTAAATTGTCTTGATAGTAAAAATTAAATGATTTGTCGAGAGCTATCGAGATATTGACCTTTTCCTTTGTCTCTTTTTTGTTGTCTTCGAGACTGAATAAGTTTGTTTTTCTTCCATTGCCTTTTTTCTCGGCTATAGTTTTACTTTTCCCGATTTCTATAACTTTTTCTATGTCAATATCGTGGGATATCTTTTTAGCGTTTTCTATCAAATTGGTAATTTTGTCCAAATTTATCTCTATGGCGGGTATCAAACCTAGATGTCTTTCTTGGAGTTTGTTTTCTTTATTACTAAAAATCTTGCCTATTATGGGAATTTTTATTTTTGTTTGGAAAGCTTCGGTTATGTATTTTAAATGCCGTTCACTTGCAATGTGGTTTATTATTATTCCTGAAATTCTGATTTGCCTGTCAAATTTTATAAAACCTAAAGCTATAGCTGCCAAAGACCTTGCGGCTTTTCGCGCATCTACAACCAAAATTGTTGGAATGTCAAGTATTCTTGAAACATGAGCGGTGCTGGCAAAGTTGTTCCTTCCTGAGAGGCCATCAAACAAACCCATTACTCCTTCCAATACCGTAAAATCAGAATCCTGTGTGGCGTTGAAAAAGGATTCTGTGATGCCTTTTCTACCCATTAACCATACATCGAGATTCTTTGATCTTTTTTTTGATATCTCATTATGGTAAGATGGATCTATGTAGTCTGGACCAATTTTGAAAGGCTGTACATTATAGCCTTTTCTTTGAAGACCATGTATGATTGCCATTGTTATAGTTGTCTTTCCGACCCCGCTTGTTACACCTGATATTACAATTCCTGGAATTTTCAATAATCACTCTTTTTTATTTGAAATAAAATAAAAATATTATTTGTGTGCTAACTGTGTAGAATATGTCAATTGACATAAACCATTCACATAATTTTAAAGATGACTTTGAATGTCGATAGAATAAGGGGTTTTATTCAAATACGTTATGAAGCGCATTTGATTTAAATAACATAATGTAGTCTATCCAAGTAAATTCGGAGATTGGCTAAATACACAATATTATGGTTTTGTGTGTATAATACCCATCCGTTTTACTATTGCGGCGATGCTTTTTGTTCAATCCCTATTTTACGTAATTTCCTATTGTAGCTTAGTCCAAATCTGTGAGATTCATCTCTTATGTGCTGTAAAATTCTGAGTGCTTTTTTATTTTTGGAAATCACTATTGGATTGTTCGAAAAAGGCACAAATATCTCCTCGTTTTCTTTGGCCAAAGATATGCATTCTATTTTATCCAATCCGATTTTTTTTAAGGCTTTTAAAGCCACATTCAAATGGCCTTTTCCTCCATCAATTACTATAAGATTTGGCAAATCTTCGTTATTATTTACAACTGACGTTTTTTTGTCTCTGTGGCCTGTAACTTTATCTATTTTTGAATTTTCATCCGTGCTGTACCTTCTGGAAATTATTTCCTCCATCATTGAAAAATCGTTTTGGCCGGATGTCTTCTTAATTTTAAACCTTCTATATTTGCTTTTGTGTGGTACTCCGTCGATAAATCTGGTGCACGCACCCACAGCAAAATCATTTCCAAAGTTTGAAACATCAAAGCAATCTATTGTGTGGGGAATTTTTTTTAATTTCAATGATGATTTCAATTCCTCTAATGCCGGCTCGTGGCTTTTCTGAATATGTGTATTTAGGTTATTGGTGATAAGTTCCATTATCTTTATTTTATCCCTATTTTGAATTTTCTCATCAATTGACTTGTTATATTTGGGTTCCGTATTGTCTTGGCTAAAAGTTTGATCATTTGCTTGTGTCACATCAATTTCGCATATGTTGTTGATGGTTTTTATCTTGACACTATGACCTGAAATTTTTTCTAAAACTAATTCCACTTTTGATTTCTCCGGTAATTCTTCATTGAGATAGATGATGTTAGGTATTATTGGGTTTGAATAATAATATTGGGAAATAAAGCTTTCAAAGGAATTGTCTGCAATTAGATCAAATTGATACTTTTTCATATCATTGATTACTCCGTTTTTACTGACCAATGCCATAACATATGCGATGTTTTGGGCTTTCTCATGTATTATTCCTATATACTCCTCAACTGGGTTATTAGGAAAGGCGCTTTCTACACTTTGATGGTATCGTAAGTTTTTTAGCCGGAATAATGTATCCCTAATGTGGATTGCTTTTTCGTATTCCTTTCTATCTGATGAGTCCTTCATTTCCTTTTCTAACTTAAGGTAAAACTCATCAAAATCATTGTTTGTATTTAGAATGTTCTTTATCAATTCTACATTTTTATGGTATCCTTGTTGGGATATTTTGTTGATGCATGGGGCGTCACAATTGCCTATGTGATATTCTAAGCATTCTCTTTTAGGTAACTGCTTGCAGATCCTAATTTTAAACATTTTTCTTAAAAGGCCTATTGTTAGGAACCTTGAACTTCCTTTAACAAATGGGCCAAAGATTTCGCCTTTTGGGCCCATAAACTCCCCATTCCTGTTTCTTCTTGTTACTAACAGCCTTGGGAATTTTTCATCAGTTATCTTTAGGTATGTGTACCTTTGCTGATCTTTTAATTCTATGTTAAATATTGGCCTGTATTTTTTTATTAGATTTGACTCTAGCAAAAAAGCCTCAATTTCATTGTCGGTAATTATGTAGTCTATTTTTCTTACTCTAGAAACTAAGATGGATGTTTTATCTCTAGGCTTTATGCTGTCTTTCAAAAAATAGCTTTTAATTCTTTTGTGCAGGTTTTTTGCTTTACCAATATAAATAACCTTTTCCTGCGTATCCTTCATTATGTAAACACCTGGCTTTTGAGGATACGTTTGTTCTATGTTGTAGCCTGGAATATCTATTTCCAATTGTACAGCATATAAAGAATAAAAATCACTTAAATTTCTTTTGTACTATGTCTTTTATATTTTGATAAGGTTTTGTTCCTTTAAGTTAAATTGCGATAGTTTGTCTTTTAAAAATTGTGCAGTATGGCTTGCCTCATTGCTTACTATATCCTTAGGTGGCCCATACGCTATTATTTGACCTCCATTCTCTCCGCCCTCGGGACCTAAATCTATTACCCAATCTGCTGCAGATATTACATCCAAATTGTGCTCTATAACGATTATTGTATTTCCCATGTCCCTAAGTTTATGCAAAATTTTTAAAAGCTTTTTAACATCTGCAAAATGCAAACCTGTGGTCGGTTCATCTAGAATGTAAAGCGTATTGCCTGTATCCCTTTTGGACAGTTCTGAGGCTAACTTGATTCTTTGAGCTTCCCCGCCAGATAGTGTTGTTGCTGATTGGCCTAAATGCAAATATCCCAACCCCACATCGTTTAGTAGGTTTAGTTTGTTTGCTATAACTGGGTTATTCCTAAAGAACTCTAAAGCTTCCTCAACTGTCATATCTAGCACCTCAGAAATGCTTTTTCCCTTGAATCTTATTGAAAGCGTTTCTGTGTTGTATCTTTTTCCATTGCATTGGTCACAAGTTATGTAAACATCCGGAAGAAACTGCATCTCTATTTTTCGTACCCCCGCCCCTTCACAAACATCACACCTCCCATCTGGTAAATTAAAGGAAAATCTTCCTGGCTTGTATCCCTTTTCCTTTGAATCCTGCGTCAATGAAAAGATTTCCCTAATTTTGGTAAAAGCATTTACGTATGTCACTGCATTTGATCTTGGTGTTCTTCCAATGGGTGATTGATCAATCCCTATTATCTTATCTATGTGTTCTATACCTTGGATTTCTTTGTGTTTTCCTGTTGTCATCTTTGATTTATAGAAATGGTTCATCAGGCAGTTGTATAATATGTCATTAACTAAAGTGGATTTGCCTGATCCCGAAACACCGGTAACAACGGTTATCAACCCAATGGGAAATTTTGGGTTAATGTATTTTAGGTTGTTTTCACTAGCCCCTAAAATCGATATAAATTTTCCGCTGTTTTCTTTTCTCTCAACATTCTCTATGACTTTTTTCCTTCCGGATAAGAATTCCCCGGTAATGGAATTTTCATTATTGATGATGTTTATCATTTTGCCAGATGCTACTACCTGACCTCCATGAATACCTGCTGCGGGCCCAATGTCTATTATCCAGTCCGAATTTCTTATGATGTCTTCGTCATGCTCTACTACAATTACTGTATTTCCGAGATCCCGCAACCTACACAAGGTTTTAATCAAAAGGGCGTTATCTCTTTGATGTAACCCTATGGTTGGCTCATCGAGGACGTACAAAACACCTGTCAAATTGGATCCTATTTGTGTTGCAAGTCTTATTCTTTGGGACTCGCCACCTGACAGTGTTCCTGCCTTTCGATTTAGATTCAAATAATTCAACCCCACGCCCAATAGGAATTCCAACCTGCTTTTGATCTCCTTTAGAATCTGTTTTGAAATGATGATTTCGTTTTGTGTTAGATTGATATTGTGAAAGAAATCTATTGCTTTGTCAATTGGCAGGTTGCAAATCTCCATTATCGATTTTTCATTTATTTTGACCCCTAGTGCTTCTTTTTTTAGCCTGTTGCCTTTGCATTTTTCACATGGCTTTTCTTTCATAAATTTTGTTATTTCTTCTCTTTTTGACTCTGATTCTGTTTCGTTGAATATTTTCTCCAGTGTGGGTATGACCCCCCTGAACCTTCCAGAGTATTCCCATGAACTTTCACTGGATTTTGAAACATAGTTATAATTAATTTTAGTTTCTGTTCCATATAAAATAACATTTATCTGTTCTTCGTTCATTTTTTCTATGGGTGTGTTCAAATTAAAGCCAAATTTCCTTCCAACATCTTTTAGCATAGATGTCCTAAAACTTACAAACTGCCCGGCTGACCAGGGTTTTATTCCTCCGTTTAGGATGCTTTTACCTCTGTCTGGAATTATTAAATCCGGATCAAATTCTATTTCGATTCCAAGGCCATTACACTTAGTACATGCGCCAAATGGCGAGTTGAACGAAAAAAATCTTGGTTCCATGTCTCCCAAGTTGATATTGCAATACGGGCAAGCGTTTTTTTGCGAAAACATATGGTCTGTGTCTCCCACTTGCGCTATCATTAAACCTTCCCCCATCTTCAAAGCATTTTGCACGGATTCAAAAATCCTGTCCTTTTCTGTGTTTTCCGGGTCTAGAATTATTCTGTCTATGACTACATCGATTGAATGCCTTTTCTGTTTTTCTGCCCCTGGTATTAAATCAAGTTTTTCAAATTCGTTTAGGTTTGTTATTTTTTTATCGATTCGCATTCTTAAATATCCTTGATCTTTTAAATCCTTTAGGACTTTACCGTACGTTCCTTTTTTTTCCCTAACTATTGGCGCTAAAATGAATATCGTTATATTGTCGTGGCTTTTCCCAATTTCTATTACCCTCTCAACGATTGAATCGATAGATTGATGGGATATCCCTCTGTTACATTCCGGGCAATGCGGAACCCCTATTTTAGAAAACAGCAGCCTCAGGTAATCATAGATCTCTGTTATTGTCCCTACTGTGGAACGCGGATTTTTGTTTGTGGTTTTCTGTTGGATGGCTATTGATGGTGATAATCCTTCTATTGAATCCACATCCGGCTTATCCATTATCTGCAAAAATTGCCTGGCGTATGCTGACAGTGATTCCACATATCTTCTTTGACCTTCGGCAAAAATTGTGTCAAATGCTAGTGTGGATTTTCCGGAGCCGGATAACCCTGTAAAAACGATTAACTTATTCTTCGGAATGTCTAAATTTATATTTTTTAGATTGTGTTGTCTTGCTCCCTTGATGGTTATTTTGTTTTCCATTTTGTCTCTTAAAATTTATATTTTTAGCAACGTTTGGTTTATTTTATGAAGATTTTCTCTCTGTTCAATAGCTTTTTCAAATTCCAAGTCTTCTGCAAACTTGTTCATTTGGCTTTCTATTTTGATGGATAAATCAACCAAGTCGTTTCTTGTCATTGTTTTTAAATCTATGTCAAATTTTGATATGCTCGAAACCTTTTGTGGGATTGATTTAGTGATTGTTTTTGGCTCAATGTTATTAATCTCATTATATTCGATTTGTTTTTTTCTTCTTCTATTTGTTTCGACAACCGCATCCTTTATGGATTTAGTTATGGAATTTGAGTATAGGATTACCTTTCCATCTATATTCCTTGCTGCCCTTCCGAAAGTTTGGATTAAACTTGTGTAGTTTCTTAAAAATCCTTCTTTATCTGCATCCATTATTGCAACGAGTGAAACTTCGGGTAGATCTAGACCCTCCCTCAATAAATTTATACCCACCAAAACATCAAAATCTCCGGATCTTAGTTGTCTTAGTAATTCAGTTCTCTCTATTCCGTTGACTTCTGAGTGTATGTATCTTACTTTAATTCCTTTTTTTGATAAAAATTCTGCCATGTCCTCCGCCATCTTTTTGGTTAAGGTTGTAACAAGAGTCCTTTGATTATTCTCTACCCTTTTGTTGATTTCTTTTATGAGGTCGTTGATTTGTGTTTTTGTTTCCCTGATCTCTATATCTGGGTCTAAAAGCCCTGTGGGCCGTACAACCTGTTCGACTAGGCTGTCTTTGTTGGCTAATTCATATTTTCCCGGGGTTGCAGAAACAAAAATTACATTATTAAAATATTCTTCAAACTCTTCGAATTTAAGGGGTCTGTTATCAAATGCGCTAGGTAGCCTAAATCCATAATCAATGAGTGTTTTCTTTCTTGAATAGTCTCCCCTGAACATTGCCATCACCTGAGGCAATGTTACGTGAGACTCATCTATCACCAACAGGAAATCCTCATTGAAAAAATCCAAAAGACAATATGGTGGTTCCCCCGGT
>JADDOQ010000098.1 GCA_016782315.1 Nitrososphaeraceae archaeon | reverse complement strand
TGTATCTGAAGAATGAAACAATGAAAAGAATTGGCCAAAAAATATCCCAAATTACAACTTTAAAGCAACAAAATCAACAATAAGTGGTTAACAATAAAAGATATCGTTTACCCGTTTGATCCATGCAGTTAAATCTCCAAAAGAATAACAAAAACAACTGCAACTACACAGAGCAACCCACCTTGATAAAAAAAACAAAGCGAATCAGGTTAAAAGATTGTTCTCGAAATACCAATCAAAAATAAATGGCCAACAATACAAGTTTATCCATCAAACAGTTAATTTGAATGATAAACTTTTATACATATAAATACTTTGTTATATAACATACCATATGAGATATGATACTGGGGGTTTAAAGCAAATGATAAGAAAATGCATCTACGAAGACAATACAAACAACAAAATAAAATTATTTGTTAAAATAAATTCAATGCTTCCAAAAGAACTGAGAATACATATGCCTTTATTCATAACAAACGATTATATCAACAAAGTGTTATACAAGCTAGAAGATACTCAGCCAAAACAGAAAATATCAGAAAACATTCTTAAAAAATAAAACAGCACACAATCCCCATAAAACAACAAAAAAAAATAGCTGCAGGAACTGGTCAGGTGTTTATAATTTTAACACCTCACCTCAATATAATATTTCAAAAATCATTATTTAAACTAAAGTCACAGCCACGCACATTACTTGATCCACATATCCATTCGGTGTTTATTTTATTTGTTTTAAAGTTTCTTCTTGCGGTACGAAAGCGTCTTTACAAATACAACCAAAATGGATTTTACAAAACAAATCAAAAAAGGCAAAAATTTTGGCAAGCCAAAAAATTTATCCCCTATTGCAAATTTAATCATCATTTTAATTCAATATTGAGATGGTGTGTGCTGGTGTGCATCATCAACATCAACAACAACATCATCAACAACAACAATAAATGTTTACTTTAATGTTGTTTTTGTTGCATTGCAGGGAACCATATCCATGTATTCAAATATAGTAAAAACAATTCAAACAATAAAAAATAACACATATGCAGATCAAATTTCAATTGGTGAAAAATATAATGATGATCAATTGTTAATATCTTTCCAACATTGGGCACAGGGAAAGAAGACAACGATGTTAATTTAGAACATGTTCTTTTAAGCGGTATTGATGGAGAGTTATGGGAAATTGACTATGAGAATAGCATTGCATTGGACGTAAGCGATGTTATAAAACAAGATACGGTTAATAAACTAACAACATATTTAGGTAAAATAGAGGACTTCCTGGTAAAGGAGAGGGGTTGTGACAACATCCATTTCCACAATTCTTTTAGCATTCCAACGAGAATTCACATGCACAATAAGAAATCAAAATTAAGAGGATGCGAATTTAAATAAATTTATTTTGCACTCGCATACCAATCAAGTTATTGATAAACAAAACAAAATCCAACAAGCAATGCTTTATCGGTTATTTGCAAGAATACACATTCTCCGGATTTCCCATAGGTTGGGAACATAATCAACATCAGGCTTTTTCAGATTGTGAGATAATTAATCCCATATACATGGCCTGCCAATTTAGCAAGAGTGCAAAATCACAATAATAAAAAAAACAGGCTCACCGTACCCATTAGGCGCATCCCAAAGCGTTAAAGTACATGCCAGCTAAATAATTATATCCTTTGCTCCTTTATATGAATGGCATTTGGATAAGCCAAATTCAACAATACCTTCAGATTTTGATCCAGTCCAGCATAAAATCAACACCAAAACAAACTGGAATGCAATTGCTTATGCATATCACAAAAATTGGGCAAGCACAGATACAGGACCTTTTAAATCAACAAAAAAACTAGTCGAATCAGCCCAAATAAACCCAAATGACATTGTACTTGATCTCGCATGTGGGACAGGGGCAGTTTCAAATGAGACAGTCAAGGCAATGGGTAAAACCATGGGAATGGATGAGGGTGTTGGGGGTGTTGGGATCAAAGGTCTTATAATCGGAGTCGACATTTCGAGAGCTGCACTATCGATAGCCAAATTGCCAAAACCGCCTAATTTTGTAAGACTCATGCTAATTGAAATGGATGCCGAAAACTTGGGGTTTCGCAAATCCTTCTTTAGCAAAATCCTGTGCCAATTTGGTTTGATGTTCTTCCCAAACCCGCTTTCGGTTCTTAAAGAACTGAAAGAGATTCTAATGAAGGGAGGAAAACTATCGATAGCAGTTCATGGTTCCCCAAAAGGTGTTCCCTATTTTAGCTGTATAATGGACTGCATACTAATGTATATCCCAAACATAAGACCTAGCAATTCCCCATCAGTTCACACATTTGGCAATCCTGGCGATCTATCCAACATATTAGAAAACGCGGGCCTTTCTGGAATATCAATAAAAAAATACACTTTTTGTTACAAGGCAGGAACATTTGAGGATTATTGGTCTGACTACATGTCTTCAACTGCAAACTCAATTCGCCATTTGATTAAGTCAAAAGGAGATGGCACAATATCATCCATAAAAAAAGAATCAAAAGAAACCTCCGATAGGTATGCAGATCATAAAGGCATAATCACCTTTCCGTGGGATGTATTTATTGCAACAGCTTATAATAACTGATTGCCAACTGAAAATTCATTTGCTCCATTCAATATCCCATCATACCAAAGAAACGGCAATTCTCCGTGATGCATCCTTAGGATATGGACATTAGATATCCAGCCATATCCAATAGCACGAATTTGGCGTATTTTTCCATATGGAATGTTCCCCGGTTGACGTTAATACAGCAGACAAGGAGGTCAAGGATGTGCTGAAGACCATCATTTCCCTTCGAGGAACCTTTTAACTTAATAAAAACACTTTATTTATCATAAAATTTATGTTTTACAAACAATCCCATAAATAATTATAAAAATCATAACTATAAGTTTTACTTATTTCATCATATGCAAATTACATTTGAAAATGCGGTAATGTGTTCTGACGCCAAATTAAAAGTTATGTGGAATACTTAAATATTGCTATTTACACTTATATTTATATTACTTTCAATTCATCCCATTACCTAATGATATTTGTAATGGCGCCCATAACCTCAATATCGATGACCCTTATCTGTCATGTATCGTCGCAGAATATGAAATATCTGTCTCAATTACGAAAATAATAACTACCAATTTTTTTAATTTTCTTATTTTATTCTATTTCTTTTTTTAGCTGTAGTTTATTTGAATAATCTACAAGATATCATGCAGATACTACTACTTGAGCAAGCACATCGCCAATCTTTTAGGCAAAGCCAAGAATTAATGGCAATATAGCTACCATAGAGTATCAAAACATACTCAGCCTGTCACTATGTACCCTAATTAAAAAATGTAGTTACGCAGTGTTACATAGTTGAAGTATAAATGACATTGAATACAATATTCTGCTACCGAATAATTATAGAAATCTTACTGTAATTGAATAGGTAAATTGTTTTCAGCATGTAGTTGTAGTTGTTTGGCTGATATTTTGCCATTAGCCCTAATATAACAGCCTAACTTTATAGACACAGTATTAACACAAATATTTATGGTGTAACACATAGAATACCCAGAACATTTGATGTTCAATAGAAAAGGTCAACCCCAGGCTTGCATGTGAATGATAAATTCAACTCAACATTATTTTTATAATAGAACAGCATATCTTTGTACAACTATGTCCAGGCCATTAGACTAAACTAATCAAAGTCAACAAGTTATACTATTTAATTAGAGTATCCAGATTTATTTTATGGCTAAAAAACACGGCATATTCGATGGTTTTAGACCAAGTAACTTAAGAGGCAGACAAAATCGTATCAGACTTGCCAAATTCATAATTTTTATAGGCTTCATAGTAGTTGGTATTGTCTTTTTCTCGGTGTTTGTACCAAGAGTCGGAATAAATATAGAAATTATTGATAGAACGGAGGTTGTAGGAACTATGGAGATTGTTAGTGTAAAGATATCTAACAATAATTTTGCAACACTAAATGATGTAGTAATACGTTTTGGCGAAAATGGAACAAATCAACCAATTGGAAACCTGGGACCATTTGCATCTGTAATGATTACACCCGATAAAGGAAATTTGAATTTTGACAAAGTAATAGTCAGGTCAAATAATGGAACAACAGAATACATCAAGTCAAGATGACAGCCATCTATCATGCATATAATAGACTAGCGTTATTTAGTTAAAAACGGAGTTAGTGTCACGGCCACCATTAGAGCCAAGTTTTCAATATCTCCTTTTATACCAACATAGAAATTACAGTATATGGCCAAATGCCAAAACTGTCTTAATGGTATTAGCTCTGCTTATATTAAAGATGTGATTAAGGGCTCGTTCAAGAAAATAGGCTACTATTGTAATATTTGCAATATTCATTATAACACAGACAAAAAACTGTATGCAGTAAATGAGAAACTGTATGCAGTTTCTAAATACTATCTTTTCTTTAGGTCTACAAAGAAATGCCATATTTCCATTGTAAACGAGAACATATTGAGCATAGTCAAATACATGCCAAAACAAGAATCGTATTATTACTCATTAAGAAAACAGTTTGAAAGGATAGGAAAGAGTATGAACATGTACTATTGTCGCAAGGTCTTTGCGACATACCTTAGGACCAACAGCATTTGAGCCAGAGATAATAGACTTGCTGCATGGCAGGATATCAAGCTCTGTGTTTGTGAACCACTACTATCGGCCTAACATCAACGAAATCATAACAAACAGGATAAGGCCAGTGCTTGATTCATTGATAAGGGAACTGTCCTATGGTTAGTCACATACTATAAACCCAGTTTATATATTTCACCTATGCTTAGGGTGTATGTATAGATTTTTAGACAACTCTGGAACTCCAAAAGACAAAACCCATCAAATGGCAATGTAACAACATCGCTGAAACAGTCTGTTTTGCAGAGTCAATAGAGTATGTAAAAATAGAGTATGTAAATTTTCAATACAACTATCCATCCTAGACTATCTGTATGAGGTTAGATATTAAGGCTAACATGCGAAAGAGGAGATGTCTATTGCTGTTATTATGAATTTTTATAAGCAGGTTTTATTTTCATTTTCCTTAATCTGCAGAGTCCTTAAAGTTACACAAGTAGATATAGATTGCAATAAAAAATTCTCCCTATTATTGGTCAATAAAAGACTATACCAAAAAATTATTAATAAAACTTTATATATTATTGTTATTTAACTATATTGCATTGTATAGGAATATAATACCAAAATCAATTCTTGGAGTTTTATTTACCGTAATTATAATGGCAGCTTCACCAATAGCTTCAGCCTATGCATCAAGTGACGATTTTCTTGACATTAAAAACGCCAAAGTGGAAACAAATGACGATGAGATATCAGAGGCGATACTAAAGACTCATGGACACATACCCGAAAATGGACAAGGTGGCGCATTTGGGTATGCAATAATAACAGAAGAGGGATTTGACTCTGTAATTGTTACAACAACACATGAAGGTGTCTATGACAGCGAAGAGCAAAGAGATGAAAACGATCCGGTGTTCCATAACCACTATATCACCTTAAGAGAAAACGTTGATGAATGTGCGGATAACCCAGCTGTTGGATCAATCTCATTTGAATCACCTGGTGACGTAAACATCCAAAACAAAAAGGCCGTCTTAAGTGACTTGCCCGCAGAAGCAGAACTTCAAACCGTAATTCCAGCTTTGGATAAGGATGATGCAGAACTAGATGAACTAAACGAATTCAATCCGGGAACAAATGTTGAGAACGTAGTATCTTTCCAACTTGAACCAGTAGTTGATGATGGTGACCTACAAGCTGTTTGTGTGACCGAAATCCAACCTGCTGAGGACTTGGAAGTAAACTAACTCCTTTTTTTATTTATTATTCAAAATTTATCTATCTTTATCCAAATATTCACATTTTCTTTCTTTCAGTAATCCTTAAGGTTGGGAACCCATGAAATCATAGCAAACAGGATAAGGCCAGTGCTTGATTCATTGTTAAAGGAACTGTCCTAGGGGTCAGTCTCAGACAATAAACCATTTTTATATATTTTCATTTAGGACTAAGGTATATGTACAGGTATTTTGGCAACAACGATACTCCAAAAGACAAAGATTATCAAAAGATAATGGAACAACTTGATGACTTAATGGAACACCTGCCATCGGAAGAAGACAGGCAGCTTTTGTCAAGGATGGTTTAAGAGTGCTACCACAAACATTATGAGGCCATAAAGTCAATGGAAAAGGGTGATCCAATCTTGTTTACGCCTTTGATTATGGCTTTAATTGTAGATCAAATTTCAATGATTGATCGATTGGAAGACAACAATTGTTGAAAATGGACTTGGCAAGATGTCCAAACTAGTTAATTGGGTAATCTAGTTACCAAGACCTACAACCCAAATATATGACAACGGGCTTACTATTTGTCTAAATAATGATACAAAATGTATATTCAAATGTATATACTGCAATATCAAAATATTACAATATACTCTAAATTTAAAACAAAAGAATTTTCCATATCATAGAAAAGTAAATTAGATGACCTCACAAAGGTTCATTTGTATTGAGAAATCAAAATACAAATACGTTATTCACCGTTGTAGTTATCATAACAACGTTTACGGCGATGTTGCAATTAGGTTCTACCAATTTGGCGTTTTCTCAGGCTGTTGATCTGATTCCTATTAATACGGGCAATGAAACACTTGATGGCGGTATACCCCTATTTTATGGATGTATAGAAGAAGCAGTAGACGCAAGTGAAAACGCACCTGAACAGGCATCCTACTTTGAAGATGAGCCAACAAAGAACGAAATGAGAGAGTGTTATCGAGCTGTATTTGTGGATAAATCCACAGAAGAAGTGAATAACGCGGATATGTTGGAAGAAGAAGAAGAAGAGGACGAGGAGAAAGAATAGACATGCACATCAAAAACAACACCCATATGACAACAATAAGCATATTATCTGTTGTAGCAATCCTGGTAATTCTAATTCAAATCACCATGATAGATGCTGCCCTGGGTTTGACTAAATATTATAATTGCGTAACGAGGGACGCAAACAATCACGGAACGCTTTCTTTGGCGGATGTTGAGGATTGCTATGATAAAGTGTTTAATGGCGCTGAAAACGCAGATGATGATGGCAGACCCTTAAGCTGAATTGGCATGGATTGAGGAAACAGCAAAAGTAATTCCGCATCAAGTGAAACAATCATCAAATTTTCATAATTTATTTAACTAGTTTTCTTACATGGATAATATCTTTTAATGAACTTGATAGAAATTGCATACTATTTAATGCATCTTAGAACTTACGCAAGGATTTTAATGGTTGCAAATTCCATATAATACCAATACTTATATAGTGTGTTAACCAATAGATAGGGATGTCATATAAATCAGATAACTCAACAACTTCATCAAGCAGCAAAAACAGCAACGACGCAGGCTTCTCAAAATACACCTATGAAACTAATACAAATACTAACAACCAAAACAACAGCATCCAAAACTATAATGATTTCACTCAATCCGTAAACAGATCACTTGATAAAACCAAAGATAACATCAACAGGTCAATAGACGAGTCAAGAAACCAGATTCCACGTTATAACGACATTGTCAACAGTTATCAAGAACAATCACTGCAAACAGCTCAAGAGATTTCAGAACAATACATCGAGTCCCAAAAAGCGGTGATTAGCTCACTTCAGTCAGCATGGAGGCCATACCATGAAAGCTTTAATGGCATGGTCACAAGCTTTGCGTCCCCAGACTCCATGACAAAGGCATACACAAAGTTTGTCAGCAGCTTTGCAGACAACGCGGTTTCAGCAATAAGACTGACAAACAACATGATCTTCTCAAACCTTGACTCATGGAAATCAACACTGCAGCAAGCAAGAGACAACTCAAAACACCTTTCCAACATAAACGTAAACGCAGCAAAAACCTTTGAGAACAACT
>JADDOQ010000243.1 GCA_016782315.1 Nitrososphaeraceae archaeon | reverse complement strand
TAACTGTTATTAATTGTAAGGTCAACACTTCCAAAAGTAACATATGTAGGATTTACTTTTTTTATATAGTCACAGGGCATTTTGATAATTTTAAAATTCTTACCACAACAATAAGTTAAGTATCCATTATAGCATGTGTTTTGGTTTTTTGCCTCCACACATGCTGTGATAATAATGTTTTTTCTGAAATACAGAAGTAGTGTGGTAATCACACATGGTGATGGGAGACTACTGCCACTACAACCTTAAGAATACAATACGAAAACCAAGCTATAAACTTTCAGAAAAAATGTTATATGCCATTCTTCTCAATTTTACCGATAAAATACCCCATATAAAGTTGAATACTCCACATAGCAAAATAAAATTTGACAAAAATAAGAAACGCAAAGAACCCAAATTCCATTAACCCTTAACAAACCATGATAACAGGTCAAGGAAGTTTTTGAATCTATCCCTGTTTTAGCTCATAATTTACAATCAAACACAACTAGACTGTAATAAGGACATTAACCATCATTGTGTTTAGATAAATACATATTTAAGATACAGTAGATACAGCAAAGCTTTTTGATTCACGGAATCATGTTTTGGGTTTGGGTTTTAAATATTACAATTACAATCCATAAAAAGCAGCCTGAAAACAGAGCTTTTGCTTAAAAGAGCATCATGGAAAAAAGTATGTTTTTCTTTGATGCCATGGTTGTTAAAACGGACAATGCAGCAGTCAACAACAACAACAACAAGACCAGATATTACCACCAGAGACTATGCAGGTTTTATTGTAACAAAACCACAACCATAAAACTAACCAGGGTTATTTTTTATGTGTGTGGTATTGCACATATATCACCGTGACATTGTTAATGATTTTGTTAAACCGATAAAAATAGCAATAATCATTTAAGGTTTTGTTTTTGTTAAAATTATTTAATGGATAGGGAAAAGAACAACAATGGTGTTTTCGGAATACATCATGTTACAGCCATAACAAGCGATCCAAACAAAAACATAGATTTCTATTCAAATTTCCTAGGCCTTCGGTTTGTAAAGCTAACAGTAAATCAAGACGACCCATCATCATATCACCTTTATTATGGAGATGAACTCGGTAGGCCGGGTACATGTCTCACTTTTTTTCATTGGCCATCACTATCAAAAGGGAATCGTGGAACAAGTGAGGTAAGCGCAACCGCTTTTCTTATTCCAGACAGCTCAATGGACTATTGGATAAAGAGGATAGGTGATAATCAAATAGAGTTTACTGGGCCTAGCAAACGATTTGATAATGAACAGGTAATAGCACTGCATGATCCTGACGGACTACAGATAGAGCTAATAGCACACAATTCTGCAGAGGAGAAAAATTTTAGATTGTGGAGTCAGGGTCCAGTGCCTGTGGAGTATGCCATACGGGGTTTCTATTCCGTAACACTGTCAGAGGAAGGATTCGAACAAACCGCTTCTGTTTTGGTTGATGAATTAGGGTTTACACACACCCATCGCAACGGAAATCGGTTCAGATATGAGATACCAAGCACACCAGCAGGTACTGAGGTAGAAGAAAAAGAGGTAAAGGGAGCCAATATTGTTGATGTGGTTTGCACACCCCATACCCAAAGGGCAAATATAGGTATTGGGTCGGTACACCATGTTGCATGGCGAACACCCACGGATGAACAACAAAGGACCCTGCGCCAAAACATAGTCAAGGCAGGGTTAAATGCAACGCCAGTCATTGACAGATTTTACTTTCATTCGGTATACTTTCGTGAACCGGGAGGCATACTTTTTGAAATCGCCACAAACGGTCCCGGGTTTGCTGTCGATGAGAAAGCAGAGGAACTTGGTTCTCACCTTGTCCTTCCTCCGTGGTATGAGCCTTACCGTAAAGACCTTGAGAAAACCCTTCCTCCAATATACAGGCTAAACAAAAAAGGTACAATGGGGTAATCTATTGAAATGGGGACAATTTATCCCATCGGCCATGGAAATTATATGTTTGTCAATGTTGCAAAGACAGGTCCTACTAACTGTGGTGTGGATATGCGCAAATCCTAATTTAAAAACACAGTGCGCAAATCCTCATTTAAAGAATCCAACATTTTCATATCGTCCGCTTCAATCTGAAAGTCAAAAACCCGGCTGTTCTCAAATATCCTACCGGGGCGTGTGGACTTGGGGATTACCCCAAGACCATGTTGCAGGCTCCATCGGATAAGAATTTGTGCTGGTGTTCTGCCGTATTTCTTGGATACCCTTTCAATGGTTGGATGATCGAGCCTCCTTCCCCTTGTTAACGGGCTATAAG
>JADDOQ010000242.1 GCA_016782315.1 Nitrososphaeraceae archaeon | reverse complement strand
CCATTCATCTTAAGAAATTTTACATATCGCAGTTCAACTGGATATTTGAAGTGGGTAAAGACACTCCTGAGTGGTGGCATACCCAAAAATGAGATTAAAAAAAAATTAAAGTTAGTAGTTTTGTCATGTTCGCTTCGTCCTTTTTAATTTCAATTTATAACCATCTCCCATAACAACTGGAATGCATTACTATGGTCCCTTTCAATCCTAGTATATTTCGGTTAAACAGTCTAGTTTGTACATGTCCTAAAAAATCATTGATTCTCAAAAACATATCCCTTTAGGTTCACACTTTTTTGACAAATTCTTTTTGAAAATATCGTTTTCTCCGGATTTTTTGCGTGGTTTATGGTGGCCTTTATATTCTACGAGTTTGCTTATGCTCTGTATCTGAACCCTACGTTTTTGGGCCTTTCCTTCAATCCCAGTGTATTTTGATTAAAACTTTTGCTTTAATCGAAATTCTTGAAATCAACATAAGTCCAAATTTGAAGGTGACAATGATAAACCTCTACTAAAAGAAGCGTTAATTTACAGCAAGTTTTTAACCACATGTATGCCTATAAGAAATACAATGAACTCATAAATATGGTCAAATTCGGCATTGAACCCAAGTGGGCTAATGCTGATAACAGTTCTCTATGAGAGACTATAAAATATTAGACGGTATTTCCAGATTTAAAGAATATGGGCATAATTTTATTATTTAAAACAATCTATAAATCTAAAGGCAAGATTTGTTTTATCCAATTCTGAAACAGGCCTTTCTATTCCATGTGTTTTGGAGTTGTAAATATGAATGGTAATTCTCACAAGCTATGCGGATGCATCCATTCTCCTTGATCTCATTTTCAATACTGACCGTAGGCTTGTGTATACAAGAGCGCCCTGCAGCACATATCCTCCTACAGCCAGAATGACTGCATTTAATGGTTTGGAGAAGGTCGTCATCAGGTTGACATGCGGTGGAGCAAGTCTATCGCCAACAATAATCAAGGTGGCTATCGGAATGCATGCAAACAGAGTTTTACTGTATCCCTTCCACAAAATTTTATTAAAAATTCAGAAAAAGGATGCAAGTGGCTTTTCAAATTCATGTATTTGTATTGGAAGTCTTTTACTTGATTGGGTTTAGTGAAATTTCCAACAGCATTTATAATTTCTGTAGCAGTTAGCCCAGTTACAATACAAAAAACTGCCAATACGTCAGGTGATTGCGGTAAAGGTTCCCATTGAGAGAATATAATGTGATTGTAATTTGTGGTGACAGTATTCAGGCATGAGTATAACCCTCTTTTATCCTAAGAATGATGAATTTGTTATATATGATTGTGATAATATTCCAAATCAAACAATAGATTGGTAATTTCTGTTGTCATCATTTGGTATTCTACTCCAAGCTCTACAAAATTTTTTCGTCTATTTAGTCTATCAACTAGCATTGCAGTTTGTTATGCTTTAGCGCAACTAAATGTCTTCCAAAACGGAAATAATGAGGAGAAATAAGCGATTTTTGGCAGGGTTTCTTTTCCACACTGGAAAAATGTTTTAATTATTGTTTCCGCACAATATATCAATTTCAAAACCCTATATACACCATGAACTATTTTGAAATAGACAGAGTTATTGAAGAGCTGCCAAAATCATTTGCAGCGCCCTCGGCAACAACATGGTTTAAGGTATCAGGCCAAACGAGACCATCTGTCAAAGAGTACAGGGACAAGGTGATAGAGCTAATGAATAATTTCAAATCAACGCTGTTTGAATCATATCCATATAACGACAATTCCATAGAGTTCATTGAATATGCAAAAAGGGGTTTGAAAAAGCTATTCGCGCAGTAAACAGCGGAAACAACAAAGAGGTGGAAAAACGATTCATATATTTCACAGAATACAATTAAGGGTGAACATGATTGAGTAACTCCCATAAAATAGTTGTTCCGGGCATCATAATCTTCCTGATAGGTGGAACAATTATGCTTCTTCTTGCTTTCAGTTTTTATCCAGGAAAACACGTCAATGCAAATTTAAATGGTAACTGCTATGAGCTCCTAGACAACGCATACATCAAATATAAAAATTTAGAGACGGAAAAGGAGAAAGCATTAAAAATGCTTCAAATTCAAGCGATAGGAGGCCCCAGCATTTTAGTGCCTATAACATTCAGTGGAACAAATAAAGAGGTGAATGACTTTATGGCAAACAATCACATCAACGAGACGGGACGCCAAACACTAGGAAACAATAATTCAGGCATTGATAAAGTAATAATAAGAGGAACTATCCTGAATGGAAACCTGGAAAAAATAGTAAATGATTAT
>JADDOQ010000011.1:21854-28325 GCA_016782315.1 Nitrososphaeraceae archaeon | reverse complement strand
AATTATCATTATAGGTACCGCAGGATATTGCTCTAGTATTTCTTTTGCGGCATCAACGCCATTTTTATCACCAGGTAATCGATAATCAAGAAGGATAATGTCGGGTTTAAACTCTAAATAGTCATCCATGATATGAGTGGCAGTAGTATTTGTAACCAATACAGCATAACCTTTACTTTTTAGGAACTCCTTGTACAAATTCAACAGATCTTGTTCGTCTTCAATGATCATTACCTTAATTTTGTCTTTTACCATTCAATTATAAGATACATAATGCAGATCACCATTATTAGACTTTACTAAAGTATAGATAACTCAAAATAAAATGTGTGGTAAATGTTTTGCTCATTTACTTTTGTCTAAATATCATTTCATATAGCCTTTAGTATGTTTTAAGAGATTAGCATAGCCTATTTTGGTTTCTGATTCGGTGATAAACATTTCTCACAACTATGAAAGGTATATCCGTAATGCCCTTTAATATCTTTAATGGTAATAAGAAGGATCTTTTACCATGGTTTCCAATTAGCGTCCAATTCCAATTAAATGAGACTCCCATGAGTATATCTCATTTGGTTATCCAACAATTTAGACTAACCAGAATATTCAAAGGTTCACCTTCAATTACATCCAAGAATTTGGATTTGGATTAAAAATAGGTTTTTTTGTTTACTAAATGATAATGTATTTTTTGGACTTTTTTAATCAATGGTATAAGACGGCATCGTATGCAAAAAATAAGCCATTGCTTTAATTTTAACCAAATCCAAAATATCTAAAATCAGTTTGCATGTACTAGTTTTGCATTTTTTGATATTGCATATTCATAATCACTATTTTCGTTTGTTTGTCAACTTTCATAATATCTCGGAATAAAAGTATGGTTTGGAAAAGGATCATATTCCCATGGCATTTAGTGTTGGTAAATCTACAAGTATTTTTGCATATTTGTCGTTCACAAAGACTCCCTTTGAGATATGAGTATATATAGTATCATTTACCCGTTGTAGGAAAGGATCCTGTAAATCTGACAACCATTACAAGCAAAATAATATAGTAGGTGCCAGACACATAACATCATCAGTTGTGTGTTTCGTTCTTATAGGATAGCAAGATTATTCATACCGGATAGCATGGAAGATTCAGATATCAAATGGGCAGAAACTATAAAAAAGGAAGCTCGCGGGGTAAACGGGGTTGATTTAGGTGAAGTACAACAAGTAGAGCTAGAAAGCATCATAACGCAAAAAGGTACCATAGAGAAAGAGCAATAGCGTATTCCAAAAAAACTTGTTGAAAAATTTGATGGAAATGTACTATGGTTTAACTTGACAATTGACGGCGTCAATAAATATACATCATAAAGCAAATATGAACAAATATTATTATTAGCATATTATCAATTAATTAATTATTGATAAATAACTCAAAGAAGGATAATTAATCCAATTAAAGAAAATAAACATAATTTCTATACACAATAATGCGTTTGGATGCATATATAGTTAGTTTGTTTATAATATAATGTATTTATTGATGAATTACCTACAAAATTTACATTTAATAACAAACAATGAAAAAGATATTTATACTTTGCATAATAAACCTGATCAATGATTTCAAAAAAAATATTATTATTTGGAATAGTTACAGCAATAGCGTTTTCATTATCTGCAGGTTTCCAATCAATCAACGCCGCACCTATTACTTTGGATGTAAATAAAACAAAAAGCCCTGGTCCTGGATTTGGTAATGAGAATATAGGAACAGCAACAATAGATGCAGCTAATACCAAAACAACTATAACAGCTAACATTACAGCTAAACCCGGACAAGATAAAATATTTGAAGCATGGCTAGTAGATGAAGGTGGATCTAACTATAAGGTAAGTCTAGGCCAAGTCATCGATGGAAGTTTACAATACACAGCAAACCTAGTTAACCCATTCACATTCACACAATTCATAATAACCGAAGAGCCAAAATCAGATAAAGATCCTAACGCTGCCAGTACATTCGCGGGAGCAGATTTACCTAAGCCTCAATTTGGGCAATAACCCCCCCATTTTTTATAAACAATTTTTTAATATAATCTCCAATTTTTTCCAATAAAGGATAATATTAGGAATTTCACATTTTTTGATATTTAAAATCAAGGAGCACAGAGTTAATTTAGATCAATATAAAAATAAAAGATAATCCCAGCAATACCAAAGTTATCAGTAAAAAACACCTGACAACATGGGTTGCATTCATTGTTTATATATATAAAAAATATTACTAACTATTATTAATTTTGACAAAAAACGATGATGCGATTGAGCTCCATAAAACGCTTAAAGGCAAAATAGAAATTTGTAGCAGAATTCCACCTAACAAGATTTTTGAAGATGAAGCAACAGATAAGGGTATTTTAGACCTTATATACACACCAGGAGTAGCCTATGTTGCTGAGCAGATATACCATGATAAAGAACTTGCTTACGACTATACATCAAAGTGGAATAATGTTGCAATAGTCTGTGATGGGACTAGGGTTTTAGGATTAGGCAATGTTGGGCCCGAATCAGCATTGACGGTTATGGAAGGAAAGTCAATACTATTTAAGATACTAGGCAACATAAACGCATATCCTCTTTGCATATCTACCCAAAGCAAAGAAGAGATAATCAAGTTTGTTAAACTAATAGAACCTAATTTTGGTGCAATAAATATTGAGGATATAGAATCTCCAAAGGTTTTAGAAATAGTGGAAATATTGCAAAAAGAAATGTCCATCCCGGTGTTCCATGACGATCAACACGGAACAGCAGCCATTACACTTGCAGCGCTTATAAATGCCCTGAAGATAGTAAATAAAAGAAGTGAAAAAGTTAAAGTAATAATCGCAGGAGCCGGCTCTGCAGGATATGGCATATTCAAGGTTCTTCATAAGGTCGGATTTAAAGAAATAGTTGTAGTTGACAAAAAGGGGGCAATTTATGGAGACAGAGAAGATATGAATAGCCTACAGCCTATCAATAGTGACAACAACAATGAGACCCAAAATGGTACAATCAGTCATGCCAACTCCTATAAAATAGAAATTGCCTCCAAGACAAATAAAAAAAACATATCAGGAAATTTGGGGAACGTTATTGATGGTGCAGATATTTTTATAGGAACAACAGGAAACGGGAAAATACTTGACAGCAAAATGATAAAGTCCATGAGCTATGAGCCCATAGTCTTTGCTTTAAGTAATCCTGATCCAGAGATAGCACCAGAAATCGCCAAAAGAGCAGGAGCTAAAATTATTGCTACAGGCAGATCCGATTATCCAAATCAAATAAATAATGCAGTGGTATTTCCATCCATTTTTAGGGCACTTTTAGATTTAAGAATAAGAAACATAGATGAAAATATACTTATTGCTGTTGCCCAATCAATTGCAGATCTAGTAGATTTGAAGCAGCTAAAAGAAGATTACATAATACCAAAAATCAATGACCCAAGAATACTACCTATAGTAACTAAATCGATAAAAGAATATATTTTGAGCCAAGGAAACAATCAATAATAATTTGGGTAATGCATACGAAAGGCGAATTTTAGTCACAGGAGGAAGCGGCTTTATAGGAAGCCACCTACTCACAAAACTAATTGAGAAAAAAAACGTGAACCATTATCCATATCACATTCGCTGTTTAACCAGAAATAAAAATTCAATAATGGCTCAAAACAAAAATGAGAAAGACATAGAGATAATCGATGGGGATTTATCTAATTACAATGACTGCTTGAATGCTTTGGTTGGGACAGATATAGCATATTATCTTGTTCACTCGATGGAAGGATCCACAAAAAATTGGAAAAGATTTTCAGAAAAAGAAAAAGCCACTGCAGAAAATTTTAGCCGTGCAGCTACCCAATGCGGCGTAAGGAGAATCATTTACCTCGGAGGGTTATCGTATGGAAAAGACGAAGAATTATCACAGCACATGTTAAGTAGAAAACAAGTAGGGGAAATACTTATGAAATCCAAATCCAAGGTAACCATTTTCCGTGCAGCAGTAATTCTTGGAAGTGGAGGAGGATCTTTTGAAATGCTGAGATACTTGGTGGAAAGATTACCCATAATGGTTTGTCCAAAATGGGTCAAAAACAAAACCCAACCGATATTTATTGAAGATGTAATAGAGTATCTTTTCCGTTCTATTGAAACAGAACAAACAGAAGGAAAGGTTTTTGATATTGGTGGACCAGACGTTCTAACTTATTTTGATATGATGAAAATATACGCCAAAATTATCAACAAATCCATAACGATCACCATCATACCGGTTTTAACCCCCTAAACTATCATCTTACTGGGTAGATCTGGTGACTCCAGTTGGAGCTTCTCTTGCAAGACCGCTTGTGGAGAGCCTAAAGCACGAATCCATAGTAAAAGATCATTCAATAGAAAAAATAACTCCCCTGAAACTAAGAACATTCAGGGAATCTTTAGAATACTGTTTAAAAGAAGAAAACAAATACAAAAAATCAAGCAAAAACCCAAACAGAAAACAGAGAACCTCATTTTAGTTAAACCACAAAATTCTTTTAATATCTTTAGGTTTGCTTTTACTTATAGGAACCACATATTATTTCCTTGACAGCAGACAAATATTTCTAAAGCCGTTTTGGTTAATAATAGGGGCATTTTGGTATCTATCAATCATTTTTTCCATCTATTTCATTAGGTATGGAGCGAAATTGGGTGCTTTGGTAGCTGGCATAGTTGCTTGGTCTACTCTAATATTTTGGATACTGGATAATTACTATATTATTTCAGGGTATTCGTTGATATCAAGTAACCCAAATGCCAATGAAACATGGAGAAACATATTGGGCATAATAATAGCATCCTTTACCATAATATCATCCCATAACATCTTTAACAAGACAAGGTTCCATCATTAAAAGCATGCATTATTGTAAACCATATAATAAATTACAGGTTATCTCCAAACTTTTTCATTTTTGAATCAACTCGTCCTTGAGTAGACTCTTTGCCTTTGTTTTTATGCGTATGTTCAGTTTTGTGAACCCGTGCATCCATTTCTTTTCCATGCTCTTCGCGTACATGATGCAATCTATCTTTTTCATGAATGAATTGTTTTCCGCACTTATTACACTTCAGAATTGTATTATGATGGATTTTTCTTGAATGTTCAATAAGTTCAAGATATGTATTGAATTTCTCGTTGTCTACCTCGCATTTGTATTTTTTATGAAAAAGTTCCACAATCTATTAATAAATAGAGATATTATTAAGTTCTTTTGTTAAATAATTCGAAATTATCATATAATTGCATTTATTTAACTTTTTATCATGTTATTTTAAATATACAAAAAGAAAAATTGTATGGATAAAACACTTGCAAACCGTTCTAAACAACCTTAAAATGGATATTTTTATTATTGTTTTTTTATTAAACTAGATATCCAGTCATATGTCTCATAGTTTGAAACAGCGATAAATGACATTTTTGAATCAGTCGAAAGATCGCAATTCAAATCATTGCCCATTTCATCTAAAATAAACCCACCTGCTTCTTTGGCAATCAGATAACAAGCAGCCATGTCGATAGCTCGGATTTTATTTCTGAAATCAAGATATGCGTCTATTGAACCTTGTGCAAAATAACACATTTCTAGTGCATTTGCACCCAAATGTCTAATATGATTAACTGAGGATATGAGTTTTGAAATGGATATAAAAAGATTTTCAGGTAAACCAGAAATATTTAAACCTACAACCATATCTTTTGTGGATTTTCCAGTTTTTTTTGTTAAATCCAGTCTCTTTTCATTAACAAACGAACCATTACCTTTAGATGCGTAATAAATATCTCCAGATAAAAGATTAAAAACCACTGCATCGGTAACAGATTGGAGTTCCCTATCTGAAGAATAAGCCAAAGAGCAGCAATAAAAAGGGAGCCCGCAATTGGCATTAGTGGTCCCATCTATCCCATCCATCACAATTAAACCAGGATTATTACCTTTTATTAAACCACATTCTTCCCCCAAAACATCGGGTAAAAAATTGTTTTTCTTTAAGGTATCAAAAACAGATTTTTCGGCAATTAAATCGATTTTAGTAGAAATGTCTCCTCCAGCACCCACATTAAATTTTTGCTGCCCTTCAAAAGTCCCTATAACATCTTTAGTATTTTTATAAACGCTATTAGCACACACTTTTAAAACATCCAAAATCAACACGTTTTGATCACAATAACCCTAATTGGACAAAGTAATAAAAACCATATAAATAAAAAAAGTAAAACTACAATAATAGAAAACTAAAATGCAAATATATGTAACACATAAATAGACACAATCAGCCTTTTTTCACATAGCATCCAGATAAAAAACAAATAAAAACGAGATTAACCAAAGACACCAAGTATAAAAAAACGCATTTTATAAGGAATTGCAAAAGTT
>JADDOQ010000011.1:0-21679 GCA_016782315.1 Nitrososphaeraceae archaeon | reverse complement strand
AATACAACTAAAATACAATGTTGGATAGCCCAGAGTCCTCATCACCATTTATATCACAAGCACCATTTAACCGAGATCTTTTAGGAGTAGTAATAGGAGTTACAAATTCAGGATATGTTATCTTTGAGGGAAAAGAGCCAATAGGTCTTGGGGAATATGTAATAATAACAAATAACGACAAAAAGAAAATACTAGGTGTTGTTGAATCATGCTTTATTAAAAGCGATGCGTTAGACGACATTTCAAATTTTCAAGAAGCATTAGAAAGTAAATCTGTTGCTGAAATAAATAAAAGAGACAAAAGTTTTAAAGTCAACGTTAAAATTTTAGGCATATTGGATTTATTAAAACAGTCCAAGGTAATATTACCAGAAATACCACCATTACCCGGAACAGAGGTTTATAAAGCAGATGAAAATGATCTTGGAGAGATATTTAATCCCAATGAAGAATCATGGATAAAAGTTGGAACACTGTTAAGAAATAGCAGCGTGCCTGCAAAGATAAACATCAATAAACTTACAACCAGGCACCTTGGAATTTTAGCAATGACAGGTATGGGAAAAAGTAATTTAGTCAGCCTAATAGCCAAATCGATATCAGAAATCCCAGGTACTATGGTTATTTTTGATTATCATGATGAGTATCGTTTTTTAGAAGGCGGAAACATTAATTTCGTTCAGGCCCAAATAAATCCAAGGTTGCTCACTGCAGAAAAATTTGCAGAAGTGATTGAAATAAGAGATAACGCAGATATTCAAAATACAATATTGTTAAGGGCATTTGATGATGATGATTTAAAGAAAAAGACTGAAGGCAATTTTTGGGATTTTTTAGAAATCAACATAAAAGAAATTGGTTTTAAAGAAAAAAGATTTACAAACTCTGCCGATAGGGTATTAGATAAAATAAAAGAAGCAAGAAGAAGATTTGACAGCATATTAATCCCCAACTCATCCGATCCTGTTTCACAAATTAAAGAAGGTAAAGTAAATGTCATTAATTTAATAGAATTTACAGAGAAACAAGCTAATGTTGCAATTGCATTTTATTTAGAATCAATATTATATCAAAGAAAACTATCTAAAAGTCAGAGTCTAAAAGCAAAAGGCAATACGAAAAATCAAATTCTATTTCACAGTCCAGTTATTGTAGTTATAGAAGAAGCTCATGTATTTATTCCAAAAAATGAAAATACAGATACAAAATATATTGCATCGAAAGTCGCAAGGGAAGGCAGAAAATTTGGTGTAGGTCTAATAATAGTTTCTCAAAGACCCAGATCGTTGGATCCTAATGTTCTAAGCCAAATGGGTTCTCTATCAATAATGAAAATAGTCCAGCAGGAGGATCAATCCCAGATAGGATCAGCAAGTGAAGCTATAAATGGAAAAATCATAGAACAACTTCCTTCACTTAACCCAGGAGAATCCCTTTTTGTTGGCCAATGGGTAAACTTACCGTCATTTATAAAAATAGATGAAATCAGAGAAAGGACCATGGGAAAAGATCCTGAACCCGTAAAGGAGTGGAAAAACAGCCAGATAAGCAAAGAACTATCAATTGAAGACAGTCAATTATACATCAGAGAAGAATATATTGACTAAAAACATTTTTAATCATTTAAAATATAAATGTAATATTCGCTATTTTTTCAGCTGATGAATATCGCATTAATAACAAAAAGCCGAAGGCAGATAAGTCTAAAACTATTTGATGAGCGATTAAAAGAGATAACTGAAGAGGGATTCGACGATATATATACACTGAATTTTTTCCTGCAAACAATTCCAAAAAAATATAACACTAGCAAAACACTGATTATTTTCAATGATTTAGAAAAGATAAGTCACAATGCAGAAAACAATTTAAATGATGGTTTGAAAAACCAAGACAGCAATATCAAACTAATATTGGCTGATGAAGAAAACACTTATTTTATAAACGAAATTCAGGACACAAAGAATAATTAACCCATTGTGAATGAATCGTTAGAATCGTTTTTAACAGTAAAAGATTTCCTTTCAGCAGATGTCTTGTTGAAAGTATAATATTTTCTTGCAACAGATACCTTACTGCTTGTATGACATATAGGGCATTCCGCCCAGTTTTTACCGCCGGAATATTGCCAACAATGATTGCATTTGAGGTAGGTGCATTGAATCCAGTATGATTTCTTGGGGTTCCTTATCCAATTTGGCTGTTTTGGCTTTCGGGTCCTTCTTGCTTCTCTTGGTAAGCGTGATAACCTCATTGTAGTTTTAACACACAATAAAAAGCATAAAACAAATATTAACCTTTTCCAAAAGAAAGAAGCGATAAAGAGATTAGAAAATTTATTTGCTACAAAGGAGTTACAATCGATCCACTGTCACTCATTGAAAATTTATAGATTTGCTCTATTTCAGAATTTTCAAATATCTCCTCATCATGTGTAATGATTATTATTTGAGATAATGGCCCAACACCTTTGCTAAAAACATCTGAAATAATCTTAACAAAGGACCTCCTACGCTCTTCATCCAAATTAGAAGTAGGTTCATCCAACACAATAAAATCGATTTTTGACGAGCCCATTAAATAGGCAATCCCCATCCTTAATGCCAAGGATACAGCTACCTTTTCACCACCACTTAACGAAATGATATCTATTTCCCCACGTTTACCATAACACATAACCTTTATTTCTCTAGGCTTTTCTACCAAAGAAATCTTGGAGATGCCAACATTAAAGGTATTGATATAATCAGAGGATTTAATAGAAATCAAATTCAACGCCCAAGTCCTTAAACTAGAACTCACCACTCCATCTCTATTGAAAACCATTGATCTTATTTTCTCCAGATCAGAAATAAATTTAGATGCAGAGTACAACTCAGATGCCAATTTATCAAACTCAGCAATCTCATTTTCCAAATTCGAGATAGCCTTTTCCAATACTGCTTTTTGGTTTTGGATTTCGATAAGTTCAGAGGATAATTTGTTTCTGACAAGTTTCTTTTGGTTAAGGACACTCACGTCGATATCAACCAGATCACTTCTCATTTTCATTATAACATCAATCAAGTTGGCAGAATAATCATCAACTTTATAAGATAACAGATTAGCACCCGCATAATTACCAAAATTTATCTTTGAAACAATTTGAAAATCGGCGTTTAAAGACGAGATCTTTTGCTCAAGAATCTCTACATTATAATCTGCCGAAATATCATAGGATGACAAAGTTTTTTCTGCTGAAATTATGTTCTTCTCTTTTTTTCTTAAATTGAGCTCCTCCACATTTAATTTAGTTAATTCAGATGAGACAAATGTTTTTTCTTTTTGCTTTTTATCTAATTCCTTTTTAATGTGGGAAATATCAAACATATCGTTTATTGCAGTTATTTTGGAATTACATACCGGGCATTTGCCATCTTTTATCTCGATTTTTTTTGCACACTCGGTAAAACCGTTTAGTTTTCCTAGTTCTCCTTCTATAGTATTCATTTTTTTATGTAGTTCTTCTTTCTCGCATTGAATAATTTGCAGGGTTATAGAAACCTCGTCTTTGTTATGCAAAATAGAAAAGGCATTTTTTACTTCGAAAAGCATCTTCTTGTTTTTTTCGATATCGATATTTAACGAAATGGACTTTTCCTTCAAGTATTTCAATAGGGTAGCCTCCAGTGCTTTTACTTCTTGGAGTTTACCAATTTTTGGCTCCAGGCCTTCTATCTCATTCTCTATCTCCGACATTTCATTGGATCTTTTAAATAAGTCGGAATAGACATTCTTAAGCGATATCTTTGACGTTTTAATTTTGTTTTTGTTCTCTTCGGTTTTATTTTTCAATGTTTTTATATAGTTGTCATCATAACCACCCGTTTTTTCTCTCAATAAACTCCTAAAGTCATCTATAATGGAATGCATATATGCAAAGGATTTGTCCAGCTTGTCTAGTCCAATCATGTTATTTAGCAATTCTTTAAACTCTTTTGGTTGAGAATCAATTATCTTGTTGATTTCGCCTTGTTGTATTATACTAGCAATTTGTAATTTTGGATAATTTATTCCCAATATAGATTCGACTTCACCTATAACAGATTCTCCAAGTTGTTTTCTTTCACCAGATATTATTGGCCGATAAATGGGTATGTTCTTCTCATTCTCCATGGTTGAATCATTTTGTTTAAGTTGCTCTAACTTGGCAGATACAAGATGACCCATACTATTAATTTGTCTTTGGACCTTATAATCAACGGAGCCGACAGAAAAATCCATAACAACAATAGAGCCCGATTCCTCAGACAACGATTGATCGATGCCCTTGGTTACCAAGTTTCTGTTGGATTTTCGTGTGTGTTCATCAAATAATGCAAATGTAATGGAATCAATTATGCTTGTTTTTCCAGATCCATTATGACCCACAAATACAGTTATACCGGGATTAAATTCAAGATGGGTATTCTTATGAGATAAAAAGTTGTTTAATAACAGCTTTTTTATCACTTTATCTTCACCTCACCATTATCCTGATATTTGTTTTTGTTGTTTTCGTAATATTTCCAAAGATAATCAACAATTTTTTTGCTTTTGTTTTTATTAATATCAGCGTCATCTCGGGGCTCTCCGTTGTTTATCATCTGAATCAGATCTATAGAAAGGCCAGTCAAGGCTTCAGATTTCATGGTATTTGAAATTAGTTTTGACATCTCCTCATCAATATTAAAATCGTTTGCAAAATCATAAGAATAACCAGATTTTGGTTCTTTATCAAACACATTCCAGGTATAATACAAAAAGTAATCATTTAATTTAGACAGCTCACCAGACAATATCTTTGGATCAATCTTTGATCCCTTTAATTTTAAATCAAGTATAGGTTTTTTTTGATATTTAACAGATAAATCTAAAAGATATTTCAAATATTCATCAAACTCCTCATAATCAAGTGAACGGTTCATCTGAAGTCTTCTTTTCTCAATCTTTATCCATTGTGTGGTAACATTTTCAGGGGTATTTGAAAGATCAACGATGAGGAACCCCTTTTCCACCTCCGATATAGGTTCATTGTGGCCTAGGTCAAGTGATCCCGGATAGGCGACCAGGCTGTTTTCAATTTCAGAAAAATTTTTTTGCACATGATCATGATAATGGCCCATTGCGTAATAGTCAAACCCTAAAGGCAAGTCTTTTGCAAAAATCTCCCCGGCAAACTTGTTAAAATCGCCTAATCCTTGATGTAGAACCAATATTTTTCTTATTTTTTTGCTTTCTATAGATTTTCGATCCTCATCGCTTTTTATTGTTTTTTCTAATTTTTTGAACGGTACAAGTAATCCATTATCGACGTTAGATCTTCTTTGCTTATTGAATCCATATATTAAAAGATCTTTTATCTGGGCTGGTGAGTCTGGCTTAAGTCTTTTTGCTAGTCCCAAATTGTGGAACAAGAATGGAAGAGGCACATCGTTAGTTCTGCTTATGTCATGTTCTCCAAGTATAAAATAAACAGGGATAGATTTTTCCTTTAATTTTTTTAACTCGCGAGCCAATTTAATAACAGCAGAACCAGTTGGTTTAGGATTATGGAAAATATCCCCAGCCAAAATTACTGCTTCAGCGTGTTCTTGAATAGATTTATCTACCGATTCTTCAAATACCTCATAAAGATCTTCCTCACGTTCTTGCAGATTAAATTGAGCATAACCTAAATGAATATCAGAAATATGGGAAATAAGCATTCAATATCAACATCAATATCAACATCAATATAATAAAAACCGTATTTATGCAACATATTATAATTATAATTATAAATTAAGAATTAGCGGTCTTGTTAACCCCCACCAGCGTTTGCGCCTATTGTGCCCCAAATTGTTTCCTGATAGTTATCAATCAATTCATTTAAAAGGTCATTCATATCCAGATCTTGTTTTTTTAAATCCATATAGTCAATTAATAAAGAATTTAACCTTTTGTATGTAGTATCATCAATTTTTAAGGATTCCATTAACAACATTTTTGTTAAAAAAATATATATAGATTTAAAGAAATGACTCCCTATAACAATATAAATATAGATATCAACTCATCAAATCAAATACACCAATGATTGATCAGTTTGAAATAACATCAAATATTTCAAAAAGGATGTTTTTGCTTAGCATATTAAAATTTGAAAATGGATACTTTATTTCAATTTCTGAAGACCAATTAAGAATAAAATCCATTTCAGTCTCTTTGGCTACATCAAATCACACAAATACAGCTAAAGTAATACAAGATAAATATGATCAATTATTTATAGATACTTTGTCAAGAAGAATTTCATTGATGATAAACGGAATTTGCATTATGTCACTCTTTACAAAAAACAAACTACAAATTGACGATATGAAGACAATTAATGATAAAATATTAAAATCAATAGAGGGCAATAAGGATGAGCATCGAGGTTAACAAAGACAAGCAAAAAATAAATGAAAAAGGAAAAACAATCTACACACATAACAATGACAAAAATGGAAAAGAGCACAGTCTCAGACAATTTCTGTCCATTTTACAGGACAACAGTGAGCTATTAATTATAGATAAAAAAGTGACTAAAAAGTTTCAGCTGGCAGCAATAGTAGGCAAACTCGATAAAAAAGAAGCAGTCTTATTTACCAACATAGAAGATTCAAAATTCAAAGTTGTTTCAAATATCCTAGGTACAAGAAACCGATTCTTTTACGGCTTCAAAACAAATGGCGGAAACAGCAAAATAGATTTTTCCAATTTTGCCAACATAAACAAAGAAAACTACCCGATTCAAATATCTCCTGACGCTCCATTCTATAATAATAACTCAAACAATTTATTTGATCTTCCAATCGTAACCCATTTTGAAAAGGACGCAGGCCCGTTTATAACATCATCCATCATCTATGTGAAAGACGAAGAATCAAAAAGTCAAAACTCATCCACCCACCGTATGCTATTACTAAACGACAAAGAAATGGCGATAAGAATGGTAGAAGGAAGGCACCTTCATAAATGTTTTTCCTATTCAAAGGAACATAAGGAAGATTTGAAAATAAATGTGGTAATAGGTGTTCATCCCGCATTAAATTTAGCTGCAGCGTACCAAGCTGCATATGGTATCGACGAGATTTCAATAGCAAATTATTTATTGGATGGGCATTTGGAATTAACAAAAAATCAATTCTCAAACTTAATGATACCAAAACATAGCGAAATAGTGTTGGAGGGCAGAATACTCTATGACAAATATTCTGAAGAGTGGATGGTTGAAATGTTAAGGACATATGACCATAAAAGAAAACAACCAATTTTTGAAATTAATAAAATATGGTACAGAGACGATCCACTGTATTATGACATTTTGCCCGGGTATACAGAGCATAGGTTATTGATGGGACTGCCTATTGAATCAAAGATATATGGCTATGTGAAAAATACGGTTCCCACAACAAAATCGGTCCATCTGACAGACGGTGGAAGTAATTGGCTTAATGCAGTAATTCAAATTAAAAAAAGATTAGAAGGAGAGCCCAAAAATGCGATTCTTACCGCATTTTCTGCCCACCCGTCTTTGAAAACGGCAATAGTTGTTGATGATGATATAAATCCAGAAGATCCTGTTCAGGTAGAGTACGCTGTTTCAACCAGGGCACAAGCCGATAAAGATATTTTGATAATAACCAATGTAAAGGGATCTAGTTTAGATCCGTCCAGTGATCAAAATAACCTGTTGACCACAAAATTAGGCATAGATGCAACCATATCTTTGTTAAAAGATAAAGAGAGATTTGAAATAGCAAAAATCCCAGGTATAGAAGATATAGACATAAATAACTTTATTTAGAATAACAAAAACAAAAACGCCAAAACTTAATTTCAGCATTCATTTTTAGCAACAATAGATAGGACGTTATGCCTATCTTGGAAATGCGAGAATAACTCGATATAGATAAGAATATTTTTTGGTGATATACAGGGCAAATTTGTATAACTTCCTATCTATCAACAAATTTCTCAAAGCAGAGTGAAAACAATAAAAATAACACTAGAAAGTTAAATTGATACGCAAGAAATTTTCACGTCAAATTTGTAAGAGTAAAATATAAATACTGAAATATGTAGGTGGGAATCTTATTTTTGTAAGATGCATAAAAATAAAGGTAGTTAAATAAATACTAGAACATCTATAGGATATTATGAACCGCCTAATCGTTGAATCATACAATAACTCTACCATAAATACAATATTAGACGATATTGGTAGAAAATATCAAATTGATACATCCAAAGAACAATTAAGCGAAGATAAAGATGTACAAGAAGTTAAATTCAAATATAGAACATATTCTGAATGTGTGAGGATACTATATAAAAGCATAGGACATATGAAAGTAGCCTAAGTCCGTACTTTCATTAGTTTGATGTGTCCAGTAGTACAGTTCTGTTGACCGCCTACATGGGCATGCAAAAGATCTTTTGCTTTTGCTTCAGACAGCTTTTCTGTGGATATATAACCACATTTATCACAAGTAACAATATAACTCCATTTTACCAAATATGTTCATGCTAACTAATATTTCATGACATTTATCAATTTATCATATAAAAAAATAAAATACAACATCAATTTTACTAAACATATTATAACATTTAGTACGCCAAATTAACAGTTGTGCATTATTTTCAAACTATTTTTTAACTATAACACATATTATTAAATTTGAATTGTCATTTACTAATATAATGGGTTATGGAAGATGGATGATCAGAACCGGTAGGACCTGATATAACATATCGGTATGAGCAAGAGACAATTTAAAATGCATTACAAGTAATATCGATTTGTTTAATTAAAAGAAAAAAAACAAATATATTATGAGAGAAATTGGAAAAAACAAATTTTCAGAACATGGAGATGTTGAAATTTCCGAAATAGGTAATGGAATTTATAGAATATCAGGATTTGACGATGCATTCGGCATCACTTTCAACCAATTTTTAATTGATGATGAGCAACCTACGCTTATTCACACAGGCCCCTTTGGAATGTACAAGAAAATAGAGGAAAAAGTAAAAGAGGTCATTCCATTGCAAAAATTAACCTATGTTGCATTCTTACACTTTGAAAGCGATGAATGGGGAGGAATGGCCTTTCTTGACTCGGCGGATGCCAGATTGGTATGCAGTGATTTAAGCTCTAAATTAAATTTAACAGGTTGGTACAATATTCCTGTTGACCATATTTCATTTTGGGATAATGAAACTCTAAAAACAGGCAAAAGGATCTTCAAATTCATCATGACTCCTCATGTCCATCATTGGGACAGTATGATGATTTTTGAGGAAACAACAAGGTTACTTTTCCCTTCCGACTTGTTTATTCAGCCGGGCAATAATAAACCTGTTATTGAAGAAGACCTATCAGACAAGATGCTTGCTCTCTATAGAGGTGCCGGAATATTTGCTAGTGAATGGCCAGTAAGACAAACATCTAAAAGGCTTGAAAGTTTATCTCCGAAAATGATATTTCCCATGCACGGTTCCTGTATTGATGGCTCTGTTTTTTCAAAGTATACAGATGCAATATTAAATAACAAATTTGCATACTCTGATGTTCTTTTGGGACAGAAATTAGAAAGGGTCAGCTAGTTGAGATTTAAGCCGTATCATACATATTACATTGTCTATATTCATCACGCTAAAAGAATTATCTTTGGGATAATAGTATCCGTTTAATATGCATATTAAACACCCATCCATACATATTCCCATTTACTTGTAAAGCATGACAAAAAAAAGACAATTTACCATTCTTGTTTGAATCCATTCACTTAAACATATTTCACCCCTATCTCTCTGTTGTGAATACCCTTGCCGGTTAGAATATAATATATATGCAAAATACAAGGCAAAAGAATAATCAAATTACCATTCCATCCAGGGTAGAATGATGGATTAAGCAGATTAAAACTAAATGCCTTGTTATAACTCCATTTATTTTTTACAAAAAAGTCCCCTTCAATTATAAATAATACTGAAAGAAATCATATGGGTAAAAACATGCATTTTCTTGTCTAAGACTTTAAAAAAAGGCTGGAAATACTCTGAAATAAAGAATAGATCCCTACAATCCCGCATCTCAGGATTCAAAGAAAAAGTGTAATTTTACATTTAGAGGATACAGAGTGATTAGATATAGAAATCCAACACTAAAAGTCCCTTTAGTACAGGTTTCATTATTCTCTTTAGACTAAAGAGACTTCATCTTACTGAAATAAGACGGTTAATATTGTTTTGAAAATGCATCTTTAGAATTATTTTTATTATTGGCTTTTGATGGGCATCGCATATTTATGCAAAATTGCCACGGATATTTTTCATGGTGAGAATATTTTGACTGGACGATTGGCCATCTACACATGGTACAGGTTTTAGCAGTGCTTTGTATTGTTCCTTTTTGTGGTAGTGGGGCAATTGCAGAGCAGTTATCAGATGAGTACAGAGAGCATCCAGCAAATCTTTTTTTTGTTTTGTTTGATTTCTTAACAATTAGGTTTCCTCTCTTACAGGAAGGGCAGGTGCCTAGTGTAACCGGTGGCTTATTCTTAACTGTTACTACAGCATTGGTTGTTTCTACCGCACTTGTTATTTGTGTGCCTATTTCCTTTTGGTTTTCCTTGAGAATAACCATTGCCTCTTTTAATTTATTTTTTGCATGATTTAGGACAAACTCACTTTTGGTTTCTCCTGATTCAATCTTATCTAACTGTTCCTCCATAGATCTAGTAAGATCTACGGAGACTATTTTTGGTATGTATTTACGCATAGACTGTATTACCTCAAATCCAAGATCTGTTGGCTTAATTCCAGCGCTCAATATTAAGTCATTTATTTTTTTTTCCTTAGGAGGGACAACACTATTAGTTATGTAATTTCTTTTAAAAAGCGTATTAATAATCTCGGATCTCGTGGCTTTAGTGCCGATTTTTTCTTTTTCCATCTTCTCAAGTAGACTAGATGGATTGAATCTTGCTGGAGGCTGGGTTATCTTTTCTGTTAGGATTACATCAACATTCTTCAATGTGTTCCCCTTATACAGCATTGATAGAATATATGGCATTTCAAAATTAGAAGTATTAGCATATGGTTTGTAAAAATACATCCATCCCTCATACAATACGTTCTTTCCTTCAGCTTTAAAAATATAACTACCTTTAACCAAAATGGCAATTATCGTTTGTTGGATTATAGAATTCTCTCCAAAAGTGGAAAAAAATCTTTTTGCTATCAAATCAAACAATTTAAACTCCACATCTTGAAGTTTACCCTTTGGTCTTTGCCCTGTTGGATAAATTGCTGGATGTGCAGGATCACTTTTGCTACCCTCATTTGCAGAAAGATGTTCTTTTGACAGTAGTCTCTTAGCCATATCTCCATAAGAATTATTATTATCGCCATTTCCGTTACTATTACCGGTAATGTAAGAAGGAAAATCAATTCTTGAAAGATCCGAAATAATTTTATTATAATTAATAGAGCTTGGAAGCTTTTGGCTAGAAGTTCTCGGATAAGAAATCATTGCAGAGAGATACAGTTTCTCAGCAATAGATAGAGTATAACTTGGAGAGAATTTGAATATTCTATATGCTTCCTTCTGGAGATCACCTATATTGAAAGGATAAGGAGGTCTAAGCACAATCTTTTGAAATTTGATTTCAGAAATCACACCATCTTGGTTTTTGCAAGCATCAACTACCACAGTAGCTTTAGATAAGGAGTCTAGTTTTTGTGGATAATAATATGCATCAATCATATGTCCATGCTTTTCAAATTTGCCCGTTATCGTCCAATACGGCACGGGAATATGGCTTCTTATCTCAAGCTCTTTATCGACTACGAAAGCAAGAGTTGGACCCTGCACCCTACCGATTGTTAAGTTGTGGTATATTTTATCATCGTTACTTTTCTTTAGAGACTGTGTAAGGGCCCTAGAAAGGTTAACTCCATAAATAAAATCAATCATATGACGAGATTTACCTGCATCAGCTAAGCGTGCAATAGGTTTTAGCAAGTTATCAAATGAGTACCTTATTTCATCATCGGTGAGGGTTGAAAACTTTGCCCTCAATGACTTTTCATATTTTTTATTGCACGCATATTCTAAAATATTGTACCCGATTACCTCACCTTCTTGGTCATAATCGCAGGCATGAATGAAGATTGAAGCTTTCTTGGATAGTGCAGATATTGTTTTTATTATTTTTTCTGATAATGCGTTAAAATTGGTTCCGCTGTTTTTTTTTGAAATTGGCATCCATTTTATATTGAATACAGGATATAGACTGCGATTTCCCCCTGCATCAACTAACCCATACAAATGACCCAATGCATAACATATAACAAAGTGTTGACCTTTTTTATCGGTTGCATAGAAAAATGGCGATGATAACCTTGTTGTTGTTGTTGTTGTTGTTTTGTTATCACCCATCTCATATGTTGACATTTTTTTTAAACTAGAGGTCCCTAGAGCCTGTGCTATTTTTTGTGCAGCAGCAGGTTTTTCACAAATCACTAGTGCGAATGGCTCCTGTATGGCAATGATGTCGCCTCTTGCACTCAAACCCATTAATTTATTTTCATATAGATACCATAACTAATTAATTTTGTTCTTAACTAGTATAGGAAGCAACAATAAGGATATTGTCATAACCTTTATAGTTTTATCAAACTATATTGATATATAAAATATTGTTAGACGGAAAAAAACTAATTGACTTTATGACAAACACATTTAGAAATTATACAAAAAATCATTTTAGAACAGTTTTTTAGTGGATTCAGCTCGAAAATATTTTTTGTTTTTTTATAATTTACAATGCCAAAGTCATCTTGAAAGTTTTTTAATCTGATTAATTATATCAGATGTATTTAAAATCTTGTCGAATGATAGCCATGATAATGAAAATGATTCTCAAACACTATCATCATCATCATCGGATCATTTGGATTCATCATTAGGTGTTGATAAACTCCCATTAATATTTTCATCAAAACAACTAAAGTCAAAAGAAAAAACAGAGATTCGATATGGAGAAGAGGCAGCTATGGACGGAATTACCCGTACCATGTACAATGTTAAAAATAATGCAGATGTTTGTGGCAACTACCTTTCTCCATCTTTTTCAATGGGTGTCAAACAAATAAAAAATGGATATATCGATTTCAAAAGACGAGGTGTTAAAATTAGATTCATTACAGAAATTACAAAAGACAACATCGATTTCTGCAAAGAGCTAATGCAGTATGTCGAACTTAGACACACTCCAGCAGTTAAAGGCAATATGGCAGTAAGTGAGACAGAGTATGTTGCCACTGCAGAATTAGAAGGAGAAGCAAAACCTGTGACTCAGACTATTTATAGCAATGCCAAGGCAATAATTGAGCAGCATAAATATTTCTTTGAGAATTTATGGAGCATAGCAATACCTGCAGAACTAAAAATTATAGAAATCGAGGAAGGGACAGAGCCAATAAAAACAGGAATATTAGAAGACGATAAGGAAATATCCAAAAAAATCATAGAGTTAGCTAAAAACTCCAATGAAATGAGTATTTGTTCTACAATAGGGGGAATGCAATTAATCTACAACAGATTCTTTGAGGCGTATAAAGATGTACTAAAAAGATATAGAAATAAAAAGCACAAAGGTATCAGATGGGTGTATCAATCAACAATAAGAAAGATATTGAACTGGTCAAATTTTTTTTGAAAGAAGGAGTAAAGATACATCATGCAAACAGTGAACCACTTTTGAGTTTTGCAAAGTGACAAGATGTTAAATTCCACCATTGAGAAGATGGAAAAAGGAATAAAAGTTTCTAGTCTTTTGACAAGTAATGATTCCCTATATCTTAATCATTATAGCGAAATATTCAAAGAACTTTGGAAAACAGGAATTGATGCAAAGGATAGAATTAAGGACATTGAAGAAGGGCGATACATTAATGTCAAGATAATACAAAACCCAAAAAAATCAATTAAATTTGTATCAGAATTAAACAAATCAACCAAAAAAGAGATATTGGTAATATTATCATCTGAATATGGATTTTTACGTACAGAAAAAACAGGAGGTTTTAATCTATTAAATCAAATAGCGCATACTGGGGTTAGGGTAAAAGTTCTAATTCCATCAGGTTCCAATAAACAGGATAAAGTAAATTCAATAAAGCCAAACTATCAACACATAGAATTTAGAAGTTTACAATTTTCTTTGCAAATGGTGATAGGAATTACCATTATCGATAGAGAAAAAACAATGATTTTTGAAATAAAGGATGATACCAAAGATAATTTTCTACAAACTCTTGGTTTGGCAATATATATTGAAGGCAAATCTGCAGCGTTATCCTACGTATCCATTTTTGAGAACCTCTGGAAACAAACAGAGTTGTTGGAACAACTACAAACCCATGACAGGATGCAAAGGGAGTTTATCAACACTGCGGCTCATGAGTTAAGAACACCCATACAGCCAATACTTGGCATTACCGAACTAGTCAAAAAAGAGATAAAAGACGACAGACACAAGGAATTGCTTGAGGTTATAAGTAGAAATGCGCATAGATTAAAAAATTTATCCGAAGATATTTTAGAAGCGTCCAAAATTGAGAGCAATTCGCTTAACCTAAATAAGGAATATTTCAAAATCAAGGATTTAATACTCGAGATTATCAATAGTTATGAAAATAATACCGGCTCTAAAAACATAAGATTTGAATATGAGCCGGACAACGATAATTTGACTATACATGCAGATAGAAATGGTTTAAGTCGCGTAATCTCAAATTTAATTAATAACTCTGTCAAGTTTACCCATAAAGAAGGAGGAACTATTTCAGTGTTTGTAAAAAGTAGGGAAATCAATAATGGCAATAAAGAAGAAGATAAAGAAGTAGTGGGGGTTTAGTGTGAAAGACACTGGCATGGGCATAGATAAAGAAATACTGCAAAAACTGTTTAGAAAGTTTAATACCAAATCATTTCATGGTATGGGCCTGGGTCTTTATATCTCAAAAAACATAGTTAATGCACATGGCGGAAAAATATGGGCAGAGAACAATCCAGATAATACAGGCGCAACTTTTTCGTTTAGACTACCCCTATAAAAGGTCAAATATATGAATCACCGTCTTTCAGATTTTGATTGGTAGATGCAACAACCAATACAGATTAACCAGGCAATAGAATGTGCAGTGATAGGTTTTAACTTGTTAATTTTATGAATCCTGAAGAGGTAGGTGAGGGGTTCCCCTATAGCATAAGAACAAAAAACAAGTATCGAGATTGAGTTGAGTATAGGTATAAAGATTTCAAATAAAATCAGGAATTGAAATTTAATGTTTTAATCATTTGCTGCGCTGCTGGCAAAGTAGATGGAACTTTTGATTCTGGCGTCTGAAATGTTAATTGGTATATTCTGTCGTTTTCGATCACATAGGTTTGAATCTCAAATGACCCAATCCCATGAATCACATATGATAGTTCTTTTGCGGGCAAACCATCGACAGTTGTTGCATTGTTTTCAAGTATCTCAACATCCAAATTTCCATACATTGAGGATGGGTCTTGCAATAATGCAATCTGACTCGAAACCAACCTATCCAAACTATAACGACTTACATCCATAGGTGAAATGCTAAACAGAGTGTTCTCCAAAGGACTAGCTGTTTCATCCACCGGCTTGAAGACAATGGCGGTAGTAGGTCCATAATACGGAAAGCTAGAGTTTTTGGGAGCTATTTCCCATGTCGAGGGGTATTGAACCACAAATCTCCCCTGTGTATCGTTGTAGGTTTTCAGGATATTTGATTGGGCATTAGACGATTGTTCTGCAAGGTTTAATGTTACTGCCAGTGTCATAGAAAGCATAATAAACACACCAACAACAATTGCGGATTTGACATACATTTTATATATATCATATAGTCTGCATAATATTTAGATTTATTTTCAATGATAATGGATTTGGGACAATGTCAGTGCATATTTATGATGAAATACATATGAATGGGTATTAACTAATCAAGCAAGGTTAAAGAAGATAAACACAAACCGGCCCCATATCAGGTAATGACGACAAGCTTTGACACCTATTAATAAGTATAATATAATGCAGTGTAAATCACAATATATGTTATTATGCTGTTTCTTCAACTAACCGTAATGACGGTCTGATTCCATTATTGAACAATCACCATAGTAACCACATCACGAATATGCTTTAAATCATCATCAATAACAAATTCCCAACACTCATGGCTATATGTTCGCATCCACAGGTTAGAATTACCAGAACAATCAGTCCCTTAACAATGCCAATTTGGTCTAAAGGGATGGACTGGATTTGTAATTTGTGTATTTATAAGATTCAAGTTGATTTATAAAATACATACATGATACAGCATAGCGACGACAATATAATTGAAAATGTATTGATACTCCAAGGTGGTGGTTCTTTGGGTGCTTTTGGATGTGGAGTTTACAAGGCGGTTGTAAGAAACAACATACACTTGGATATTGCTGCAGGGACATCTATTGGCGGCATAAACGCTGCAATTATAGCCGGAAGCAAAAATAAGGAGCATACACAAGAACTTTTAGAGAACTTTTGGCTGGAGTTATCTGAAAGTTATGTAGATTTAGACAAACCCTCCATGTACTCTTATTGGCCCAAACTCATAGGGCAACAACTACATAGTTACCTTTTTCCTTATATCTCACCCAAACTAGAACCAACAGCAAGTTATTTCAATACTAGAAATGAGCAGGATGTCAAAATAAAGCAAATAAAATCATTTTACAGCTCTGCAATTTTTGGGAATGAAAAAATGTTTAAACCCAGATGGTCAACAGAATTCGCTTTAACGGACCCAGAATACTTTATACCACAAAGATGGACATATATGTATGACCATTCACCATTAGTAAAAACTTTAGAAAGATACATTGACTACGACAAATTAAAACCAGGCGGAAACCAAAACACTCGTTTAATCCTAACTGCAGTGAATGTTTTAAACGCACAATCTTTGACATTTGATAGTTTTAAGCAACAGATAGGTCCTAAGCACATACTTGCAACTTCTGCTTATCCATTGTATAACTTTCCTTGGATAGAGGTAGAAGAAGGAGTGTATGCATGGGATGGAGGTTTACTGAGCAACACTCCATTGAGGGAGGTTTTAGACGCATCACCAATAAATGATAAAAGAATATTCATAATAGAGAACTATCCAAAAAATATAGATAGCCTTCCAAAGAATTTACCAGAAGTTCATCATAGAGCAAGGGACATCATATTTTCAGATAAAACGGAAAACAACATAACAATGTCAAAAGTAATTACAAGGTATCTAGAGTACATTGAAGAACTTTATCAAATAGTAGAAAAGAATTTTGACAATTTACAAATACAAGAAAAACAAATTAAAAGAATACGCAGAAAGTATAAAAAATACAAACAAGAGCACGGTGCAGAAATAAAAGAGATTTACTATATTACGCGAGATGAGCCATTTCCCCATATGTACGAAAATGCGGATTTTTCGCCTAAAACAATTAAAGAGTCGATCAAGGAAGGCGAAATCAAGGCAAACCAATCCATACAAAATAAAAGAAACAATAAAGGTAAAGAAAAAAGCAAATAAAATAATGCATTATTTCTATTTGATAATTCTTTTTTTCAGATATAATTTAGAAATCTAAAAATTTTAATATTCTATTGTTTGTGGTTTCCAATTTTTTAAAGGTAATTTCGGGATGGATACGGTGTTACAAATTACAAATAAAACATTCCTTTTGAAATTGTTTTTTATTCTCTTGTGTAACGAAAATAAATGTAAACAATATATTTTTTCTTCTACTGCTTTGTTGTTTTTGTTGTCGTGATATTCATATTACCGGTATCTTCTTTGTTGTTGTACAGGTTGTTATTGTTGTAGTTTGCAACAGATTCTTCAATTGATGCGACTAACTCTCTTGAGTTATGTTCAAAGGTTTTTGCGGTGTTAGCAACCAGATTTGACATGCGTTTAGAATTGTCTTTTGCCTGCTGTAGTGTTGATTTCATTGAGTCAAGGTTTGAGAAGACAAAGCAGTTTGTTAGTCTTAATGCTGAAACCGCATTGTCTGCAAAGTTGCCGACAAACTTGGTGTATGCCTTTGTCATGGAGTCTGGAGACGCAAAGCTTGCGAAAAGGCCATTAAAGGTTTCACTGTATGGTCCCCATGCTGACTGAAGTGAGTTAATCACTGCTTTTTGAGACTCAATATACTCCTCCGATATCTCTTTTGCTGTTTGCAGTGATTGCTCTTGGTAACTGTTAAGAATGTTGGCATAACGTGGGATTTGGTTTCTTGACTCGTCTATTGGCCTGTAGATTTTGTCCTTGGCTTTATCAAGTGATTTGGCTACTTTGTTATTTGCGCCATTATAGGAAAATTCGGTATTACTGGAAGCATTATTTGCTTGACTATCAGTTTTTATTGACATGTTTATTATTAGTTAACATATTATATAAGTATTACCTTTTAAAGGGATTAAAAACCATTATATCCCTTTAAGGTATGAAACGTGGCCTGATTTTTTAAGTTAAAGTGGTAATTATAATCATAACCTCAATACAATAACAACAATAACAATAAAAGAATTTAATTGCAAATTGCCCTTTTATATGTTAACAATTTAAGGCAGTACAAAAATGCGTTATCAGGTATAAAACGATTGAGTCATCCATGCAACGCTGTCAAGAAACACGGTAATTATAGAAATGTATTGCCTTCTTGTAAATACAACATATCCACATCACCTTTTTTATATGCAATAACTAATTTAATATGGACATGAAATCTGCAAGAATTATCAAACCAAAGGAATCTTTAGAAATACAGCAAAGTGAAACTCCAAAACCCAAGGGCTCCCAGGTTCTTGTTAAAGTTCATTCGTCAGGTGTTTGTCATAGTGACATTCACTTATGGGATGGAGGATATGAGGGTCTAGGTGGACAAATATTAAAAACAACTGACCGAGGAGTAAAATATCCATTAACCCCAGGTCATGAAATAGCAGGCACAATTGAAAGTCTGGGAGAACAGGCAGAAGGACTTAAAATAAGTGAAAAAGTTCTCGTATACCCTTGGGTAGGAGAGGGATCGTGCCCTGCATGTAGAATTGGCGAGGAAAACCTATGCGATAAACCTAGATCATTAGGTGTCTATGTAGACGGCGGTTATTCAGAATATGTGCTGGTACCTAGCTACAAGTATCTTGTAAAGATAGGAGACGATTTGGATATGAATGCAGCAGCTACATTGTCATGTTCTGCCCTTACAGCATATGGAGCAGTAAAAAACGCCAATCTAAAACCAGATAACAACGTTGTCATTGTTGGTGCAGGAGGATTGGGTTTAATGGCTATGCAACTAGCAAAAGCAGTTACTGGGGCCAGAATAATTGCGATGGATTTAGATGACAATAAACTAAAAACTGCAAAACAAGACGGTGGCGTTGATGATGTGGTCAACTCGAAAAATGAAGATCCCGTAAAAGCTGTTATGGAGTTAACCAACAATCTAGGAGCTGATGCAGTAATAGACTTTGTAAATGCATCAAAAACAGTAGAAGCTGATATGCAATTTCTTAGAAGAAGAGCAAAAGTAGTATTAGTGGGGTTATTTGGAGGCGAACTTAAATTGAGTTTAGTAAGTATGCCAACAAGAGCATACAGATTAATTGGATCGTATACTGGAACTCTAAACGATTTGACAGAGTTGGTTTCACTGGCAAAAAGAGAAATAATCAAACCACTTGTTTCAAATCGATTTAAACTTGACCAAGCAACAGATGCACTGACGATGTTAAAAGAAGGCAAAATTCTGGGCAGAGGTGTTATAAATCCCATACAATGAGAGTGTAGATTAATACAACATCATTAACAGCATAAAACCCTAACCCATTTATGCTGCGACGACATTATGTTCACAGTACATACATACTGCATTGCGTTGAATCGAATGTTTATATTTATAATGGAATCACCGATAGATATTATAAAGGAAAATTCTTAAACTTTCGGTGGTACATGTGCCCACTAACAAATATACCCATTTTTGCCATAAGGTGTTGAATATGCTAATCCCTTTACACATACAAATAAAAAGCATTATGTAAGTACTATGCCCTTGCCGTCCTAGTGGAGTTTCAAATTAAGGAAATTGCAAATAGAGAGATCCAGGCATGGACTGACAAAGACGTGGAAAAGCTTTTGAGCATATTTCATCCAGATATGGTGTGGCCTTGGTCCAAAGCATCCTAATCTCATGATCCGATTGAATGGGTTTTCGGAATAGGGCGGTTTGACCACCAAAGTTGGAAAAAGAGTTACGGCGACTTGTTTGAATCGCATAGGTTAATTCACAATGTGCGAGAAATCAGGAAAATAGTTATTTCAGATGAAGGTGATGGGGCTTTTGCAGTCGTTGATGTTGATACGGTATGTATGGCATAACATAAACACTAAAGGAGATTTTCATTGGAGGGGAAGAGCATGCAAAATATATACAAAGATGCCAGATGACAATTGGAAATTGATTGCACATACTGGTTTACTTGACTATGGAAATAAACCAATTTAGGTATTAAATCTTTATTTTAACTGAATTCGATGATATCAAAAATGATAATTTTGAGAAGTGTTAAATAAAAATTCAAGCCATAAAACATGATGGCAATTGATGAATCTTTTGCTAAGGCACACATAGATAAATGGATAAATGCATGGAATGCACATGACCTAAGAGCAATTATTTCATTTTCGCTGAAAATATCGAGTTGAGAAGTCCTAAAATAAAGGTAGTATATCCTGACAAAACAAATGCCACAATTTACAAAAGGAAGGATTTGGAAGAGTATTTTTCCTTAGGACTAAAAAAGTTCTCAAAATTGCATTTTACGCCAATAGACTTCATTGTCAAGGGCAACAACATACTACTAGAATACCATGGCCTACCAGATAACAAAATTAAATGGTCTGTGATTGAAAAATTTGAGTTGAAGGATGGATTGATAGTGAAATCCAGTGTCTTTTATGGTATAGAGAATGTAGAGTGATATGTACGCATAGTGAATTAACAGAAACCTTTGAATCAATAGAAAAAGCAATTTAATAAAGTCTCAGTTTTTATTGTATGGTAGGCAGTGCTATTCGCATGTTTTAAGCACCTAAATATGCGAAGTGCGGGATTTGAACCCGCGATCCCTCCTTATAGTACCTTATCAACCAGGCTGGGCCAACTTCGCCCAAGACATATTTAATGCATATTCTCATCCTTGGGATAGGTTTGGTCTATTCATTGGCCATGGGGGTATAGAATCTTCGACTTGATAGAAAGACTTTACAAAGCATACAACTCAATGACTATTTTTATATTGGACAAAGTGTGGTATTGCCAATGAGCAATTCGAGCTTTACAGCAAAGACCAATGGAAACAGCAATCATATAACGCTCTACATTTACCGTGACCTAAAAAAAACATTGAGACACCATGAGCATATCAGTTGGAAGAACCATGAAAACGTGGTCATATGTCGATAGGTCACAGATGATAAG
>JADDOQ010000241.1 GCA_016782315.1 Nitrososphaeraceae archaeon | reverse complement strand
TTGATTCACTCAAATCATTGGAGTTTTGATTATTGTTTTGGTTGTTATTTGATTTAGTTTCATAGGAATATTTTGATGTGTTTGAGTTATTGTTGTCGTTTTTGCTACTTGTTGAAGTTGTTGAATTATTTGATTTAAATGACATCACTATCTATTAGTTAGCATGCTATATAAGTATTGGTATTTTATGGAATTTACAACCATCATATTCCTTTTCAATATAAAACTTATGTTATTTTAAATAATTTAGTACATTGTATTGCAATATTGTGAAACAGGCCAAGACTTAAATTTAGTTTTTTTAGAAATCATTTTAAAGTTAAGACCGATATAAAAAAAATATGCTGAAAATTCTAAATCAAAATGAAAATGCAATATAAACCTGGCTTATTATCCGGGCTGATTTGTAAATAGGAATTTTTGATCATCAAGAAAATTAGACAATTCCTTTGATACATTCTCGCAGAAGATCCCTACCAATTCAAATTCTATTGGTTTTAACCTCTTTTCACTAAACAATGCCAACACACCCATAGGCTCACCATTATATGTCAATGGGTATCCTGCAAAGGATTTTAGGTTCTCCTGTTTGGCCCATTGTGGATATTTTATCCTTGCGTCATGCAGCACATCGTTTGTTATTGCGGGTTTTTTGGTTCTGAATACATATCCAATTTTATTTGAATCGACAGGAACTCTGGAAAACTCCCCATTGCATCCAGTGTATTTTCCCGCACTGCACTTTAAAATCAGATTTTCTTTACTCTCATCGACAATCCAGATCCTGGCAAATGACGCATCAAAATACTTTACCAGACTCTCCACTATAAACTGAAATTTATTATTTATGTTATAAAGTTTTTTTAGGGAGTTTAGTGTCTTGTAGATTTCCAGTTTTTTCTGGGAAACATTTTGGTCGTTGAACAAAGAATGATAATTGAATTTTATTAGTCCAGAGTCAAAAGTCCGGAAATCCGCTATCAAATCCGAGAATTGGTTGATGAAGCTATCCATCTCCAAATCAAACTGCTCATTAGAATCCAAAATAAAGTGACAAACAAAATCAAAATCACCATGAATCTTACACGAGTAAATACAGAATGCAGAGTCATCAACATACTTCTTTAACCGCTCAAGCAATGCCGAGCTGTCTTTTACTATCCTGAATCTTATTAATAACAATTTGTTTATTTTATCATTGATATAAAAAGGATTGATTAGAGCAAAATACCCAAGTATGACCCCGTCTTTCTCGAGTTTTTTTAACCTATACCGTACTGCCCTTTCAGTAATAGCATATTCCAAGTCATTTAAAACCCTGGTGATTTCTATAGACGACATTCGGGCATTTTCCACCAGGCTGTACAGGATTATTTTGTCTATTTCGTCTATCAACTAGTATTGCAGTCTGTAACGCATAGCACAACTAAATGTCTTCCGAAACGGAAATAATGAGGTGGAATAAACGGTTTTGAGGGAGGTTTCCTTGCCATATTGGAAAGACATTTTGGTTTTTATTTCCGCACTAAATATCAATTTCAAAATCCTATATATGCTATGAACTATTTCGAGATAGATAGAGTTATTGAAGAGCTGCCAAAATCATTTGCCGCTCCCTCGGCCACAACATGGTTTAAGGTATCAGGCCAAGCGAGACCATCCATCAAAGAGTACAGGGATAAAGTAATAGAGCTTATGAATAATTTCAGATCAACACTGTTTGATTCCTACCCAAAAAATGACAGTTCTGCAGAGTTTATCGAATACACAAAAAAGGAGTTTGAAAAAGCTGTTCGCGGAGTAAGCAGTGGAAACAACAAAGAGGTGGAAAAACGGTTCAGATATTTTACGGAATACAATTAGAGATGCAACATGATTGATTAACTCACAGAAAATAGTCGTTCCCGGTATCATAATCTGCCTGATAGGCGGAACAATCATGCTTTTTCTTGCGTTCAGTTTTTATCCAGAAAAACACGTCAATGCAAATTTAAATGGCAACTGCTATGAGCTCCTGGACAACGCATACATCAAATATAAAAACCTGGAAATGGAAAAGGGGAAAGCATTGAAAAGGCTTCAAATTCAAGCGATAGGAAGCCCCAACATTTTGGTGCCCATAACATTCAGTGGAACAAATAAGGAGGTGAATGACTTTATGGCAAACAATCACATCAACGAAACGAGTCGCCTAACACTAGGGAACAACAATTCAAGC
>JADDOQ010000240.1 GCA_016782315.1 Nitrososphaeraceae archaeon | reverse complement strand
TTTATGGACAAAGTCAAAGAAAAGGCAAAAGGCGCTAAGGATGCGGTTGTGGACACCACAAAAGGCGCTGCAGGAAAGACACAGGATGCCGTCAGTCCCTCATCCTCCTCATCATCACAATCCTCAGGCTCATCGACTGGTTAAGACAGACTATATGAAGAAGGTGGACCAGGCACAGAAGTACAAAGAGGCGATGACCCGTTAACAGAATATAGGGAAAAAGAGGCGATGACCCCGGCAAAAATAAAAGAGCATGAACCCACAGCTGTAAAGAGGGATCCAAGTGACCAAATAATAACCCAACCGGGTCAAACAGGCACAGATGATGAGAAAGCAAAGGAGCAACTTCGCAGGAGTGGAATGACCAAAATCGATACCGGCAGCGGATCAGACACCACAACATCAGACACCGGCAGCGGATCTGAAACCGTTGTAACGGAAACCACTACGACAGAAACAAAAGTACAACCCTCCTAACTGCTCATAAAGAGTCCAAAAGCACATTTTTTATCTTTTTTTATTTTCAGCCGTTTGAATGATGATGATGGTAATAAACAAATTAACCATACAAATTTACCAAATAAATAATTACATAACTTTTCTGTCTATTGCATTAATTTGATAATCTAACGCTATTATTATTGATTTGTAAAACAGCTATAAAAATTGAATAAATGGTTGGTAACGGATATTCCTGCTACTAAACCAACAGAATGAACATTACAACCTATGTTGAAAATCTGGCTGTTATTTTCATTTTGTAAACGCATAGTAACAATTTCGAGATCGCGTATATCCCCATTAGACATTGTTATACAGGTAATTTTTAGAATTCCTGCTTCCGTTCAACAGGTATTTACAGATATTTTGTTGGGAATGGCTATTATAATATAAAAAATTATTAAAAAATGGTATTTTTACTGCTATCTCTTCAGTATTGTAATCCATTATGGGGTAATGTAATGCATTGTTTGTCAATACATCTCATAAAATGTTTAATTATTTTTACTTTATAATGCATATTGCTATTTTATTTATATTATGTTTCATTATTTAAAAATATGAGTTCTAATATTGACTGGAACGATACTATAAAAAAAGAAGCTAGAGCATTAAACAATGAAGATTTAGGTGAAGTTCAGGAAGTAACAGATGGTTATGTTCTGGTCCAAAGGGGCGTAATAGACAAAGAAAAATTCTCAATTCCTCAGGACCAAGCAGAGAGCTATGATGGCGCCATTCTTAGATTCAGGATTTCCGAGGATGAAATAATAAAAGAATATGCCTTAGATTCGGATTCGGCTTCAGCTTCAATTGAAGAACAATACGAATCCACCACGGTCATTGATAGTGGTGGAGGTAGCGGAGGCGGAATACAATTGGAAGGAAATGAGGATATAAAAAGAGATTCAAGAGATTCCTTATTGTCAGTAACAGAGGAAAAACCAAGTTCATCCAATATCACTCAGGAAAACCAAACTTCGATAATTAAAGAGCCAATAACTGAAACTAAAACAGTCGAGGTTCCTGTAACACATGAGGAAGTGACTATTGAAATTAGGCCACCGAGTGGGCAAACAGAACCACAAACACCTGTTTCATCTGATGAGACTATAACAATACCAGTAAAAAAAGAAGATGTTGAAGTAATAAAAACAACATATGTTAAGGAAGAAATAAGCGTAAAGAATAAGCATACAACAGAACCATTAGATGTATCTGAAGAAGAGACATTAGAGAAAAATAATTCATCCAACCCGGAATAACAAGATAAAATAAACTGTGTTTGATCTCTTTCTCCATCTTTCTTTCCTTCTCATATTTTTGCCTTTTTATCATATTTGATCCTTTTTTTCATGCTTTATCTGCCTTCAGGCTTTACATGCATAAATGAAATTTTTACAGGTTAACTGTAACATTCATTTTGTAAAAGCAGTATTACATAAACGGATTATATTTTGATAATGAGAATGTCTCGTATCGGCCGGGAGCTCATTTGTTTATAAGCACCTTTACTAATCCGTTATAAAACCATCAAATTGCCATAATGAGAAAATACATATAAAATTTTATAATCATTCTACCTCATCAGATAGGGTATTAAAATAACAACAACAAAACAGCAATGTTATCTAATACTTTATTTAGCAAATCTAATGGAGTCGTCTATGCATATTGTTTTTCTGATAGCATGAAAATAAAAAAAGATAAAAAATGTGCTTTTGGACTCTTTATGAGCAGTTAGGAGGGTTGTACTTTTGTTTCTGTCGTAGTGGTTTCCGTTACAACGGTTTCAGATCCGCTGCCGGTGTCTGATGTTGTGGTGTCTGATCCGCTGCCGGTGTCTG
>JADDOQ010000097.1:6182-8128 GCA_016782315.1 Nitrososphaeraceae archaeon | reverse complement strand
CTGCACCTGTTGCGTTCTGGCCTGCTGCGCCTGTTGCGTTTTGTGCTGCACCTGTTGCGTTTTGTGCTGCACCTGTTGCGTTCTGTGCGTCAACTAATGATATAATACTTGGTGTCATTGCTGCAACAAAAAATATTGCTGCAAGAGTAATTGAGGATATAAGAGAAATTTTCATCCTTCATACTACAGTTATAGTATTATATATATGATACCAAAAATACCAAAAATAGTTAAAAAAAAGAGGTTTTTTACAGTTTATTTTTTGCTACTAGTTTTTGTTGCTGTTGTATTTAGCTGCCGCCGTTGCCGCCCATGCCGCCTTCGCCGTTGCCGCCCATGCCGCCTTCGCCTGCACCTTCGCCGCCTTCGCCGTTGCCTGCACCTTCGCCGTTGCCTGCACCTTCGCCGTTGCCTGCACCTTCGCCGTTGCCTGCACCTTCGCCGCCTTCGCCGCCGCCGTTGCCTGCACCTTCGCCGCCTTCGCCGCCGCCGTTGCCGCCTGCACCTTCGCCGCCCATGCCGCCTGGACTAGGAGCTACTATTACTGGGGTTGATGCGTTTGGTTGTGCACCTGTTGCGTTCATGCCTGCTGCGCTTGTTGCGTTTGTTGCGTTCTGTGCGTCAACTAATGATATAATACTTGGTGTCATTGCTGCAACAAAAAGTATTACTGCAAGGGTAATTGAGGATATAAGAGAGATTTTCATCCTAAACATTACTAGTACAATATTATATATAAATATGGTACTAAATATGCCAATAATAATAATCTATAAAGAGATTCATACATATATCTCGTTTGTTTAATACGAAAATCGTCAATAAAATTCCGCTTCCAGCCTTATTACTTGGGGCAAATTCTTCATTATCAATGGCAAATGTATAATCTAAGCCATTTAATATGTTTAATTTATGCTTGCTCTTTTTACAAGCAAAGTATTCATCAAAAAAAAATTCGGCTCTGCCTTTGACACATTGCGTTTTGCAAGCAACCCAAGAGCAAACAAATTCCAGAGCGTGAGATAAACCGGGTTTTATCCATCACATATTCCATAGTTTTCTTTTTCTTTGAAGGCATTTTTTTGAGGTTTGTATGTTTATATTCATATCCAAAGGGAAACGTTGCTTATATTAACAAATAAACTATCCCAAAGCTTTTGCAATATTTCTATAAGGTAAACCATCAAAGGAGCATATACTATAACCATAACCAATGATTTCTAAAAGGTGTTCGGTTTCTGGGTCCCTAAAGGAAATATAAGGCCGTCCTCAATCCACAGCCTTTGTCTTAAGTTAACTGGGCCTATTCATAGCAAACGAGATTTAAATTCACATGTTTTTCTTGCAAAAATCTTTTTTGATCATACACCCATACAGATTACAGCTTCCATAAAATAAAAACAATAAATTGCATCATCATCATCAGTTGATTGATTTGAAAAAGAACCACATTAAAAACCAACATGTAGTCAAGGATTTTGTTGGCAAAGTTATTTCAGAGGCCACAGTGATGCTAGTTTTGACCTGAATATAGTCTAAAATTCACTTGATTTGAATATTAAAGGAGTAATGTAAATATTTAATTTATTTGTTAAAATGAAATCGTATTGCAATACATTTTCATGAGTCATGATGTTGACTGGAGGCGACAAGGAGCTCCTATCGATCATATTGTTGCCCGAAAAGAAAGGTTTGATCCCAAAATAGTACAAAACGCCCACATTAAGAACCCATATTATAACTTGCCTGATTACATGTACTTGGAAGAAAAATATAACACAAGATCTACGTTCTTCTTTAGGACTATTTATGAAAATGGAAACTATCAAGATTATGAAGATGATATTAGAGCATTGTATGAAGGCAACTGGGAGATAGGGTTACATTGCGATCCTTTATCCATTAACGATCTTGCAAAAATTCAAGATGAAAAAAAGAAACTTGAA
>JADDOQ010000097.1:0-6022 GCA_016782315.1 Nitrososphaeraceae archaeon | reverse complement strand
GGCTAACCTCATAATCAAAGGAAAAGCACCACACACATAATCAATAGCAAATTAAAATTTAAAAGTTTAAGCAATTAGGCTGTTATTCTAAAACATGAAAAAGGTCGTTATTTTTGGCACTGGTGGATTTGCAAAAATTGTTTATCTTTATCTGCGAAAAGATCCTGCATTTCATATAGAAGCGTTTTCGGCAAACGAATGGGCCATTAAAGAAAGCGTTCTTTATGGCCTTCCTGTCGTTCCGTTTGAAAAAATAGAACAAATTTACCCCCCTAATGAGTTTCATATGTTTATTGCTCTTGGATATACAGATATGAATAAAAAAAGAGCTAAATTCTTTGAAGATGCCAAGGATAAGGGATACTCCCTAATAAGTTATATACATCCCAGTACTATTGTCAACGACGAATTTCAAATTGGAGAGAACTGCTTTATCTTTGAAAATAACGTTATTCAACCATTTGTAAAATTAGAAGATGATGTGATAATATGGACAGGAAATGTGATAAGCCACCATACAACAATCATGAATCATTGTTTTATTGTTTCTCATGTGGCTATAGCAGGAAATACAATAATCGAACCATACTGTTTTATAGGAATGAATGCGACGATAAGAAACAGTGTCAGGATTGCACGAGAATGCGTTATAGGTGCTGGGGCTGACATTTTGCAAAACACTAAAGAAAAAGAAGTATACTCATCTCGTTCAACCATAAAATTAGACATCACAAGCGATATGTTAAGAAATTTATAAGACAGAAAATCATCATAGTTATTGAAATATAAATTTCCATACTAATGATTAAATTTTACTTTATTTTCGATTAGTACAACAAATAAACAATAGACAAACGATCAACAAGATTTTGAAATCTACTAATTAACTGTCACTTAAATTTTGCTTAAAACATTATTTTTATTTTTATAGTATTTTACATCTTTGCCATCATAATTAATGGTAGTGCAGGCAAAATTTATAAGCAATCACATAATTAAATCCAATCCCGATTTTAGATGCATTGTCATTATTTTTGCTCTTATGTCAAAACCAAATCCGGTTCAGCACATTGCATATGGGCCTGCTTTTGAATTAACCAACAAAAATATGGTTTTACCAGATGGTTATATTCTAGGGAAATTGCATAAATTTGATTTTTGGTATTTATTGGTCATAGAATAGTTTGGGCTCTATCAGGCATTATTGCATCCTCATATTTCAATACTATCAAAAACATATTCAATAAATAGTAAAGTCTTGTCTTTTTAAACAACCACCATTGTCTCATTGGAAACTTGGAACTAGGACAAGAAATTTGTCACCACATATTGTCAGGATTTAGTTGGGCAAGAAGTAAATTCAACCACTGTTGTAAGCGGGGGACAGATGTTTACAGTGAGCAATCCACCAAAGCGTACATTATCTTGCAGTGATTGTCAGACCATCTTGACTATAATTACAATGTTTTCCTTTATTATTATTATGGTCTATTTTTCATCAGTCACGAAAGTGGTTGTATCACCTATATATCGATATCACATTATCATCATATATGGAGAAGGGTCATGAGATGTACATGAATCGTAGTAATGCGAATATGAATTCATTTAAAGGAACAAAAGAACCGCAACATTTGTCACCAAGGTTGCAAACTAAAAGAACCAGTGTCATTACTAATAAAGTAATAAAATATGAGGATGTCTATGACCTTCTGCAAAAAATACCTGCGGGAAAGGTTTCCACATATGGAGATCTAGCAAAGGCACTTGGAAATCCCTCAGCATCGAGAATAATAGGGAGAATACTTGGCAAGAACCCAAACCCAGTCCAAGTGCCATGTCATAGGATAGTTATGTCTAACGGCAAACTAGGTGGCTACATGCATGGCATAGAAATAAAAAAAGAGTTGCTAAAAAAAGAAGGCATAACTTTTGTTAATGAAACAACTGTCTGCAACTTTAAAAACATTCGGTTCTATCCCCAAAATAGCAAGACCAAGGTTAAAAACTGATGGATATATACATATACATATCTAAAATCTTGATTTTTTGGTATCGATTGGTAAATGGTAACAGAAAAAATAAATGAAAACGACATGATCTAGCGACACTTAAAATAGCCAAAAAGAAAATTCATTAAAACTTTTGTCGACATCTTCCCATAATACAAAACAGAACAATAAAGTTCCCAAATTCATTTGAAATGAAATGTTTGAGAATGATAAATGCATTAGTCATTTCACCATTGTAAAGAAAACATCACAAAAACATTGATTTTACATCATAGTCGAAATAGATGTGGGTGGATGGGGTTTTTACCGTTAGTGTGTCTTTGATATATTACCATCACAATACACATTCATTTATTATAAATACACACAATAAAAAACCAAAAATATCTCATAACCTATTTTACAAACAAAAATCAATTTTATATGCAAATTGTCAATCACCATTAGATATAAGACCCCTTTTTCGAATAATTGTCAAGCGAGAATGACTTATCACCACCTCTACAATCAATACCTATTATTAGTAGCAATCTAAAATTGTCATGTCCTGGAGAATAGATTTCCGTATAACGTATATTCTCACCCCCTGCAAATCGGAGGAACAGGTTTCTTTGTTGTGTTGTTTAGTTGTTGCTCGCAATCATACGCAATGGATAAAACCAAACCTTCATCATATGCAGCTCCAATGATTTGTGCACCTACTGGCAATCCATCATTGGTCAATCCTATTGGAATACTAATTGTTGGTAAGCCAGTGGAGTTAAAGATGATTGTGTTTCTGAGTAAAGCTTCACGGGTTTTCAAAGTAATGTTATCATCTACATTAACAGTTTCTTCTTCAAATTTAGGTGCAGGAATAATAGTTGTTGGGACGATTAATGCGTCCACTTTGTTTTGCAATATGGACATAAATTCGCCCCTTATTTCTTTTGCAAGGCCTCTGGATTTTATATAGTCAACTGCAGATATTTTTGTTCCTTCTAATAGCAGATTTCTGACCTCAGTGCCATAATCCTCAAATCTTGTCTTTAGCCATCTTAAATGCACTTCCGCAGCTTCTGCAAGTCGGATGTCTCTCCAACTCTTAAAGTATTTTGAGGTATTACATAGATTGATTTTTTCTTGATAAATTATTGTATATTCGGATATAGACTCTATAAAGTTGTAGAACAAACGCTCTACTTCAGGGGATAAAACATCAAAGAAATACTTTAGCGGTATTCCAATTACATTTTTTTTATCCCTTTTTCCTTCAATGATTTTTGTATATGAAGACACCTTTTTTTTTGCTTCTGAAGCGCTATCTAAAACATTCCCACCCACTATGCATTCCAAAACTGCTGCTGCATCCCATACGCTCCTTGTAATACAGCCCACATGGTCAAGCGAAGGCGATAATGGAATGACATTGTGTTTACTAATCAACCCGTATGTGGGTTTAAACCCAACAACACCACAAAGCGATGCAGGTACCCTTATAGAGCCACCTGTATCCGTGCCCAAAGAAAAAAAAGACATACCAGTTGCAACAGCAACAGCAGAACCACCACTTGAGCCACCCGAAATCCTAGATTTGTCCCAAGGGTTATTAGAAGAACCGTAAAAAGGGTTTATGCCCGTTATTCCAGAAGCAAACTCGTTGAGGTTGTTTGTACCGATTAGAATTGCACCAGCTTTCTTCAATTTTGTTATGACAGGTGCATTTTCTTTTGGAATGTAATTGGCCAGTATTTTTGAGCCTGCTGTACATCGCACACCTTTTGCATAAAAAACATCTTTAATTGAAAATGGGATGCCATGTAATGATCCCCGGTAATCCCCTTGTTTTATCTCCTCCTCGCACATTAGCGCCTGTTTGTATAATGTCTGCTCCTCACTAACAGTTATGAAGGCACTTAATGCAGGATTCATCTTTTTTATTCCATCTAAGCAAATTCTGACTAAATCAACTGGAGACAAATCCCCATTTCGTATTTCATTAGATACACATTTAATTGAAGATAATGATGATGGTATGTCCTCTTGTTTCATATATAATAAAAAATATTTTAATGTTGTAGCTATTAAAATGACTAGATAAGCAATCAAGGCATTTGAACCCAATAAGCATGAGCAGGGTCTTTAACTCCAATCAAGGACCTATAAAAACGCCTTAGTAGGATTATGATTTTTTGCATGCCAAGTTGTATTTTGCCCCCTTCATATTATAGAAATTATTCAATAACTTTTGATGCAAAGCATCCTGAATTTCCATATTCATCCATGCAATTGTTTTGGTTCTTTGGCAGCATTTATGTCGGTTACCATATTCTCGAGGTTTTTATGGAACAGTGATAGGCAATATGATGGTTCATCAGATTTCTTGCAATCTTTTGACCTTTTCTAGTCAACGGGCCAAAAGTGGGGCTAATGCCGATATAAGTTCCCCACAAGAGTTTCAGCATATTCAATGGTAATGCTAAATTTATATATACGGAATATTGTTAATGATGTTCATTCTGTTAGCCACTATAATGTTCTCGAAGATATTTGGACTGCTTAACACGTATAGCGAATAGTAACCGCTGTTTCAAACACATGATATTGGAACGGATTTAAACTATTGGGTCGAAATAAATTTTTTTAGCACCACATTTATCGCCCATCAAAAGATCCACAATCTTGACAAAATTTTTTCTATCAAATATCATAAAAACCAAAAAATAAATAAAATATACCTATTGCTTAGAATGCAAGTGATTGAAATAAAGATGGGCGTGTATCAATGTTATCTGTACGGGCTATTACATATCCAGAGCCTTGCGTTATGGTCTCCATAAACCCGTCTTTATCTTTAACTCCATCATGTTCTTTTAGTTTAGACAGATCTTTTATGGTCCAGTATGGGACTTCTGTGCCTGAACCATCATCAATAAATGTTTCAATAACCCTTTTAGTGTCATTTATCAAGAATGTTTTTACCTTTAGCTTTACATTTTCCTTGTATGTTAAATTATTAATGAATTTTGGATTGTTATTTTCATCCAAGTTATGGAAAACAAAATCATCTCCACCTAGTTGCTTCATTTGATTAAAGTCGTATTTTGAATATGACCCATTAGCAAGGTATTCAAATAAATTTGGATTATTTTGATTAGAGGCATCATACAATACCCCAAAACCCCTCTCCTCATCGGATTCGTTGCTCCCATGACGCCCAGTATTAAATTGTAAAACCACATAGGTTTCAGATTGATACTTACCAATTGGTTCTTCAAAGAACCCCTTAATGTTACCGGTCCATATAATTTCCTGGTTTTTTGCAGAAGACATGTCAGCAGTCCCATTACCATGCTCTCTCGCTATTTTCAAACGGGGTGAATTTATGTCAGAATTCTGCGTTTGATTATGCTTTTGAAAATCCATGATTATTTTAAGGTTTTTTTGAGGTTTGACGGGATCTGACATCTCATATGAATAACTTTGGTTGAATTTTGTGTCAGCTATCAATAGGCCGTTTTCATCAAAGTTATCTACACCGAGTTTATTTTTTTTGTCAACGGTATTTGTTGTGCAAACAATGTTAGATCCATTCTTTAAGAACGCAGGACATGGATCAACAACCAATATTTTAAAATATGGACATCTTTTACCATCTTTATCATCATCAACAATACTGTCACCACGTTTCTCTAAAACCGCACTGACAACATATTCGCCATCTCTTTCCAGAGACGAAACACTAGCGTTAGAAGGAATCGATGAGCAATTGAAAATCTGCGTAGTGTTAACCAAAACAAAAGGTTTTTTTAACAAGGAGCCCTCAACAGCATAATTATTGCTTTCAAAACCTGAAAGCGCTGATAGAAATAGAAAAATAACAAAAGAAATAATTAAACCACAAAAAATTTCATAATATGACAGTCTCGTTTCTTCAAAAGAGAAAGAATTGGACGACACTGTAAAGTATGCACAAGCTATTTTAAATATGTAACTAATAATTACATCATAGGTTATATATTAGCCTGAAT
>JADDOQ010000239.1 GCA_016782315.1 Nitrososphaeraceae archaeon | reverse complement strand
AAATTATTCCAAAAAGGCTTTTGTCAAGCCAACCCTAACAGATTCCACTCCAAAAGCAAAGTTGCTGGCTGAAGGCTTTTACATTAGGATAAAGGCAATCATTTGACACATTAATTTACACGACAACATAGTTTGATCGCCATCAAAATGATTTTCTTTATAATGCCTGTCCGAATCCTAGTTTGCAAAGGCCCCTTTGAGCATACTTTACATCTATATGGGTGTCCCTCCAACTGGTCCTAGATATAATACACTAGGGCATATAGCAATAGAAGAAATTTCATGTTACAAATCCGATAAATAGCACCTCCCTTTAGAACTATAATAATGGAAAATTTCGCTAAGAGAGCCTTCTACAGTGTTACTATACTTCTTCCATTGATATTCTCAACCATGACTTTTTCTTTTGTTTATGGTCAAAATCAATCTAACCTAAATTCACCAGATATCAATGCCGGATTGACAATTGATAGCATTAAATGTGACTTGGTAGAGCATTTTAACTTTCACATTCATTCAACACTTGAAATAAAAATAGACGATAAGCCCATTGTGATTCCAGGTGGTATTGGGATCATGCCAGAAAAATTGCATTTATTGGCTACATACTCATGATGATACAGGAACGATACACATAGAATCACCCGTAGAGCAGACTTTTACTTTAGGGCAATTCTTAAAGATATGGGAAGCATTTGACAATTCACCGGTAATCCAAGACATAACAAATAACATTCTAAATGTTACAAATGTTGTTGATGCTAACGGTAAGCAAATTGACGGTATAACCGACTATAGAGATATAGAGCTAAAGGATAATGCAACCATATCGATCAACTTTTCAAGATAATTGTGATAGGGATGTTTTTTATAGATAGGGACAATAAATAAAGTAACAATTTACATCAATTTACAATATGGCCGATTATTTCACTTTATAAAACTCAACAAGGGACTACGATATCTAAGGTAATTATCCCACCCTCTAATCCCATCTCCCAAAGATAATCCTGCACCCACTTTGGCCATATAAAATTTTATGCCATCGGTTATTCTCATGGGGAACAGATACTTTTGCGTTAGGGAAAACAACAACAAAATAACAAGATTAAACGGCTGTCTGTATCTTATACAATTCCCCTTTTCTTTCCTTGGTCTATCCAATGAGGGATTTTACATTTAGCGAAAGTATTAGATAAAACCTTTTTGCATTTTTTTCTTTTGGAAAGATCACTATAATGATTTGTAATTGCACCTACTCCACACCCCAACGCTCCCACCCGTTCTTCAATTTTTACCTTCTAGAGTATAGCAAATCTAAAGAGTATGCCTAATGAGGGATCCAATAGAAGGAAAGACCGCGATCTTCTATGGACCAATATTTTTTTACATTTACTAAACATGTGATGCATGGTTCACGCAATAACAACCTGATCAAGCGACAAGAATCCAAGTGGATGGTATCCCAATATGTGTTTAGGTTTATAAACTATGTCGATAACATCAAACGATTGGTGTTTGCACCTAAAATGGCATGTATTTTTTTTCTGAAAGTTTATAGATTTGTTTTTGGCAATAGTGTAAAGTTATAGGAATAGTGGTTCCCCATATATAACTTCCATATCCAGAAAAACACTATACGAACGTTAGGGCTGTAAACTCTTTGTTTTGGATTTGGGGATTATAGGGAGTTGGACTTTAGCCGCAGCAACAGGTAACACAGAATTATCATAAGCAGATTTATTAATTTACTAAAGGTAATAAACCAAATGAGCAACAAGGATATTGCCTATGATAACGATGATGCCAACTATAAAAAGATAAAATTCCATATTCCATTGCTTCCTAATGCCGGCGCTACAACAACAACAACAACAACAACAACTACTAATAACACGGAAGATGATGATTATGATTATCTACAGGGAGATTTATCAATTCCCTATTCATCAGCAGCAGCAGCAGCAGCAGCAGCAGCAGACCTCAAATCTCTTGTAATATTTGCTCATGGTAGCAGTAGCAGCAGAAAAAGCATCAGAAATAGGTATGTATCCCACATATTAAACAATAACGTATTTGCAACCTTGCTTACAGATTTACTGACAACAAATTAAGTAAACTCCGATATGGAAAAACAAAAAATTATGGACAAAGACAGGGGAGAGTATTATGGCGCATTAAACAAATTTAACATTCACCTTCTATCAGGCAGGTTAACCACCATAACTAATTGGGTAATAGAAAACATATCCGAAGTCAGGGGTTTGCCAATAGGCTATTTTGGAAGAAGCACTGGAGTGGCCGCAGCCATAGTATCAGCAGTATCTAATGATGCG
>JADDOQ010000010.1:10602-28836 GCA_016782315.1 Nitrososphaeraceae archaeon | reverse complement strand
TTTTACTTTTTACTAAATACAATTTAGTGCCTTATTGTAAACTGTTAAGGGAATTATTTTCAATGACTTCCAGAAGAAGAAATATGTTTTATGTATGAAAGAGATGCAGGATCGTAATTGTTTTGTATGAAAATCGAGGAAAGCAAATGAGGCATTTGTTTAGATTGGCAGAGTTATTTGTAGATGCGAAAGTAAAAGGGTGCAAAATAAAAGATAGAGTTATAGTGCCATCTGATTGGCAATAACCGTTTAAATATTAGGCATACCTAAGAATTAGGGGAGCCTAAATAATGACTCAATCTCAACAACATGTTTTTAAAAAGGAAAAACAAGAATCTATGCCTATTTTAAAGGAATTATTTGATGGATTTTCATATAAAATACTTTTATCGACTTTAGATGAATCAAAATCTGTTTTTCAAATCTGCAGTGAAAATACCGTCCCAATAAGTTCCACTTATAAAAAAATACGAAAACTAAAAGATATCGGTCTCTTGTTTATTGACAAAATTGTGATTAGCGAAAGGGGAAAGAAAATAGTTTTCTATAAAAGCAAAGTTCGATCCATTGAATTAACCTTGGATAAGCAACAGGTCATTTTGCAAATAAAAAAATGAGAAAAACTTTTCATAAAGCAACATGAAAAAATTGTAAAATAAAGAGTTTATCCGGGATAACTTTTTAGTGATGGCATTTCGAAATTTCAACCAATAAAGTTAAAAAACAAATGTTAGCCCTAGTTAATATTTTAATACTAATATAAAGATTTTGGCATACTATAAATAATATGCCGTCTAATATAATTATCATCAATGACTATTTACACAGGAAATTCCGATATACCAGAGCAGTTGTATGTAGGCACCGCAGAGGCAGAACATGTGGAAATGTACTTGAAAGCAATGTGGTCAATATTAGAAAGTGGCCAAGAGTTAAAAGTTAGTTCAATAGCCAAAATATTAAATGTGACTCAGCCTTCCGTAGTTCAAATGCTTCATAAGTTAAACGATACTCGTTTAATTGATTACAAAAAAGGCTCAATTGTTGTTCTTACTAACGAAGGGGAGAAAATAGGTAAACAAATGATTCGTAACACTCGGTTGTTAGAGGTTTTGATGAAAGATGCCCTAAAAATAGACATAGATGAAGAAATGGTGTGTGGGATTGAACATCATATGAAACAAATATTTACGGAGGCGTTATGCACATTATTAAAGCATCCTACAATATGCCCACATGGGTACAGTATTCCTGCGGGAAGTTGTTGCATTAAAGCATAGTGGCCTAATGAGCGTCTGTTATTCAAATACTGGTTAATGCCAAATTATTGGTTTAAATACATATAAAAATAAATTAGATAAAGATCCCCTATCATGCTATTCCGACCAATTGCGGTATTTGATTCTGGTTTGGGCTCATTGTCTGTTGTAAGAGAAATAAGAAAAATTGCCCCTGCAGAAAACATATTGTATTTTGCTGATAAATTAAATTTTCCTTACGGTAAAAAATCTAAAGACGAATTAAAACCCATAATAAGAAATTCCATTAAATTTTTAGAAAAATACAGACCTAAACTCATAGTTATCGCCTCAAATACCCCCTCTATACAAATTTTTGATGAAATAAAAAATGAATTTTCAATTGATATCATTCCAACAAAACCTCCACTTAAAAAGGCAGCATCTATGAGTAAAAAAAACCATATCGCTATAATGGGCTCTACCGGACTGTTAAATAGCAAAGAATTCAATTATTTATTGAAAAGGGAAATTCCTCAGCATATTTTTATCAATAAAATAGATTCGTCTGATTTAATTGACATAGTCGAGAATGGATCATTTCTATCTGATCGAAATCACACCTTTAAAATTATTCAAAAAACAATAAAATCAAATTTTGATGATTCCATTGATGTGCTTGTTTTGGGTAGCACTCATTTGCCTTTTATTAAAAACTATATTGGAGATCTTTTGCCTTCAATCAAATTTATAGATTCATCCTCTCAAGTTGCGAAGGATGCAAGGAATTACTTGCAATTCAACAAAGATCTAAATAGAAATGGCAGGGGAAAACTTGAGATACTTGTTTCATCAAATAAAAAAGACTTTCAGGCCATACTCCGTTATATGGGTACGAGGGAAATAATATATGACGTATCTTTGCAATTCTAGGTTTTCCTGGTAGCATTTAAATTACTTTAAACTGGATAAATGAATGATTTTTCAGGTTATTGATGTGTAAAAAATATGAAAAAAATTAGAATTGGAATAGATGTGGGAGGTACTTTTACAAAGGCTGTAGCTATTGATGTGCTTGATAAAAAGATTTTAGGAAAAATGTCGGTTCACACAACCCACTCCTCTATGGATGGTGTATCTGAAGGAATTGTTAATGTGCTGTCATCACTGATCAAAAGAAATAACATAAATCCAATGGAAATAGAGCTGATCTCTCATAGCACTACTCAAGCAGTTAATGCTCTTTTGGAAGGAGATGTTGCAAAGGTTGGCATTATTGGAATGGGTGTGGGATTGGAAAAGTCTAATATCGTAAAAAGAACTCACATAAAAAACATTCCATTAAGTTCTAATAAATTTTTAAAGACCAGTTATGTTTTTTTAGATACCTCAAAGTATCTGAAGGAAATTGATATTGAAAAATCAATTGAAAGTCTTGCATCTGAAGGGGCTCAGTCTATTGTTGTCAGTGAAGCCTTTGGTGTTGATGATCCAAGTAACGAAATGTTTGTAATGGACAATTCAAAATTGCCGTGCACCTCCGGGCATGAATTAGCGGGTATATACGGATTAGAAATTAGAACCTTAACTGCAACCATTAATGCAAGCATACTGCCAAAAGCCATCAATACGGCCAACTTTGTCAAATCTGCAGTAAAAAAACTTGACATATCTGTCCCATTGATGATAATGAAAGGGGATGGGGGCGTCACAACATTGGAATCCTTTTTGCATAAACCTATAATTACTGTTTTATCGGGACCTGCTGCAAGTGTAGTTGGTGCACTTCTTTTTTTGCAGGTTTTAGAAGGCATTTTTATTGAAGTAGGGGGAACTTCAACAAATATCAGTATTATCAAAGATGGGAAGCCTGAAATGCGTTATGTTACTATTATGACTCACCCTACATGTATTAGGTCTTTTGATGTTCGTATATGTGGGGTAGCTGGTGGTTCGCTTACAAGAATTTCCAGTCACAAGAGAATTGTTGACGTAGGTCCGAGGTCTTCTCACATAGCTGGATTAGAATATTCTTGTTTTGCTGATCCGGACGAATTACGGGAAGGGGAGATTGTGCTCATTAGCCCACTAAGCGATGATCCCTCTGACTATGTTTGCATCAAAACTCCAAGAGGAAAGTTGTATGGTATTACTAATACTTGTGCAGCTAATGCATTAAATATCATTCCTATCAATGATAACGCCTTCGGAAACGCTGAGTCTGCAAAAATTGCCTTTGCCAAACTGTCTGACTTCCTTGGAATACCTTTCAAACAAATAGCCGAACAAATTCTTGACATTTCTGTTACTAAAATTGTGAATTATATAGTGCCTGCGATAAAAGAATACAAATTAGCAAAAGATCGGGTGGTCATCATTGGAGGCGGCGGCGGCGCATCGGTTTTAGTTCCAAAGGTAGCGGAGAAACTTGATTTTCAATACAAAAAAGCAGAGTATGCTGATGTTATATCATCTATAGGCGTGGCAACAGGGATGATATATGAAGAAAAAGAGCGTACAATTGCCAATCCATCTCCTGAGAATGTATCTCAATTAATAGATGAAGTTAAAAACGAAGCTATTTCTAAAAACGCATCACCTGATTCATTGTCTATCCAATCTGAATATATCAGCGAACGGGCAGTACTTAGAGTCACAGTCATGGGTAATGTTACACTGGATTTGTCTAATGCTCGCTCTAAGGAATTGGATTATGTTGAATTGACCAGAACTGCTAATGAGCTATTTAGACAAAACGGAAACATTGTTTTAGAAAGTAATATCGGAAATTATTATGTATTTTCTAATTCATATGTGCAAAAAAAATTTTTATTTAAAACAAAAAAACAATCAATCTTAGTACTTGATAAATTTGGCCGAGTGAGATTGTCTTTGGATTCTGGTAAATTGATAAATGGTCACTCAAAGGAATTATCTGAAAATTTGTTACCACTTTTATCTGGTCTATCGTCGTCATCTTCTGGTCTTTCACCTCAAATCCATCTAATTGATGGGTTTCAAATACTGGATTTCTCGAGCCTCACTGCAAAGGAACAGGTTGTTAAAGCTATCCGAGAGCAATTAGACAAAATAAACTCTAATATTCTATTGGTTGTAAAGAACTAATTTAGGTATTTCGATTTCGATTTAAGCCAATAATTATCAAATCACAATTAATTAACGTTTTTAAGATTCAAAAATTTATCTCAAAATGTCTTGAAAGATATAGTAGTTTTGGCCGGTCCTTCCTCATTAGATTTAGGAAATCATATTTCTGCTCGCTTAAAGTCCGTATCTATTCCAGTAGATCTCAGAATCTTTTCAGATGGTGAAAGTAAAATAAGGATTGATGCAAACCTGTTAGACAAAAAATGCATAGTAGTTCAATCTACCTATCCACCTGTGGATTCTCACCTGTTGCAAACATTGATGATTGTTTCTTGTTGTTATGATTTGGGAGCTTCAGAAGTTGTAACTGTAATGCCTTATATGGGATATGCTCGTCAAGACAGGAAGTTTTTAGAAGGGGAATTTCCTACAATTTCATTAATTGCCAGGATGTTAGAATGCATTGATGTTCGTAATTTAATTACGGTGGATATCCATAGCATTAAGGCACTCTCATATTTTAAACTAAATGTTTTGAATATTTCGTCTATAAATTCACTCGCAAATTATGCTAAAACTCAATTTAATCTGATCAACCCTGTTGTTATTTCTCCTGATATGGGGGGCATTTCACGAGCTAAAGAGTTTTCAAAAATAATGCAGTCTGATTTCTTTGGATTAAAGAAAATGAGAGACCGAGTTTCCGGAAACATTGTTGTGGATGAAAATTTAGAATTCGATGTTAAAGACCACGATATAGTTATTATAGATGACATGATTTCTAGTGGGGGAACAATTTTAAAATCGTTAGATGTTTTGAAAAAAAACCGGTGTGGTAAAATCTATGTCATGTGTGTACATGCCTTATCTGACGAAAATTCTATAAATACATTGAAAAATGCGGGACTAACTGATATTGTTTCAACTAATAGTGTTCCTAGGTCATGTTCAAAAGTCGATCTTAGTTTGGATATAACAAATGCGTTGTCTTCTATCACTGGTGATTGCATTAAAGATGATGGTTTTAACTGAAACATCAAATACAATACAACACCATGGCTAATCTAGATGTAACTTTTCTTGGAACCTCTGCAGCAATGCCTTTAGAAAATAGGTTTCTTTCTTCTATCGTTGTTAGCAGGGATGGGACATTGTTTATTTTTGACGCGGGAGAAGGTATGCAGTATAATTTTATTCGCGCGCGATTTGGTTTTAATAAAAAAACTATGCTTTTTATTACACATATGCATTCAGATCACATTTTGGGTATTTTGGGTTTTTTTCAGACACTTTCATTACAGGGACGAAGTTTACCTATAGATGTTTACGGTCCTAAATTGCTTTATGATTTTTTAAAAGAAAATCTTAGAATTCTTGGTATCAATTTGTCTTTTGAGATAAATATCCATACTATTGATGACAATGAAGGAATTCTCGTAACCAACAAAGACTACAAGATAGTGTTTTGTAAATCTAATCATGGCAGCGATATTTGCTCTTTTGCTTATTGCTTGATAGAAAATAGCCGTCCTGGTGAATTTGATATAAAAAAAGCTAAAGAATTAGAAATTCCAGAAGGCAGCCTATACCGGATGTTGCAAAATGGTGAAAATGTAATATTTAACAACAGATTAATATCTTCTAATACTCTTGTAGGACCAAGACGTCCTGGAAGAAAAGTTGGCATTTCGGGGGACACAAGGCCCTCAAATGAATTGTGTGAGTTTTTCAAGAATTGCGATCTGTTAATTTTTGAATCTACTTTTAAATCTACTGAATTAGGCAAAGCCAAAGAGAGCTTTCACTCTACTGCTTTGGAAGCAGCCAGTCTGGCAAAATTAGCATGCGTACATAGATTATGTCTTACTCATTTTAGCACTCGATATAGAAACCTAATTGATTTGTTAAATGAAGCTAAAGCCGTTTTTTCGGATGTCGATATAGCTTGTGATTTGAAATCCGTTTCTGTTCCATATAGAAAATAAACAAATTTTAATCAAATGTTCAACTAATTATTTTTATAAAGTTCCTTAGCAGTTCTTTTTTATCGTTTGATAAAACCATGCATGCTTCAACAAGCTCTCTCTCTATGGTTATTTGCTCTGATATGATTTTTTTTAATTTTTGGCCATCTAATCTGTCCAATTTCTCTATCTCTCCATGATTATATGCCATGATATATTCGCTCATTAACTTTAAAATAAAAGATGGTGCATACCGTGACAATAACAATATGCCTTCATTAATTGTTGTATTGTTGGTGACATCATTATCTTCTTTTCTGTTAGAATTGGAATTTGAAATATATGATTCTAACAGTTTCATTCTCACTCTTATATCGCCTGTTTCTTCTATAGTTGATGCAATAATCAGACCAATATTGGTAAGTTCATAATATGGAATTCCTTCCATTTGAAGAGCTTTTGGACCCCTTTTTATTGGTAATCTGCCTCCCTCTTTAACCACTTGGGCGGGTAAGAGCACTTCGTCAAGATCCTTAAAAATAGCCGAATAGATGTTTTGCCATGCAATATCGTATTTTTTTGCTAATATGTGAGCTATCGCTGTTCTAGTTTTGCCTTTTGGATCCTTTTCTATTGCAATATGAGCTATTATTCCTCTTTGCCTCTTTGCCTCTCTCGTTGACTTAGCGTGATGGGTCTTAAAAGTATCAAAAATTGCAATATGGTTACCTCTCTTCAAAAATTCCAATCCGTTTTCTTACTAATATGTTTATATGTATTTTAATTTTATCTGATATTGCAGTTTTAAACTAAAAAAATTTTTTAAAAAAATGTATTTTTAATTGTTTCTATTTTTTGGGGGGAGCAGCACGCATTGTATCTACTTGACCGCTGTGAAGCCAGTCCTTTAGTTCTTCGTGCGATGGTTTGGTGTCATGTTTTCCTTGCAAGTGTAGGTGAAGCAATACATAGTTTACTTGATTCAATATAACCTTGTTAGCTTCGTCACCTTTACGAGCTTTTGTCTTCAGGTCTCCTGGAACAGTTGTCCACCATTCCTCGAATGTTCTCTTTTTTTGAGTTTTAGCTTGTGTACCAAATCCCTTGGGTAATGTCATATTGCTTGTAGATTAATTGATGATGGTATTAAATGTTTTTTAAAAAATTGCAAAAAGCCGTTTGTTTATGTGATTGCTGTACATTCTTATTTTGGAATAGGGATGTTTTCATGACATTGGCATAAAGATTTGCCAAATGGATGATGTATAAATTATCCAATTTTCTTGGATTTTATTTTGTGCGGGATGGCGATAGTGTTTCCCTGTAGTTCACAATTAATTGTCCTTGCAATAGTAATATCTTTATGACATTAAAAATATATATGTTTAATGTCTAATTATGATACTGAAAAAGACGTTTACGTGATTGTTCATGGTCAAAAACATTTGTTTGAACCAATAAAATCAAAACTCTCTGCCTTTGGATTTAAATCCGATAGATTGATTCCTGCCGATATGAATAAAACCGGGAATCCTGGAGACCTTGTTGCTATGGTTTGGCCTCCAATGGCCCCAAAAGAAATAATTCTTAGCGAGATAATTGATTTTAATGGTAATGGTCAGGGAATGGGAGCATGGGCATCACTTAACCAAAAAGAATTGGAGCGCATTTCTTTAGACTAACTAAGATGTCTTTTCCTTATTTTTTCTAAACCCATGAGTAAATTGCGAATCATAAACTTTTGAAAATTCATATTCTTTTGGTGATATGACGTCGCCCACTATTATCAATGCTGTTTTTACTATTCTGTTTTCTTTAACCTTTTTAGATATGGTTTCGATTGTACCTTTTACTATTTTTTCTTCATCCCATGTAGCTTTGTATACAATTGCAACAGGGGTTTGGTTATTGTATATTCCACCTTTCAATAATTCTTCTATGACCCTATCAAGTAAATGCACACTAAGATAAAAAGCCATGGTAGCACCGTGTTTTGATAGTTCTGAAATTTTTTCTCTATCTGGTACAGCTGTTCTAAATTCTGCTCGTGTAATTATTATCGTTTGGGTTATGCCTGGCAGCGTTAATTCCAAATTCATAGATGCTGCTGCACCAAGTAGTGATGTTATCCCTGGAATTACTTTACAATATAGACCATCTTTTTCTAGTCTGTCTATTTGTTCCCTTATTGTACTGAAAATGCCGGGATCTCCATCATGGAACCTTATTGCGAGCTTGCCTTTTTTTGTGGAATCCCTAAGAATTTCATATATCTCATTCCTGTCTAATTTAGCTGCATCAAATAAATTGGCTTCTTTTTTTGCAAAATTTAATATTTCATGATTCAATAAAGATCCTGAATATATTACAATATCTGCGTTTTCTAGTAGTCTCTTTGCCTTTATTGTTATTAGTTCTGGGTCACCCGGACCTGAACCTACAAAATAAACCGTATTTTTTTGCATCATTTTTTCTTTTTGGCTATCATGATTGAAAAGTATTTATCATTGTTTTCATTTGGATTTCTCAATAGTTCTGATAGTTTCTTTTTTTGCAATGCTTCGCTATTGGTAGACACATCCTGAGCTATAAAAATATCTGATTCTCCTGGAAAGCCCGATTCCATCAATATTTCCAATACGCTATTAAAATATCTTCCATCTTTTAAAAATATCAATGTGTCACAACATTGTGCAGCGGTTTTTAGTCTATCGAGGTTGTAGCATGCGGGAATTATTCCTATTATCTCCTCACCCTCTCCTATCGGTGTTTTTATTTCGGCAGAAAACGAAAAAATCGATGTTATACCGGGTATAACTTCTACTTCTATATCTTTATGTGCATTGGTTATCTCTCTGTGAATGTAAATCCAAGTACTATAAAGAGAAGGATCACCGACAGTTAGGTATATTGCTCTTTTTCCGTTTCTTATGGAATTTGTTATTTCTTTGGTGTTGTCTTTCCAATTTTCTTTTAATTTGTTAAAGTCTTTAATCATTGGAAAAACCAATTGTTGAATTTCCGTATCTTTGTTGAGAAATCCTTCCACTATCGATAGGGCAACACTTGGCTTTCCTTCTCTAGCGGTAGGTGTATAAATTATGTCTGCATTTTTAATAAGGTTTATTGCCTTTAAAGTGAGTAAATCTGGATCACCTGGACCACACCCTATACAATAAAGTTTTGGATATGCCATAAAACCACTTTCAAAAATATTAATTAAAGTTTTTGTATTTACCTGGTGGCTGAAAAAATAATAACAGGATTTCTTGAAATCATCATGGTTCCAGAGCTAGTTTTTTTTGATTTTGCTACCGTTACTTGGCTTATGTCAATCTCCAATAACTCTGAATCTTCTATTGCTTTAAGAGTTTTGTAAATCGTTTCTATCAGTATGGATGTGACAACTAGCCTGCCTCCCTTGTTTAGGCGATCTATTGCTAGTTTTATTATTTTTTCTGTATCGCCTGTAGTTCCTCCTATAACAATTGCGTCTACATATGGCAGATTCGGCAAAATTTCTTGTGCTAATCCTTGTATTGTTTTAATTTTATTTTGTAATCCAAACTTTGATGTGTTTTGCTCAGTTAGATCAATTGCATTTTTGTCACTATCTATTGCATATACTGAGGTTTTGGTTTGGATAGCTAATTCAATTGATATACTGCCACTACCACAACCAATATCTATAGATTCAAATCCTTCTTTTAAGCGTAATTTGCTTATTATTATTGACCTTATCTCTTCTTTTGTTATAGGCACTTTATCAACTCTATCAAATAGATCGTCTGGAATACCTGGGGTCTTGTGCTCCCAAAATGATTTACCATTCATTTCAGACGATGTGTTGATTCAGTACGGTAAATATTATTACCATAAACGTTAATAGCATGAAAATAAAAGCGAAAATTCCATTTGTTACTAGTTTTTTCTTTTTATCTTTGGATATCCCCACCGCCATTTTCTTGGCAATAATGTGTGACATATAGTAAAAGATAATTCCAACTAATATTGTAATTCCTATGGTGTTTGCTTGGTCTGCTTGAGGTTTTATTATCATTCCTAATAACGATCCTGCAATAGCAGCGGCAATAGTTCTCATATAATAAATTTTGTCTAGAACGTCCAAGTATATGCGCTATTGTTTTTTATCCGCCACATTTAATTCCTACTACCTTCTATTACAATAGTTATAAAAATATATAATACATTTCTTATGTTATTATATCAATATTGTGTCTATAATATTGGATGTCTATTTCAGAAATAGAATTAAAATTCCTTGTGAATCATATTAAGGAAATTATTGATGATGTTTATTATGTAAGCAATATTTACCCCATCACAAAGAGTTCTTTGGTCCTAAAATTCCACCACTCCCAAAAAAATGATATTTCGCTGCTTGTATCTACTTTTGGGATATGTGTTACAAAATACAAATATTCTATAGTTGAAGATAATGATGCAATAAAAAAAATAAAGTCTGACTTAGAGCGTTCTAAACTAACGGATGTATCTGTTTTTGAGGGGGAAAGGATAGTGCAATTTATTTTTCAAAATGTCAATGGATTAAAATATCATTTAATCATTGAATTGTTTGGTAATGGGAATGTCATATTGTGCAATGAATCGTTAAAAATTCTGGCGCTTATCAATCCAATAAATGTAAGACATAGGGTTTTAAAACCCGGATTAAATTATGCTCCACCACCACCAAGAGGAGTCAATCCGTTTTCAATGAATTTTGAAAATTTCTTATCACTGGTTAATACAACTAAAGGAGAAGGAGATGGAAATATTGATATCAAAAAATGGCTTGGACGAAATCTTTCTATTTCAAAGAAATTTGTTGAACATATAATAAATAACTCGGGGATTAAAAACAAAAAAATCAAAGAAATATCGGATGATGAATTTAAAAGTTTGTTTGACGAGTTAATTTTATTAATTAAAAATATTTCCAGTGGTATTGGTCATGAACCTTGTATTGTTTTGGATGAAAGCGGTAATCCTGCGGATATTAGCCCTATAATTCCTTCTACTGTTGATATAAACCAAATCAAAAAATTTAGCTCATATTCTGACGCAGTTGATGAGTTTCTAAATAATCTTATTGTTAATAGTGATGCCACAAAAAATTCTGATTTAGAAAAGCGTTTGGAACTGTTAGAACACGATTTACAGGAGCAAGAAAAAGCTAAAAACCTTGTAATCTCAAAATCAGCTAAATTGAGAGATTTTGCCACATTACTTATGCGACAAATGGACACTATGATGAATATCGAAACACCAATCTTTCAAAAAATCCTTTTTGATTCTAATGCAAAAATATTGAATATTAGAGGAAAATATATTTTGGAAATTGTTGACGAAAAAATGCCTTTGGATTCAGATAACTTTAATCTCCCAAAACTTTCTTCATCTTTATTTGGCCTTGCAAAAGAAAAGGAAAGAGGCTTAATCACCATTGAAAACTCTCAATTAAAATTACTGGAACAAATAGATAAACTCAAACAAAAAAAAGACAAAAAACCTTTGCCTGGTATTAAAGTGTTAACTAATAAGGAATGGTATGAAAAATATAGGTGGTTTTTTACAAGTGATGGTCTTCTTGCAATAGGGGGAAAAGATGCCTCATCTAATTCTGTAATTATACGCAAACTACTTACAGAAAATGATTATGTGTTTCATGCTGAGGTTAATGGGTCCCCATTTTTTATATTACAAAACGCTAATATTTCCAATACTGATATATCTCAAAGTATTTTAGAAGTGTCCCAAGCCACAGTATCTTTTAGTAGATCTTGGAAAAGTGGTTTGTCAAGCTCTGACGCATATTGGGTTCTTTCTTCTCAATTAAAAAAGGGTGCTCCTACAGGACAATACCTTCCTAAAGGATCATTTGTAATAGAGGGAAAAAGAAATTTCGTAAAGAATTTGGAGATCAAATTGGCCATTGGACTGTCTTTTATTGATAATAAATCGCTATTTGTTGTTGGGCCATATCATGCCGTAAAAAAAAGATCAATATGCATGAGAAACTTATTGCCTTCTGGCTTAGATGTAGTTAAAGCCTCAAAAAAAATTAAGGCAGATTTTGTGGACTATTCAATTAAAAATGATTTTCCAAAAGACATAGTTGAACATCTCAAAAGTTTGTCAATAGATGAAATAGTGCGGGTTTTACCTGTTGGCCAGTGCAAACTATTACCTATCGAGAAAGGCGACTTAAAAGACAATTTTATTAAAATAACAGAAAAGTAATTAAATTCAGATTATGAAGGTTTGATATGGCTAAAGATATTCGGGATGAAGACACCGGAATGACTACAAGGATATTGGTTAGTGATGTTATGAATAGTCCCATTGTTCATGCAAAACCCGACGATGATATCATTACAATATCAAAGCTTATGGGTGAAGCTAAAATTGGGAGTATTGTTATATTAAATAATGACGTGCCTTTGGGAATTGTGACCGATTGGGATATTGTCACTAAAGCCGTCGCAAAAGGTTCAACTCCATCAGGAATAAAAGCATCTGATATAATGCAAAAGCTGATAACAATCAATGGTGACGAAAGCATTACCTCTGCAGCAAGACTCTTAAGACAACACAACATAAAACGCTTGGGTGTGACCCACAAAAACAATGTAGTTGGGATTATTTCAGTATCTGATGTTCTGGCAGTTACACCGGAATTATTTGACGTGGTATCTGAAAAAGCCTTATTAATAAGGGGAGAAATCGGACGTTCTCCTCGAAATGTATCTGGGTATTGTGATGAATGTGGTGATTGGTCTGATTTTCTATTGTATGCAGATGGATCATTTACTTGTGAGGCATGCAGAGGAGAATAATAGTTTATATGAAAAAACTGAACTAATTTCTTACTTATCTGGGTTATATTTTATATCTAACACCAAAGGTTAAAATTCCCTTCTATAGAACTTTTGTTGTAATGAGTTCTATTGTACCTTTGGAACAAACTATTGATAAGGTTTTATCTGAATCTCAGATAGAATTTGTCAACAAGATAGATTCTGCATACAATGAGTCCTTAAGTAATTTAGAATCTTCCCGTTCAAATATACTGCAAGAGTATTCTAAAATAATTAATAATGCTCAAAAACAATCCGAGAGTATAAAACGCCAAATAATAGGCGCTAGTAAAATCTCTGCCAGAAATAAACAACTATTGTTGTTGGAATCTGCTGTAAATAATGTTTTTGAAAAGTCCAAAGAAAAATTATATGCTTTAGGCAAGGAAAAGGGATACGAATCTATGCTTTATAGAACACTAGAAGAAGGTGTCTCAGCCATTCAAACAAGGGATATTATTATAGAGTGCAATAAAAATGACAAAAACCTAATAACTAAAATTATAAATGATTTTATTAAAAAAAACATAAATTACAAAATCGCTGTCTCAGATAGTTTTTTTGATTTTATTGGCGGTATTAGAGTTAGATCGTCAGATGGTTTGATGAGTTATGATGGGACTATGGATTCAAAGTTGGAAAGAGTCAAACCAATTATAAGGAAGAATATAGCCCAAATTCTACGAGAGTGAAGAATGGAAAATGGTAGCAAAAGGACGAATTATTTGGGTAAGTGGGCCTGCTGTTAAAGCTGATGGCATGTCTACTGTAAAAATGTACGAAACCGTCGAGGTTGGTGACTCTAAATTAGTTGGGGAGGTTATACGTTTAACAGGCGATACTGCGTTTATACAGGTTTATGAGTCTACATCTGGACTTAGACCAGGGGAATCAGTCACGGGTACTGGTCAACCATTGTCAGTTCTCTTAGGCCCCGGAATAATTGGAAAGATTTATGATGGTATTCAAAGACCACTGGGTGAAATAGCTCAAAAATCAGGATCTTACATAGGACGTGGTGTCCACACAGATCCAGTTGATATGAAAAAAAAATATCACTTCCAACCCGTAGTGAGAAAAAGTGACAGTGTGGGTTCGGGTTCGGTAATTGGGTCTGTGGAGGAGACACCGCTCTTAAATCATAGCATTATGGTTCCTCCAGATTTTAAGAACGGAACTATCGTTGATGTTATTTCTGAGGGTGATTATGATATTGGACAAGTTGTTGCAACCCTGGAAACAAGTGATGGGAAAATACCTTTAAAAATGTACCATAAATGGCCTGTGAGAAAACCTAGGCCTTATACAGAAAGATATGATCCTACAGTGCCATTAATAACGGGCCAAAGAGTTATTGACACATATTTTCCGATAGCAAAGGGTGGTACTGGCGCAATTCCTGGTGGATTTGGAACTGGTAAAACTGTTACTTTGCATCAAATTGCGAAATGGGCCGATTCTAAAGTTGTAGTTTACATAGGTTGTGGTGAACGTGGTAACGAAATGACTGAAGTGTTAGTTGAATTTCCACATTTAATTGATCCTAGATCTAATAGGCCGCTGATGGAGAGAACTGTCCTAGTTGCCAACACTAGTAATATGCCTGTGGCTGCAAGAGAGGCTTCTATTTACACTGGTGTAACCCTGGCAGAATACTATAGGGATATGGGGCTGGATGTTGTTCTTGTTGCAGACTCAACAAGCAGATGGGCAGAAGCTTTGAGAGAAATGTCTGGAAGGCTTGAGGAGATGCCTGCAGAAGAAGGTTATCCTTCATACTTGGCTTCTAGATTGGCTGAATTTTATGAACGTGCTGGCAGAGTAAAAGCTTTGGGTTCTCCCAATAGATCTGGTTCTGTGACTCTTGTAGGGGCTGTTTCCCCCTCAGGTGCGGATTTTACTGAACCAGTCACTACTCATACAATTCGATTCATCAAAACCTTTTGGGCTCTGGATACCAGACTGGCTTATTCAAGACATTATCCTTCTATTAATTGGATGAATTCTTATTCTGGCTACCTGGAGGATGTTTCAAAATGGTGGAAGGAAAATGTTAGTTCTGAATGGTATGACCTTCGTGCGTATTCATATAACCTTTTGCAAAGAGAAGATACATTGAAAGAAATTGTAAGGCTTCTTGGTCCAGAATCATTGCCCGATGAGGAAAAACTGATACTTGAAGTCGCAAGGATGATAAAAATTGGTATTTTGCAGCAAAACTCTTTTGATAAAGTTGATACATACTCTAGTCCTGAAAAACAACTAAAACTAGTAAAATTGATTGTAAATTACCATAAAGAGGCTCAAAAAGCTCTAAAAGAGGGAATAACGTTAGCTGATATTAGAACAATGTCTATAATTCCGTCAATACTCAAAGCAAAATTTGAAATTCCTGATGAAGATATTGCCAAGTTAGATCAACTAGATAAGCAAATGCATGAACAATTTGAAAAAATCATAAATCAAGGGGTGAAATTGATTGTCTGAATCGATAAATATTGAATATACAAAAATAGCCGAAATTAAAGGACCATTGATGATAGTGGATGGTATAACACAGGCTTCCTTTGATGAACTAGTGGAAATTGAGACACCCGATGGGGAGAAACGGTTAGGCCGGGTTTTAGAGGTAGGGCATGGAAAAGCTATAGTTCAGGTATTTGAAGGAACCACGGGTTTGGCCATAGTTGGAACTAAAGCAAAGTTTATAGGAAAAACCATGCAAATGCCCGTATCTCCAGAGGTGTTAGGTAGAGTCTTTGATGGTTTGGGGCGCCCAAATGATGGTTTACCTGAACCAATTGCAGATAAATTTTTAGATGTTAATGGTGAACCGATGAACCCAGAACAACGTGAATACCCTACCTCTTTTATTCAAACAGGTGTCTCTGTAATTGATGGTATGCTGACACTTGTGAGGGGACAAAAATTACCTATCTTTTCAGGTTCTGGCATGCCTCATAACATTCTGGCCGCTCAGATAGCAAGACAAGCCTCTGTAGTGGGGACCAAAGAAGATTTTGCGGTTGTTTTTGCAGCAATTGGTGTCCAATATTCAGAGGCACAATATTTTAAACGCAGCCTGGAAGAATCCGGAGCGCTTCGAAGAAGTGTGCTGTTTTTGAACTTGGCTGATGATCCTGCTATTGAACGAATAATTACTCCTAGGGTTGCCTTGACTGTTGCGGAATATTTGGCATTTGATTTGGGCATGCATGTACTAGCTATCTTAACTGATATGACCAATTATTCTGAGGCTTTAAGGGAGATTAGTGCTGCAAGGGAAGAAGTTCCTGGAAGGAAAGGATATCCTGGCTACTTATATACCGATCTTGCAAATATCTATGAGCGAGCTGGTAGATTGAAAGGAAAGAACGGAAGTGTTACCCAGGTACCTATCCTTTCAATGCCTGCAGACGATATTACTCATCCAATTCCAGATTTAACTGGCTACATTACTGAAGGGCAGATGGTATTAGGCCGAGATTTGTTCAGAAAAGGAATCTATCCTTCAGTAAATGTCTTGATGTCCTTATCTAGATTGATGAAAGATGGTATAGGCGAGGGAAAAACCCGAAGTGATCACAGCGAAGTCGCAAATCAACTTTACGATGCATATTCTAGATCTCAGGAGGTTCGCGCATTAGCCGAAATAGTTGGAAGGGCTGGCCTGACCGGGATAGATCTAAAATATCTTGATACGGGAGACATGTTTGAAAATAATTTCTTAAAACAAAATTTGGATGAAAATAGATCCCTTGAAGAAACATTAAGTAGAGCTTGGGACATACTTTCGGCCTTGCCAGAATCAGAATTAACAAAGATAAAAGATAAACATATCAAACAACACTATAGACATCGAAATCAACAACAATCAACTAATGTTGAAGTTGCCGCAGCCGTCAGCAGCAGCAACGCCACATAGGCAATTTTTTTACTAAAATGTCATTCGGAAGTTCACCTATTGCTACAAAAATTGAATTGCTCAAAACAAGAAGATCAATGCAAGTAGCAAAAATGGTGCATAAAATTTTGGATGATAAGCGCGAGGTATTGTTAAAAAAAATAGATGAAATGATTGAAGAAGCAAGCAAAGCCCGAGATGATATTTGGAATCCCCTAAATGAGATATATAGATCCATTTTTAACTCTTACTTATCATTAGGTTCAGCCACTATGGATTCCATATCTACCTCAATACCACCCAGTGTTGAAGTGGATGTTAATATTCGTAGAATTGTTGATGTTAAGGTGCCAACACTGAAGGTGACAGAAACTCAGTCATCCGATAAAATTGGCTATGGATTTATTGATACCGTTGCCTCTGTGGATAATGCATCAAAACTTATAAAAAACGTATTACCTGGGATTTACAGAGCTGCCGAGTATGAAAATGCTATTTTTAGATTAGCTAAAGAATTGGAGAAAACTCAAAAGTTAATAAATGCTCTTGAATATGTTATAATGCCCCAATACCAAAATTCAATGACCTTTATTAAATCTACACTAGAAGAGCGGGAGCGAGAGGAATTCGTAAGGCTTAAGAAAGTGAAGGTAGTACTTGATAGAAGAAAGGAATGAATTTTGATGAATGATGAATTTATTAATGATTTGTTTGAAAAATCCAAACTAAAAATAAAAGCTGAACACGACAATATGGTAAATCGCATTAAAGAAATTCTTGAGACAAACAAATCAGAGGCAATAAAAAAAATCAAAGGTTTATCATGATGATGAACTAATTTTTTTTACATATCTTGCCTTCTATCTATTTTTACAATTTGGCTCTGTCAACTTGAGACAGTGTTTCTCTATATGGTGACTAATAAAAGGTTTAACCACTTGCCACCCTGCTTTTAGTTCGCATTTGTTCTCTTTCTGCAAGGAAAATGGCCATCAAAACATTCCTATCATGTATTTGGTGTTTTATTGTTATTTCTATAGCACTTTTTCACATGGAGAAAATGCATATGATGTTTTATGTTTGGGAACCAGCAGGCTTGTGGATGCCAAATACTCCATGTTATGAAACAGGATTTTGCC
>JADDOQ010000010.1:9554-10468 GCA_016782315.1 Nitrososphaeraceae archaeon | reverse complement strand
AACAAGCATTACATCATCTATTCACTTAAATTTTTTTTGTTGATATCTTTTTTGGTTTGCATTTTTGAATTCAGTTTTACATTGTGACATGTGGCTCCTGTCGATAAACATATGTATTGCCTTTGCAGTGTTTCTATAAAGGAGACAAAGAAAATAACGGTATAATCTATAAACAATGCCTTTTGATTTTGTCATTTTGTCTTTATATTCCAATATATTTATGCGGTTCCAATCTATGGGATTTTCTTAAGTCAACATAGCCTATAATTTGTTCGTTATAGTTAAATAGGGTATCTAAACTTGCTTAAATTGTGAAAATGAGAATACAATATTTTTCTTCAATGATGATATTTGGGATTACATTGCTAACAGGTGGAGGTTATTTCATAGGAGGAAATGCTTTCGCACAGGAACAACAACAACCGGCAGGCCAGGCACAAGCTGAATCCGCTGGAATGAAGTTTATTGGTGCGGGTGTCGCTTTTGGTCTTGCTGCTTTAGGTGCGGGTGTCGCTATAGGTGGAGTGGGTGCAGCTGGTTTGGCCGCAATTACTGAAAAACCCGAGCTTCGTTCTCAGGCATTGGTTTTTACTGCTCTTGGTGAGGCTATCGCAATTTACGGTATAGTTGTAGCTATAATTATCCTTGGACAATCTTGATAACTCAAGATCATCTTTTTTTTTGCTTCACTTTTTCTACTTAACAAATCCTATCTTGAAATAACGCCTTTCAATTTAATTGTTAAAAAGTCTGCCAGAAATTATTTACTTCACTATGACAGATACTATGTCATTTCATAATGATAGTCTGTTATAACAACATTTTTTATCAATTAGAATATTATATAATAACAGAAATATTCTGTTAAATTGTAAGTATTTTTTTAGCCGAGTTTATCTTTTCAAAGATTTCTT
>JADDOQ010000010.1:2841-9215 GCA_016782315.1 Nitrososphaeraceae archaeon | reverse complement strand
AAAATTTCGTAATTTATATTTTAAAGAGTACTCCTCCTTATGAATTTCATAATTTTCTATTAACCATTTCTTTACATCTAGCCTAATAGTTAGTGAAGTATACATTCCAGAAAAATCTATTTTTAAATCATGCATTACAACTGAATAATAATCACGTTTTATTTCATTCATCATAATTATTAAAGCACTAGGAAGAAACATCCCTGGATAATATTCATCAGTAGACTTTTGCAATTTATTTAAAATTGATGGTTTTAATCCAATAGTGGCATATCCATTCATAGGCATAACCTAACTTGCATTTTTTCTCTTTATTAATTTTCTTTTGAAAAAAAACAAAATGAGTTGGTGCCTGTTTCCTTATGCAGGCGGTTTATATCCTTTCAAATCCTCCCCATTTATGACGTCTTCCTCTGGTGGAACATAATCTACGACTCCGGCCCGTTTAACTCCTGGATGTTTCTTTTGTGTGGCTAATGCAACGACTATGAACACTATGACTGAAATTATTGGAGGTATGAATGTATCAAGACCGGCATACTCTATCGGAGTAACATAATATGTTACTAACCTTAAAGATGACCCTACCACCAATGACGCTATTGCAGCGGGTAGATTCGCTTTTTTCCAGAATAAACCCAATGTTAGCACTGCCCATGCCCCTGCAAAAACTATGTCAAATGCCAAGACTAGGTAAATTCCAGGACGAGGAATTGTGGCACCCAATATCAAGCCTGACAGCATTATTGGTATTGTAACCATGCGGGTTGTTAGTAACATCGTTTTATCATCTAGTCCAGTTCTTTTTAGTATGCCTCGTAATATATCACGCTGAATTAAATTCCTGGAAATCACACTGGAAATTGCAAGTAAACCTCCGTTGGCTGTAGACATGGATGCACCTACAACTCCCATTAATAAGGCAGCTCCAATTGGAAATGGAAGATATTCTATTGCAAGTATGGGGTATACTCTATAAGGATCGGCTTCTGGCAAGAAATATAGCCCAATAATTCCCATCATACTTACAGGGACAACAATTGAAATTGTAAGCAAACCTGCCATGAGGGCTCCATTTCTAGCAGTTTTACCGCTTTTTGCAGAGAATACTCGTTCCATAAAATCCAATGCGACCACATCTCCCAATCCCAAAGCTATAATTGCCGCCCAGTTGACTAAAGCACCACTCTTGACATCGGTTAAACCACTCATATCTAGAAATCCTGGAGGAGCAGATCCCATTATAGCCCCAAAATCTACTCCAGAAAATCCAAAAACAAAGAAAAGAAATGCCGCCCAGAAGGCTCCCACTGTCAAATAAACCTGAAAAATATCTGTATATGCTGATGAGAATAAACCCCCTGCAAATGTGTATACCAACACTGCGCTAGCGACTATCAACATGGCCCAAAAAAGATCGATATGTAAAACTGCAGAAAGAATAAAACCGCCGGCTGCAAAATTACCTGCAACAAGAATAATGAAACTTATCGCCAGTATTACTGATGACATTCCCTCTGCCTCAACGCCATATCGCCTGAAATAAAAATCAGGGAGTGTAAGCATGGACATTTTATTTAGTCTTTTACCATAAACGGTTCCTGTCAGTATTAGGCATACAGCCAATCCTATAGGAATTGCAGCTCCTGCCCAAAACCCAAATTGATATACAAGAGACACATTACCTAGCGAGGAGTTACCATCTATTGATTGAGCAGCAAGCATCGTTCCCACAAAAAATAAGGGCATGCTCTTTCCAGCAACCATGTACCTTTTGCTACTTTTTTTTACCAGCATGGATGTTAACACACCCACTGCTAATACAAGTCCCATAAAGGAAAGGACTGCAATCCCATAGCTATCTAATATCGCCAATGACTGAAATAATTAATTAGTAAATATATAAATATTATCTATAATTTACAATATTAGCTTTGATGGTGTTTTATTTTATTATTTTTACATTTTTTTATTATAAAACATGAATAATGATTATTAATAAACCCAATTCCTCAAAAGCATCTAAAAATAATTCTTTTGCACTTGTTAATATTTGGTTTATTACAATGCAAAATATAGTATAGCTAAATATGTTTTTTAGACGTAAACTACGTTATTCAAAGGAAAGAATGAAATTATGATTGATTTATTCGACTGTCGAACTTTTTTGAAAACGTAGTTTACTTACCAATATTTATTAATTGTTTATCATCAAATTCTATTGATAGTATATGGGAATGGAATTTTATGGTGATTCTTATAAAGGAAATGATGAACCAATATTTGTCGGCATACCCACATTTCTAAAACTACCCATGGTAAAAAAATACGATGAATTAAAGAAAATTAATCCCGATATTGCGATCGTAGGAGAACCGTTTGATTTTGGAACTACCATAAGACCCGGGTCCCGTTATGGTCCAAGGGCAATTAGGGCAGCTTCTACTGTTCCATCTCCGCCGTATGAGCATTTTAATATAGAAACAGGGGTTGATCCTTTCGGAGTTTTTAAAGCAGTAGATTATGGTGATGTTAATATTTCTCCAGGAGATGTTATCGAATCCCATAGACGAATGACAAATAAAATAAAAGAGGTTTTGGATATTGATGCCATACCAATTATTTTGGGTGGTGATCACTCTGTAACTTTTGCTAATGTTCGTGCGCTTTCAAAAAAATATAAAAATATTGGAATGATACATATAGATTGCCATGCAGATTGTGCGCCTCAAGGACTCTGTGGATTCAAGTATGATCACGGAGCTCATATTCGAAGGATAATGGAATTAGGCTGCCTTAAAGGTAAAAATTATACGTTAATTGGTCCAAGAGGGTATTGGCCTGGCCCGGATTTGTATAAATGGATGGCAGACCAAGATTTCCAATGGTTTACTATGCTTGATGTGGAAGAATTGGGAATAGATCAAATTGCTAAAGAAGCCGCAGATAGAGCGAATGATAATGTAGATGCAGTTTATGTAAGCTGGGATATCGATACATTTGATCCGGCATATGCACCTGGTACGGGTGAGCCTGAACCAAACGGTTTAACTTCAAGGGAAGGTATGCGTCTAATGAGATTGCTATCAACATCGTTTGATCCTGATCGATTTGCATTTGATCTTGTAGAGGTATCCCCAACATACGATGTGAGTGATGTTAATTCCTATAACGGCGGTATTACTTCCGGTTTGGCTAATAGATTGATAGTTGAACTAATGGCCGGGCTATCGTTAACAAAGCGAGGAGAAACGGAAGGGAAACCTGTTAGACCAAAGTTCTATCGAGGTAAAGGACATACTTATGATTTTGGAAATGGCCCTAAAGCCAAAATTCCAAAGAGAGACAAATAATTATATTTTACTTTTTTTTGTAAATTTGATATGATTGTTGATGCGTAATAGCTTAATATACATTTTAATATGATAAACGACAATAATTTTTTTTAATTCTCTTGCTTTGTATAAAAGCAGTATGATTCGTTATGATTGTATTAACTAAATAAAAAAATGATATTATAGAAATAAAGGGCTCTGCTCACTTATCGATAAATCTATAGCTTGAAGATGCCCTATTTCTTGTATGATGTCAGAAACAGAACACCTTCATCATACATTAGTTATGGATTGTACCTGTATTTTTCAGGCTTGTCCTTAAGACGGGTTTCAGAAAGGCTTTCCTGCTTCATCAAGCGAAATCACGTTTCAATCTGGAACTGGATTCAGAAGTATCGCCCTCAAAAGATATCGTCAAGAAGGAAAAAGATATGCGAGTTTATCGTCGATGAGACATTAGTAAAGGCTGGCTCAGAATACACATGGCTCTGGGTTGCAATTGGGCCAAAAAACAGGTAAATTCTCGCACTAAATATATCCAAAGAGAGAAACATGTTTGTTACTGGGGGGTTTATCGCGGGATTGGTTAATACTTGTGGAAAACACCCGGTATCAACTGATGATGGAGGCACCTGATATCCACAGGCTTGCAGGTTCTTAAAGCTCGATCACCATATCCATTCCCCCTTGGAGAAAAGTCTCATGGAAAGGACAATGCAGTATGTCAAGGATAGGACAGAAAGTTTTGATGACTACTTTCCCTGTAGAATAAAGAACTGCAAACTAGAGCACGTAAAGAATTGGTTGAATCTGTTTGTAGATTATCATAACAGTGAATTGAAAATGCTTAAATGAACAGAGCCAAATAAAGTATGTGCAAATTATCGTTAAAAGAATAATATCCATAGCGTAAAACCGGTGCATACTCTTATTTTCAGTGTATTTAATTAGATATATGCTACTAATAAATAAAAAATAAAAGAAATATGATTGTCACTAAACTTTATTTACCTAATAATAGTGATGACTTGGCCGTTGTTGTTTACCTAATTTGTCAAAATAGTGATCGTGTTTTTTTTCTCCACCCTCATGAGCATGTTCAGTTCCATCTTCATGGGTATGTGTATTCATCAATGGCTTTTTAATTAAAACGTCGTCTATATTGATCAAAAGGCTACTTACTTCCACAGCTGTGTTTAGTACTTGTTCTTTTAGTATTGAAGGCTCGATAATTTCAGAACTTAACTCCTCGATATTCTTATTGAGAATGTTTATTCCAACCCACTTTACGTTTTCATCAAAAGTGCTGTTTGATAATTTAGTTTTAAGCTGGATGAGTGAATCAATTACATTCATGCCGGAATTTTTTGCAATTGTCAAGGGAATTTCCTCAATCGCCTCGGAAAATTTCAATAATACTATTTGTTCTCTTCCACTAAACTCCAAAGCTTTTTTCCTTAGATATTGGGCAATTAATGCCTCACAAGCTCCACCTCCTATTACAATAGAGGGTTTGGAAATGAAGCTTTTTATGAGTTTTATAGCACTCAATACAGCACGGTGGTATTCATCAAGTATCATTTTCGAATTAGCCCGTAATAATATGGTCACTGATTTTGGAGATTTACAACCTTCAACAAATACCATTTTATCGTCGCCTACCATTTTCTCGTAAACTTTGCCCGCATATCCTAAATTCTCTTTTAGCTCATAACTGCTTAATTCTTTGGTTATCTTTCCCCCAGTAGCTTTTTCTAACCAGTGCAAATCATTCTCTTTCACTCTTTTAATAGACATTATTCCAGATTTAGACAAATAGTTCTGTGCTCTTGAGTCAATACCTTTACGAGAAATCACTACATTTGCGCCACAGTTAATTATGTTTTGAATTTTAGATTTTGTCTTCTCATTTTCTTTATTGATAAATAACTGCATTTGATTAGGGCTGTTAACAGATATTTCTGCGTCTGCTCTAGTTCTTTTTAACCCAAGCTCCTCATCGAGTAAAAGAATATTTGCATTTTCAATAAATTTGGGCATAGCACCATTATCTATTGTTTTATCTATTAAAATTCCATTTATGAGTTGACTATCCGAAGTGTTTCCTATTTTTTCTTCAATTTTGATATCGTCTATTTCCAATATGTCGTTGTTATTATTGTAAATTGTTTTAATTGCATTAGCTGTTATTTCCACGACTTTACTTGTTTCATGGGGATTATAAGACGAAATAATCTTTGTTCCCAAACATAACTTTGCAATTTTTTCCATAATTTTAATGTCTTTGCTACTCTCTTTTATCGAAACACTATGCAACAATTCTAAAGATAATCTTAAACCAATGTCAAACCCATTGATAATTGTCGTTGGAGCGAATTTCTTTTTTAATAGATCTTCAGCTTTTTCTAAAAGCGATCCCGCAATAATGACAACTGATGTTGTCCCGTCCCCAACCTCGTTATCAACCGTATTGGACGCATCTATCAATACCTTTGCTGCAGGATGACCAACATCGATTTTACGTAGAAATGTTGCACCATCTTTCGTTAAGGTGGACTCACCAATAATGTCTATATAGATTTTTTCTTTTCCTAGAGGGCCAAAAAAGTTTTGCACAAGATCCTTTATCATTTTAGCAGCTAACAAATTGTAATGCCTGACTTGACCTCCTGCAGTCCGCTCAGTATCTTTATCTAGTATTTCTTGGTGTGACACAATATTTTATTATTTTAGATAGTTATATATGATAATACAAAAAATGTATATTACTAAAAAATTTTAAACTATGCTAAAAATGCAAAAGTAGTTTACGTATTATAAAATAAGTTAAAATGCGTAATATCAATTTTTTTTCAATACTTTTTTATAGTTATCAATTATTAATTCCTGTATGACGGCTGTAACAACAGATGTTGAAATTGAAGATGCATCTAGAAAAGCAATACAGGCTTTATTTGGCCCAAACATCCAAAACTTCAAAGTGCGTGAAGTATTTCCATTCTCCTCCGAACAGATTGTTGCTCATAGTGATGGACACAC
>JADDOQ010000010.1:0-2721 GCA_016782315.1 Nitrososphaeraceae archaeon | reverse complement strand
TCCGAACAGATTGTTGCTCATAGTGATGGACACACTCCTCAATCAAGGGATGGTTGGGATGTCCAAGTTACTTTCCTACTCGATAACCTGCAATACACAGTAGATCTTTTGATTCAGGAAAAAGACGGACAAGTAAATTATGTAAGGCTTATTGACAAGATGACTCCATTATAATTTTTTTAGAATGCTTTTTAGTAATATTTTACTGGCTTTTGATAACTCTAATGCTTCTAAAAACGCAGCAGAATATGCCATAAACTTGGCCGCTTTAGAAAAATCCACTCTCACTTTTATTCATGTTATTGACGATATCAAACAAGGGGGAGCAATAGGTCTTAGAGCCCGTTATGGGGATGTAGATTTGGTAAATGGGTTTAAAAAAGCACGACGTCAACATGCAGAGGAATGGGTAAAACCTTTGCAAAAAAAGGCAACTGATAAGGGCATTAAAACTTTTGTTGCAATATTGGAAGAGGAAGGTGGTTCAAAGTTAGAGGTAATGACACAATATATAAACGAGAACAATATCGATCTTGTTGTTATGGGTTCCAGGGGTCTCTCAAGGTTTAAGCAATTGATATTGGGAAGCATTGCTTTTGGATTGATTAGTTACTCTAAGTGCCCTGTTTTGGTAATTAGATGACTTTTTAAAATTATAATTGCTAACTGTTTTTTACATAATTTGTGAGTATTTCCTTAATAAAATCATTTATGTCATTACCATTTTGTTTTGCTTTTTCTTCAAGGCTATTCCAAAGATCTTTGTCTTTAAGTTTAGAGGGATTAAAAACTAATCTTACTGTTAATAACCCTTTTGGTGCCCCTCGTTTAACTCCTAGTTTTAGCATCTCCTCGTTCAGAGAATTTATTGAAGTAGATGAAGCTAATTTATCCTGAATGTGTTTTGGCTGCCTGGCAATTTTTATGCCTTCGTGCAATGTAATCTCTTCTCTTTCGATTTTCTCTTGTAATTGTTCTGGCAGGGTTAAAATACTTAGCCATTCGCTGATAGTACTTTTTGGTAGACCGTATTTTTTTGAAATTCCTGTGATACCGGACTTTGATGATTCTACCAACTTTTTTACCATTCTTGCTTTTTCTAATGGCGATAGGTCTTTGCGAATTAAATTTTCAAACAACGATGCAGCTTCAGCCTCTGCGCCCTTTAGCTTTGTGACAATAACAGGAATTTCTTTTTCACCTTTATTATGAAGAGCTAAAAATCTTCTTCGTCCTATCAGTAATTTATATCTCTTGGATTTAGTATCAAAACGCACTACTAGTGGTTGAAGTAAGTCAAATTTTGATAGATGCTCTTTCATGAGATTATCGCTTTGATCTTTACCAAATACAATATCCTTTCGAACATTTTCTTTTGCTATATCTATAAGGTCGATAGGAATATTTTTAATTTTCATTTGTTAATTGATATATATTATAAATTTATTTATTAATACTTTAACTTTAAAGTATTGGATTGTTGGTTTATTTGCGGTTGTAAAATGCATAATTAATTTGTGAATATTTATTCGTAAAATATGATGTAAAAACAATCTTTATATCTTTCAGTTTATTTCTAATATGAATGTCAAGTTTCATAGAGTTAGATAAAGAATTAGATGGTTTTGACAATACCTGCATTGATTTATCTTTATCTTATTGTATTTTTATAAATATGATACATATTGATACTAAGAATCTAAATACTACTAATAATTCTGTTAACGAACTAATTTTTTCAAATTTTTCCCAAAAGAAATTAAATACAAAATCTCTTGTACAACTGATATTGATAATGTTTGCTGTCTATTTACCTTATATAAAAATTGAGGCTGTGTATGATGTTTAAAACAATTAAAAACTTATTCAGATCAAATGACAATTTTATTCCTAAAGAACACAAAAAAATTGAACAAAAATCAATTTTGGAGGAATTAATAAAACAAGGTGAAAAAGAAGCTAATAGGCATAATTTTAACGATGCTTTAAAATGCTTTGAAAAAGCAATTGAAATAGATCCCAAATATGATTTTTCGTACGGAGACAAAGCATTGATATTAGATAAAATGGGCAGGTTTGATGAATCATTAGAGATGTACTCTAAAGCACTTGAGTTAAACCCAAAAAATTCAATAACTTGGTATAACAATGGATTGACATACCTTAATTTACAAAAAATAGGTGAAGCAATAAGATGCTTTGACAATGCAATATCTATTGATGAAGGTTATGCTAAAGCGTGGTATAATAAAGGCAGGTGTCTTGACTTGCAGGGGGACTCGGAGAAAGCACAAGTTTGCTTAAACAAGGCTAGAAAATTAGATCCTCTTTTATTTATAAAAGTAAAAAAATACTCATAGGTATTATTAGCCGTAATTTAAATAAACTGTATTTTAGTTTAATTTTTTATCTATTACAGATATTCTCATTTAAAGGAAGTTTATAACTAATTTTTTTAATTGAATGTTGCTATTGGATACTAATGAATATTTTATTTGATGATGTATTAGCATATGATGATGAATTGTTTGATGTTTGATTCTCTATACCATTTTTGTTGTTTTATTTTTATATCTGTTTATACATTATATTTTGTTTATATTGTCGAATTTGTTTTAGTTAGATTGTGATTGTTTTTATATATATCTATTTGAAAGAATTAGTAAAGTTTATTTGATTGTATAGATGCAGGACTCCATGAAAGAAATAAATGTTTTTGTT
>JADDOQ010000096.1 GCA_016782315.1 Nitrososphaeraceae archaeon | reverse complement strand
AGGTTTTGAAAACTCCATAAGAGAGGGTTTGGCTGATTATTGCCCCATTTACCCTAAAGCCAAACAAAAAGAAACAACATGCAAAAACCGTGCGCCATTGGCAATAAAGGAATTTTTGGAGAATGGGCATATGTGCTATTTTTGTTTGTGTGGCACTATTCTTATTGCCATGCTATGGTGCTCGGTCAATCTTTTCTTCTGCTCTGCCGTTAACCGATTAAAGTCCTGTTGGTGGTATAGGCATACTCGTTTGATGTCCACATCATCATAGTGTGTCGGTAGTGACAGCTCATATTCCACAAGACCATGCGTGCGGTCTTCGTAGGGGAAAGCACCAACATCACCCAAACCAGAGTATCCACTTTTACCATTCGTCTTTGCGTTGTCAACCATTCTTTTGTCAACCTCCAAGTCAAACCTTGTGTATTCACCATCGGCGGCAAAATACTTCTTTAATGAATCAACAATTGCCAATGCCTTTTCTTTCCCCTCAAGCCTTTCCACATCCAGTTATATGCGGCCTCCAGAAAGAGCCTGCCTGACAGAATCCTCCGTCTCATAGAATGGAGCCATTTGAATGAACTCATTTCTCTCCTCAATTTGTTTCTGTATGTAGCGGGAATAGAATTCTCTTAGCGTAACCAAATTAGGATAAACCACCAAACAATGCATGCCATAGTCTGCTGTTGATATTGTGTTTACCGCATCTTCAACTGCCATGGTATGGATTATCCCCTTTTGTGACATTGATAGCAAAGCCTCTTCATTATTATACATGTGTACATAGAATCTTAATAACCTCTCCGTTTTGGCGGCTTTTGCCTGGAAATGATTTTTAGGTAATTCCCAAACTACAAAATAGGCAACATTCAGCATAATCAATATTTTTGGTCTTTGTGGTTTGTGCATCGATTTAATGGTCATCAACTTGACAACAAATTATCTCGGTGACTTTTCAGTCCGTACAAACAGTAATCCAAATACCAATGCCATCTTTTCAACGGTTACAAATTAGAGTCTAATTAGCATGACTCTGGCAATAAATGGGCTCAGCCACCTTTCAACTAAAACTATGTGGTTAGAGTCAGGTACGTAAGCGGATTCAATAACTATTTTAGGGCTAGTATGACAAAAAAATTTTATTAAAAATTCAAAAATAGGGTGCAAGTTTATTTTTAAATTCAGATATCTGTATTAGAAGTTTTATTTGGTATTCGTCTTCAAGCTGTACAAAATTATTCGTCTATTTCGGCTATCAGTTTGTATAGCAGTTTGCTATGCTTTAGCACAACTAAATGCAACCTAAACGGAAATAAGAAGAGAATTAAGCGATTTTTAGCTGGGTTTCTTTTCCAGAATAGAAAAACATTTTGGTTTACTATCGGATAGGTCTTGCTGCATTATTCGTATACATCAATTATAAATGCTTTAAAGCAAGAATCAGATATAGAGAAAGGTCCTACTATCAACAATTCTTAATCAACAGCCGAAATATCGTTTATCCTATACTCAAGGTATTATAGCATTCATGCATCTAAAATTTTGATAATTAAAAAGAGAAAGAAACAGTCACAAACTAATTCAAAATAATTTGTGACTGTTGTTTATGTTACCTTTATTTTAGCAACCATCCATGGATGCAATGTGCAATAATATTGAAACTCCCCCTCTTTGTCAAAGGTGTACTTGAAGGAACTGCCATCGCCCATTATTATTCCAGAATCAAATACTCCGCTAGGACCACTGTCGGGACCTCCAGATGTTACAGTGTGGGGCATATTGCTATCGTCATTAATCCAGGTTACCTCAGTCCCCAATTTCACCTCCGCATTGGTTGGGTCATAGAATATTTTACTACTGGGGCTTGATGAGCCTGGAACTATTGAAATTGAATTGCCATTCTCGTTTTCACCACCTTCCTCTCCTTCTGGTTGTTCATGGTTTCCCGTATTGTTCATCAGCGTTGTATAGGTGTTGTTTGTGTCTGTGATGTTTGTTGCCAAGTTATCGTCTATTGATAGTGACAGGTTTTCTCCTTGTCTCTGTATTTCTGATGTTGCATTGGTCTCTTTTTGAATATTGCTGGTATTGCCTCCTTCCTGAGAATAGTTGATTATTTGGGGCTTTTGCAGTTTCTTTTGCAACTCATACTGCCAGTCAAACATGGATACACTTTTGGTCAATGGTGTGTAGCTGCTGTTTGTTGACTGAGTGGTAGTAGATGGCGGTGTGGAATTTTTATTGTCTGCTTTTACTTCTCCTTCTTCACCTAGTCCTCTTGTTGTATCTACTACGTTTATCTGACCCATGTTCCCCCTCTCTTCTTGGATGCCGTGGCTATGGAACAAATACGTTCCAGGGTATTTCCATTTGGCCTCAATTATGGATGCGTCACCTGGGGCTATGGGTATGGTCTGAACGTGTTGGGGTTCGTTGTCCCAGATGCCTGACGGATATGCCATAAATGTGGTTGAATGAAGATGGAAAGGAAGGGGTATTGTCGTACCCATGTTAATAACATATAGACGCAGTAAATCCCCATGATTGATTTGAAGAGGATTGTGCATATATTGGTCAGCATACCCATTTATGAGGTAATAATCCGCATCTAGCCCTAGCTGATCCTTAAGGCTGTATTCGCCCATTACCATAACGAATTCTTTGGCAGGTTGTAATGGTTTGTCCTTTGGGTCTACTATTAATGCACCGTACATGCCCATTCTAATATGCAAGGAGGTTGGAGGCGCATGACAGTGGTACATCAATGCACCGGCAGGCTCTCCAGTTATGTTGTACAAATAGGTTTGATTGGGCATTACCTGTGGTACAACACCATCGTTTAGGTCATCATGGTTGCCGTGGAAATGTATTGTGTGGGGTATTGGGATTTGTTGATGAACTTTATGGTTACGTTTTCATCCTCTGCAAGTCTTATTGTAGGTGCAGGAACAGTCCCATTGAATGTCCATGTCAGAACTCGCTTTCCAGGTGCAATTTCAATCTCTGCGTCTTCTGCAATGAGTGTTATTTGTCTATTTGGTGTGATTGCCTCTCTATATGACGGTGATGATGCATTGCTTTCTCTACCTGTATTTGTATTGGGTATAGTTGGTGATGGTGATGCTAACGATTTGTTTTCACCTTCAAGGCCAGTTTTCTCTGCGGATGCTGCTGTTGTTGTTTGGTTAGTTAATTGTGCATATGCAATATTATTGATAGGTGTGTTTGTGTAGGTTATTGATTGACTTGTAGTTACAGATATGAACATTAAAATCACCAAAGATGGCAATAGAATAAGATAATGGTTTTTTTCTATCGGTTTTATAGTATCAATTATGTTTTGTATTTTATAGGACATAAAAAAATACAATTATGTTATATTCATAATCCTATATTAGTTGTTGCGTTAAAGGCAAATAAGAAAAATAAAATATATCATGTAAAAACCCTGCAAAAATAAAATAATATTCCACTAATCTCAAAAAGACGGCTATTTGAAGAATATAGTCAAATCTGACATGGGCCCAAGGGGGTTTGAGTAAGGTAGGTAAACGGGTTCAATCATTTTATTATTTGTATCAGGTTATATTAAATTAATATAAAAAGTTCATTGTCTTGAGCCGAACTGGATTTACTGATGATTTGCATCTATATTAGGCAACTCTGAAATGCAATGCAAACTTGCCCATTATAAATGACATTTTAAAATCGTTCAAGTGGGATAGACATGTTTCTAAAGGTAAAACTATGACTTGTTTTTAAAGGTATTTACAAGGAACAATGGTTGATTATTTTTTCTCCTACTTTGCAGGACATCCAAGGCCTCAGCCAAAAAAGATATAATTAGTTAAATTGTAAAAATGATGTTTTTTTGTTTTGATGCATATATTACAAAGGAATGAGCATCTATGAATTCTTTCGCTTCATTATTAATTTTAACATAATGCTTCAACACATCTGTGTCCCATGTTTTTTGAGAGCGGTAATCATATGCACAAAGAATAGATATTGGCAATGATGGTTTTTTCCCCAGCGCATGCTCTAACTTATGCCACTGTTCGATGAGACCATGGGATATAAAATGCGAAGACAGGTCTGCTGCAACTCTAACGCCCTTTTTGCCTTTAGAACTAAACCTATCAGAAATGGATTTTGTAGCGCCAATCCAATTTTCAATGTCTGGATTATTAGGATTTTTGTATAATTCCTCTCCTTTTAATATAATAAGACTGCCACCGTCGCCACCATCACTGTGTTCTTCTTCTTTTTCATATTTTCGAGTATTGATTCCAAAAGTTTGCATTGATATTCTTACTTTGTCTATAGGTTCTGTTGCAGCAAGGTAAACAACCCCCCAGTTGTTTTCAAGTCCGGATTTAACAAAAGAAAAATGAATATTTTCCATTTCTTCTTTGGAGCCAAAAAATACACATCCATGCTCACCTGCCTTTAAATTATGCAAGAAATCTACTGGTGATATATCAATCCTATGTCTAGACTCAGTAAGCATGATTAATCATAATTAAAAAATCTATTAATAAAATTATCGAGTACACAGAATATTTCAAGATGATACCTGACCTTTTAAATAAATTAATATTTTATTTTTATATATAATTTGCAAAAGAAAAGCGTTAGCCAGGATTTAGCATTTATCTATAAAGTAGGCCAATAGTTGATTTGAATGTGATGTATGTCCACCAGTTTAACTAATGCTTTGAAAATCAAAATTATGGTGTTTCTTTATAAAATTTGGGTATAGTGATAGGATTTGCCGATGGGATTGCTTAACACCTAAACTACAGAGGCCGATCTGTTAATTATATGCATTATACAATAGAGAAAGCAAACTATTGAAAAAACTTGATATTAAGGTATTTCCATAATGGCAATAATTCACATTAAATTATACAGTTAGCTATTTTTTTATAAAGTACATATGCTAGTTCATTACAGTTATGTCGTCTACTTCTGCCAAACCGACATCCCAGCCAAATGTCAAAGAAACTACAAAAATAGCTAAAGGTGTAGATAAGGTAATACATCATACACTGCATTTTGTATCAAATGCCGCAGAGAGAATAGATGCATGCATAGACAATACAAGGCCTTCTTTGTTAGTGGAAATAGAACAATTAAGAGAATCTTTTGGGAATGCCAAAAGAAGAGGCACAACACTAAACTATATCACAGATATCACTAAAGAGAATATTTCATATTGCAAGCAGTTACTTCAAATTGTAAATGAGTTACGTCATATCGATGGAGTCAAAGGCAACTTTTACGTTAGCGAAAGGGAGTATATTGCACCTGCCAAATTTCATGAGTTAGGGAAGCCCGCCTCCCAACTAATTTACAGCAATGCAGCAGAATTTGTTGAGCAGCAGCAGTTTGTTTTTGACAGTCTTTGGAAGATGGCAATACCCGCAAAACAAAGGATAATGGAGATAGAGCACGGTGTTAGTTCAGCAGAGACAATAGTCTACCCCGATTACCATGATGCAATTAAAAAGGAATTTGAAATGCTAAACAAAGCCAAAAAAGAGATACAAATAATGTACTCCACAGTGAATGCGTTTCACATGCAGGAAAAAGGCGGCATTCTGCAACTTTTAAAAGAGATGGCAGAGCAAAACGAAAACCTAAAGATAAGCATCCTATCGCCTACGGATAAATCAATCAAAGATTCTGAATATTGGCATTTATTAAAAAAATACGGCCACAATATCCGCATCCAGGACATTGCGCCTAGCATCAGCATCAAAATCAAGTCTTTGGTGGTGGACAGAAAGGAATCGCTGATAATGGAGCTAAAGCATCAAAAAGAGGAAACAGCAACCGCTCCGATTGGCTTTTCTTTCTACTCCAACAGTGAATCAATAGTTTTGTCATACGTCTCAATATTTGAGGTTCTCTATAACCAAAGCATTCTTTTTGAGCAACTAAAGCAAGAAGACAGCGTTAAAAGTGAGTTCATAGACATTGCGGCTCATGAATTGAGAACGCCTATAATGCCCATATTGATTGGTATTGAGATTCTGGAGGAGAAGCTTGGTGACAATGTCAATGAATACAGGCAAGAAATAGACATTATTGCAAGAAATGCATCAAGGCTGCAGAACCTTGCCCAAAGCATCCTGCAGGTAAGCAGAATTGAGAGTGGAACCTTTAGCCTGAGCATCCAAAGAGGCATAGACATGCACTCCCTAATTGCGCAAGTAATAGAGGATGTTGAAAGAAAATACGCATACACAGACAAGGCAGACAAAATTTCAATAGTATTTTTTCCGCTTTATGATGCAACGAAAAATAATAATTTTAAGTCAAATGTAAAATCAGCAGCAGAAGAAAAAACATATTACAAATATTCAAAACACCACAACAAAAAAGAAAATGAATTGGTAAAAGAAGAAAATATCCAAAATAATGGTAGTAATTTTGGACCTTTGTATGCTGACTGTGATTCCCAAAAGATTGCTCAAGTTATCTTCAACCTGCTGGATAACGCCATGAAATTTACTTTTGATGGCAAGATTCTTGTTACTACTGATACGGTAATTTCTCACCCTTCATATGCTACTAATGAGGAGTCACCAAACAATTCCAAAGAAACAGGAACAGATAAAGAAAACAAACCATTTAATGAATTGGAGAACAATAATTATGATAGCATATTGGTTACAGTAATGGATACAGGCATTGGAATTAATCCACAAAATAAAAATCAACTGTTTGAAAAATTTGCTACAAAATCACATCAGGGCACCGGACTGGGTTTATACCTGTCAAAGAAAATCATTGAATCCCATGGAGGAAAGATCTGGTATGAAGAGCCTACAGATAAGAACAATAAAGATATTGATATATTTATCAGAGGCAACAATAATAGGATAGGAACGATATTCAAGTTTATTATACCTCTGTCATTAGTAAAAAAACAAGATTCTATAAAATAGCCAAGAGAATGAGTCTAGCCAGATCTCACATAAGTAGTGGAAAAAGATACTAAATATAAAAAGGATTTTAACTTCATTAAATAGCCTATTAAATACACTAGTTTCAGGTTTAATGATGGTATCCATATATGTTTTGCACAATCAATTTTTATATTTCTCAATTTTTTAAATTTTGTTGGAACATAGCCTGGCAACAGTATTTAGGTATTGACTAAACTTTTCTATAACAGCCAATTTAGAAAATTTAATTTATGTAACGTAGGATTTACCAAACTGATATGCAGATAGATCAGCCATTTATGTTTTTTTATTTGATTTTATTAAAGATACTAAATCAGAGAACCTAAACGGTATAGTCAGTATACATTCACGGTCAATACCAGAAATGTCTAATTGGCCATTAAAGATATGTTCTCTGGATGTAGTAGTAACAATAACAATCATTTGATTTGGGATTTTTTTGTGTATTTCTTTTGCGATATCAAGTCCCGGTATGTCAAACAGATGGGTGTTAATAATAACAATATCGAAGTTGTTATTGTTTACATTTTGATCTTTGAATAAGCGATTTAAGCATGCTTCTCCACTGTCCACCATTTCCAACTTTAAACCTAATGAATCCAAATAGGATTGATAGAGATACCTAAAATCATAGTTTGATTCTGCAACAAGAACTCGAGTTTGTTCTTTACTATACGAATAATTATCTTTGTTGTTTCTTTTATTAAGAAAATCAGATTCTATTGTTTTATCGCAAGATTTTTTTTGAGACTGGATACAATCTATAACGGCATTATTGACATCGTATGGATGATACTTTTTTTTATTGGATGTTATATAATTTACAAATATCTTCTTCTCTTCCTTATTTAATTATACATACAATTCATTAAATAGTACAATATTCTTTGTCCCTAAATCGTATTATAAATACAGGATATTCTGAAATAAAATCAAATAAACGCATATTATAATGTATTACTGAAATAGGGATAGACTAAATATAGATTAAGCAAAATAATTTTCTGCTAACTTATTTTATCCCAGATTTACTGAAGGGATAAAGGTCATTTTATCATGTTGTTATTAAAACGGGTCTTCAAAACTAATCTTCAAATACAAATTCTATTGCAAATCGATACCAACTATCAGGGTAGTTTGCATTTAACCTTTCAAGTAATTCATCCAAAACACGGTCACTTTCAACAATTTTTTTGTCATTTATGGCAGCATACCGATTTAGATATCGATTCCTAAGCATTGTATAAGTAGAATTAAACCAACTCAAGTTATCTTTACAATAACCAAAGCGTCAGGAAAAAAATGGGCTCAAACAGCAGAAGGGCTCAGTTACTTTTTAGCTTTGACTAAGGGGGTTTGATTAGGGTAGGTAAATGGGTTCAATCAATTTTATAGATTAATTTCATTTATTTTAACTTTATTTTGAAAGAAAGGACTCATTGTCTTGGGCCGAGTGGGATGTGATTCAAAAGTGAATGAAATCTATTATTTCATGGAAGTCATTTTATTGAGGTCTTATTAGTTAG
>JADDOQ010000238.1 GCA_016782315.1 Nitrososphaeraceae archaeon | reverse complement strand
ATCTATCCATTTAATCAGGTCTGGTTTAAACATATCATTTAGTTCTCAGAAGAAGAAAAAAAACTACACAAAATGTTATAATCTATTGCTACTTTATCTTTTTGTTAATTCTATAGATCATACGCATGGCTAAATACTAAAGATAGGCCATAATTTATTTATGTTCAGTGCAAAATAACTTGTTGCAGATATCATCAATAGTAAGCAAATTAAATAACATGTTTTTGCATAAAATTTTACATCAATGCAACAGAGGCACACCTTAACATAAACTAATCAAATTAATATTCTGCAAGGAAAAACATTGATTTATTTACTTCAACACCAATGTTTACCCTTTATTTCTGTTTAAGAATAATAGATAGTGATGTATTGGCATATTCAACTGTCTTTTCTCATATTGTCAGTCTTTATATCATACAAATTAGATAATAAAAAAAGCTAATAAAGACTATAAAAACTAAATGCCAAAATGGGAATGCTTTGCTATTTTCAGGGCATTGGCGTGTAAAAAAACAAACAAAGATAATCCATGCCTGACTTTATTTTGTATGCTATAATCCTATGCTTATTTATACTATCTTTACATATTAATTTCATATGGATAAAGAAAATAGAGACCAATCAAAAGAGGATATGTTAAAGCCAATCCAGGAAGAGGAAGTAAAAAAGGATATTGATGAGGTCAACAGTTCAGAGGAATTAAAAAAGGAAATGTTAAAGCCAATCACAAAATCAAAATCAGATACAGACAGGGAATTACAAGATTTAGAAGTCGAAACAACAGCTGGTGGGGTTGGCGGTAGCGGCGGTTAATTCTATAAAATATTTGTATTCGCCTTCTTATTCCAAATTAAGTTTTTGATTTTACCTAATTAAATAAGAGACAAAGAACATTAAGTTACTTCTTATGCTGATAAACAGGCACCTTAAATAAAAATGGCATTAGACCATTTCCCTTTTTTTTATCCTATTTGAAAATTGGATCATATGCATGCTGCATAGCATGTTGTCACATGTTTGATGATAAAGACTTTTTAAGGTCTTTTTTCACCAAATAAAAAATTTAGGCAACATATAAATAAAAACTGTAAGCCTTTTTTGGTTTCATTGTCTCAAAGTCGATAAAATAAGTTAAATTTTAGTGATATTGTTAATTATAGATATATCCAAAATTTATAGCAGATGCAATGCTCGGGAAAGTTGCAAAGAAATTGAGAATATTTGGTTTTGATACAGAGTATTTAGCAAATACTGATGACAATGAGATAATCAATAGGTTCTCAGACAGGAAGAGAATTATTTTAACAAGGGACAAACAGCTATACAAAAGATTAACCAAATTAAACATTCCAAGTTTTCCCATTATATCAGATAATGAATTAGAAACTTTAATCATCATCATGAAGGAATCAAATATCAATTATGTTCTTTCAGTTCCAAATGAAAATACCAGATGTTCATTGTGCAATAAAACATTGGATAAAGCTCAAAAGTCATCATTAGCAGACATTGTTCCCAAAAAAGTGTTTGAAAACGCAAATATTTTTTTTAAGTGTTCAATTTGCAAAAAAGTTTACTGGGATGGAAAACACACTAAAGAATTAAATCAGATTATCGATAAAATCAATAAGGAAATAAAACAAGTTTGACAGTTCAATGATTTCCTAAACAGTACATTTTCGATTTATCGTCGTAAATAAGTTAGCTGATACTGCATGATATTTGAGTATTCTCCAAATGAGTGGTTATTGGAGTATGTTTTATCACACACCAAATCAAACTTTCGAAATTTTTTTAAATATTATTTTTTATAAAAAACACCTTAGCTAATATGCCCTTTAGTTTTATAACTTGAGGTAGAGCAAAAATAATATTCGCTTTATTTTGGGGCGAAATTAAGTAATAATTCTTTGAAATGCACTCTTTTTCACTATCTATCAGGTTTAACCAAAGATTTGGACAAAAATGCTCTGTATTATCTAAAACATTGCTATTTCCTATATGCAGTTTTCGTTTGTGGAAATTACATCTTTTAAATACACAACATCTAATCACCTGACAAATCTCACCAAGATTAGAACAAAGTAATTTGTTTGTAATCAACAAAATATATTATATTTTTAAAGAGAACAGAAAAATCCGTCTTTTGGGCTATCCAAGACAATATAACTATTTTTATACTCCAAATTGTTAAAAAGCATATGAAAACCTTAGTCTGGATTTTACTATCAACCATAATATTGATCTCAACAGCACCCATGGCAATAGCTCAAAATACAACTACTAACCCCACAGGAAACACCACAGCT
>JADDOQ010000009.1 GCA_016782315.1 Nitrososphaeraceae archaeon | reverse complement strand
GCAACAACGGTGATGGCGGCAACTCCGCAGGCCAGGGCATAAGCCAGGGCCAATACTCTGAACAAAGCTCTCAGTGTGTTTCAGGAGAGGATGCAATTGTTTCCTGCGATAATGTTGCATTCCAAAATTTGGTAAATAGCGGGAAGAATGCATTAGGGCAAACACCATAACACAACTTTTTTTATAACATGATAAACAATAAACAATCGATATAACTTAAATCCGGTATTCCTTTTTTTATTGTTTGTGATAATTGTATTTTAGGTGAGGAGATTATAGATTGACAAAAACCTTTGCAACTGTTGTATTGTGGGTACTTGAAATGTCCACCTTTACTTTACCAAGGTTTTCAAATATTAATATCAAAAACTCTTTGATAAACAATGACCAGTTTTCACCCAGTTTGTGCTGGATCACATAGGTGTGTTTTCCATCGTCTTCAATCCTGTGGTCTGAGTTAATTCCAACCACTTTTAGGTATTGTTCCAAAACTTCTAAAGCTGATATTAGGTTGTAATTTTTTTTTATAAGCAACACGGAGTCTTTTAGAAAGACAAATGCTATCTGAGAAAGATCCTTCATTAGGATGTTTCTGAAATTCGAAACATCTTCAATCCCATTTTCTTTTCCTATTTTTATTGTCTCGTCTATAATGCTTGAAAGCAAAATTTTGGGAATTGGTATCATTCCCATTTTATTTTCGTATCTTTCCCAATTTGAGTATCTGCGTAATATTTGGTTAATTAAAACATTTAACGATGTTTCTCTGTATTCTGCCTCTGCTTGCAATTCTTCTATTATAGAGCTTTCAAGCCTGAATGTAATACTTCTTGTCTTGCCAGTTTTGTTTTCACCAACATTTTCTCCTTTCACCTTTTTCTCCTTGTCCTTCTCTTATTTTTTATTTGTCCTAATAAATTTTTTGTAGTGTTTTGGGATTTCAATCGTTTAAAAGTTAAATTGCGTTTCTTTGAGGTGTTTTATTGGCTTGTTGGTATTGCTGTGGTAGAACCTGCACTTATTCCCTCTATGTGGATACGTGTGATTGGTGGTGGTTTTCTGATTTGCTTGCCTAATTCAATTGAAGCTAAGGTGGTGGTCTTCTTTTGACTGTCTAAAAAAATCATGCCTTGTTAGTTCTCCTTTTTATTCCAAGATAACTTTTTAAGGTGTGCTCCGTTTCGATTTTCAAAGATTATGTGTCTATATATAATCTGTTGAGCTGTTTCGGTACTATATTCTGCATTTGTATTAATCAGTTTTTTTTTCTTATCGTTCAAAAATAATGCAAATAGTTTGTACTCGTTATTTTGTCGTACAAAAGGTTCCTAGTGATGATGACTTTTGATATGTATGTGCATTGAGGATTCAGAGAATTTTTTCAAATTATTTTCATCACTGAAAAATTCTTCAGATCTGCCATGAAACAATAGTTTTTTGTAGATGCAGGCTATCTTGTTTGATAGCAGATTGACTGCGTCAAGATCATGAGAAGACCAAATTATTGTTATTCCCTTTTCCTTGTTTAACTTTGTCAGTAGTCTATAGAATATCTTTAATATGTTGACATCAATGGCTGTTGCGGGCTCGTCTAAAATTAAAAGTTCTGGTTCATGGATTAGTGCTTTGGTTATCATAACTCTCTGTTGTTGGCCGCCGGACAAGTCCCCAATTCTTTTATCCATGTATTCTGAGATGCCTGTTAGTTTTACTAACTCATTTATTTTCTCCTTGCCGATCTTTTTCCCTATTGTGCCCAACTGGATTATTTCCTTTACTGTTGCTGGGAACCTTGTGTCAAATTTATTTGACTGGGGTATATACCCTATTTTTTTATATATTTCTTTTGACTCTTTTTTTATTTCCTTGCCAAAAACCTTTATTGTCCCAGAATAATCTTTGTTTAAGCCAAGCATACATTTGAAAAGGGTTGTTTTTCCAGCGCCATTTGGACCTATTATCCCTAAGAAATCTCCTTTCTTTATCTCAAATGACACATCATCTAAAATTACATCCGAGTTGTTCATCAAATTCAGGTTCTCTATGACGACAACTTTGTTGTCCTTCTCATTGATATTGGTGGCAGAAGAAGAAGAAGAAGAAGAAGAAGAAGGAGGATTGGAAGGAGAAGTGGGAGGGAAAGAGGGGGACATTATTTAAACTCAAATGAGATTCTCTATCTTCGTATATTAAAATTCCTTAATTAATTTCGTTAAACCAAACAACAATACTGTGTTCTTGGTTTTACTTGATTAAACATAAATATAAAATAATACCCTATTGTGTTATGGTTGTTTTTTTCAATATCCGTTTCACTATGCTTTCTTTGAGTTTATTGATGTTGCTATGTACTTTTGTAAACCCATTTGGGGTCCATGCCCAAAGCGAAACACCAAGTGTTTCTGGGTTATTTGGAGGTGGGAATAACTCTTTGTTGAACGACGTGTTTAATAAAGTAAAGGACTCTGTTGTCCAAATTACCACAGAATACGGTCCATCTGATTTCCCTAATCGATTTTTTGACACAACTAATGACAGTCCAATACCAACAAAATTTGGTTCTGGGTTTGTATATGACAAGTCTGGCTACATTATAACTAATTATCATGTTGTGAGTGAGTCCAATGACATTACTGTTACATTCAATGATGGGAATACATATTCTGCACAATTGGTGGGAACAGACCCCTATGGGGATGTTGCCGTTATCAAATTAATCAATCCATCCAAGGAAAACTTAATACCAGTGGTATTCTCAAATTCAACAAAACTAAAGGTGGGTGATCCTGTGCTTGCTATTGGAAACCCATACGGTTTGGATAACACATTAACATTTGGAATTGTGAGCCAAATGGGTAGGCTCCTGCCCAATTCTGATTCTGGATACTCAATACCTAATGTGATTCAAACAGACGCGGCAATAAACCCGGGAAATTCTGGTGGCCCACTAATTGACTTAAACGGTGGTGTTGTTGGAATGAATACTGCCATTTTCTCAAATACGGGAGCTTACACCGGGGTTGGTTTTGCCATCCCATCAAATGATGTTTTAAGGACAATTCCATCATTAATAGAAAGGGGCTCATATGAGCATCCATGGCTTGGAATTGCTGGGTTTAAACTAACACCAGATTTAGCCGAGAGTTTTGGACTACCGCGAGATTACAAAGGCGTAGTAATTGAAAATGTGGTCGAAAACGGTCCAGCGGATGAGGCGGGTTTGCAAGATATGATTATACAGGGTGATAGGTATGGCCAGCAACAGATTATTGGAAAAGATATACTCATCAAAGTGGATAATGTTTCCATTACAAGAATTGACGATGTTATTTCATACTTGGACATAAACAAAAAGGTGGGTGATAAAATTAACTTGACGGTTAATAGGAATGGACAGATATTGGATTTGACAGCCACCTTGACTTCTAGACCAGCCCTGTCTTTACAGGAGCTTGCGTCTCCTTCGCCGTCTGACCCGAATGTTAATCCCTACAGCCCTTTCCCTGACCTTAAGCTCCCACAGCTGCCGGAACTTAGGCTCCCACAGCTGCCGGAACTTAGGCTCCCACAGCTGCCGTAGCTTCAACACCTGCACAATTTTTTTCATCCATTCTCTTTTGATTGGTAGTTGTTGGTCTATTGCTTCTTTACCTTTTTTGTAAGATATCCTCCAAATAAATTATAAATATTTTTTAGTTATTGTTTTAAATAGATATGGTATGAAAGACTATGGTTTGGGTGAAATGGAGGATCTTGCAAACAGTTCAAATTCTCTAGTTTTGTTTTATGCTGACTGGTGCCATTATTGCAGTCGATTTTTGCCCATTTTTGAAGAGAGCTTAAAAAAAATCAATCCTAAGGTGTTGGTTGGGGTTGTAAAACTTAATGATGATGATAATCCCTTATGGGATAAATACAATATTAACGCTGTCCCCACATTGATAGCTTTCTCAAATAACTCTATTAAAAGCAGAAGAGACGCAAAAATGGGTGTGGGATTAACCAATTCCGATTTAAATTCGATTTTATCCGATATTGATATTCATGATAATGAAAATAACTAGACATATGGAACAACCGTTATCTTTTTATCTATTTTCTTGTTTGACATTTTCGTGGACTGATGATATGATGATGGGGAACTCAAGATATGTATAATATAAATAGGTTTTTATCAATAAAAAATAAAATTAAAGAGGTAAGAACATTGGCCCTGATGGGAATAACTGAAGCTGGTTCTGGTCATCCCGGGGCTTCTTTTTCTGCTGCTGAAATTATGGGATCCCTTTATTTTCAAATCATGCATTATGACATTACCAATCCTTTCTCCAAAAGCCGAGATTATTTTATAAACTCTAAAGCCCATTCAGCTCCTGGTTATTATGCAACATTGTCTTTAGCTGGATCTTTTCCAAAAGAGGAAATGAAGACGTTGAGAAAACTGAATTCTAGACTACAAGGGCACCCTGTTAGGTATAGCGAGGGTCAGAAACACCATAGTGTTCCTGGAATAGAGTATTCTGGAGGATCTGAAGGAATTGGATTATCCATTTCTGTTGGTATTGCTTTAGCCAACAATTTAGACAATAGAAATAGTGTTGTTTATTGTTTGCTAGGCGATGGAGAAATTAATGAAGGTCAGATATGGGAGGCTGCAATGGCGGCTGCAAAGTTTAAGCTTGATAATATAGTCGCCATATTGGATAGGAATAGAATACAACAGGATGGATTTTCAGATGATATCATGCCTCTGGATCCAGTTAAAGATAAATGGTTGTCTTTTAATTGGGATGTAGCAGAAATTAATGGTCATAGGGTAGAACAACTAATACACGAGCTCAAAATAAAGCCTGCAGGCAAGCCCAAAATCATAATAGCTAATACTATAAAAGGAAACGGCATAAAACATATGGCAAATAATCCGCAGTGGCATGGTAGGGCGCCATCTAAGAAACATCTTCCTATACTAATAAAGGAGTTGGAAGGTGAATATATGATTGCACCTTCCATCATTGCAGGTGGGGATGGGGAAAGTTATGAATCAAAAATTGAAACTGTTGAAAGGTTTGGTTCTGATATTATTCACCTTGATGTTATGGACGGAAAATTTGTGCCTAACACAACTTTTTTTTATGACACTATAAAAAGACTGCGTGGAATAACCCGATTGCCATTTGATGCCCATCTTATGATAAGTAATCCATATGATGTTTTGGATTCCTATATTGATGCTGGATGTGACATAATTACTGTTCATGTGGAAGAATGTAAAGATGAAAAGGAATTTGAAAAAATAAATAATAAAATAATCTCTAATGGTGTAAGCCCAGGCATCGCAATTAATCCTAACACTGAATTACCCGAATGGATATACCGTTATCTTGATTGTTTAGATGTAATAATACCAATGTCTGTAAATCCGGGTTTTGCAGGCCAAAAGTTTATACCTTCTGTTTTACCTAAAATGAGGAACTTGATACCTGCTCTTAGAAGCAATGGATATAAAGGTTATTTTGAAGCTGATGGCGGTATTGATCTTCACACAATATCACCTTGTTATGAGGCCGGCTGTAGGATTTTTGTTATGGGTAATGCTATTTTCAGCTCTTCAGACATTAAAGAAACAATCAGAAATACCAAATTTTTATTAGATTCTAACCTTGAAAAAGGGTTGTTGAGAGAATCAGAATCATATGGCATAAAAGACGATTGGATGAAAATTAGAAAAAGCGTGATAAGTCAATTTAGTGTGGTTAAAGGAATATTGGAACAATGATAATTATAATAAATAGTCTAAAAACCCTAAAACAAAGGGTGGATGGACAATAATGTCATATACATTTAGCGATAATATCCGGATTTCTGAAATGAGGTCCGCATATGGGGATACCCTAGTAAGGTTGGGGGGAGAAAACCCTGATATTGTTTGCGTAGGTGGCGACACTACTGATTCGTTGAAAACAAAAGTTTTTGGGGAAAAATTTCCTGACAGGTTTTTTAACGTAGGCATAGCTGAAGCAAATTTGGTTTCTATTGCTGCAGGTTTGGCAATAGCAGGTAAAATTCCATTTGCAAGTACCTATGCGGCATTTGTCCCAGGTAGGTGCCTAGACCAAATTAGAAATGCAATTTGTTACCCAAATCTAAATGTAAAAATCGTGGTATCTCATGCAGGCTTATCTGTCGGTCCAGACGGCGCTAGCCATCAACAAATAGAGGATATCTCTATAATGCGATCACTACCAAACATGAAAGTTTTAGTTCCCTCGGATTCTGTCACAGTTAAAAATTTGATAAAGCAGATAGTGAATATACCAGGCCCTTTTTTTGTGAGATTGGCACGCCCATCAACTCAAGAAAATTACTCTGCAAATTCTGAATTTAAAATAGGCAAGGGTAATATCTTGATTGATGGAAACGACCTGACTTTGTTTTCTTGTGGTACTATGGTGTCCTCTTCTATACATGCCAGCATTATTTTAAAAAAGGAACATGGTATTTTTTGTAGGGTTGTTGACATGTACTCTATAAAGCCCATTGATAAAGACCTTATAATTAAATGTGTTAAAGAGACTGGGTCTATAGTTTCGGTGGAGGAGCATAGTGTTATAGGTGGATTAGGTTCTGCTATCTCAGATGTTACCTCTGAGTACTGTCCAACTTTTGTTAAAAAATTAGGCATAGTTGATATATTTGGTGAATCTGCGCGAGATGACGAAATAGATCAATTATTTGATAAATATGGCCTATCTCCAAAAGAAATAGTAAAGAATGTGATTGAACTTAAAAAAAGTGACAGAAAATGAAAATATTTTTAGATACGGCTAATTTTGAATCGATACAAAAGTACCTGGAACTTGGGGTAGTGGATGGCATTACTACAAACCCCTCTCTCCTCTTTAAAGAAAACAGTGATCCAATCGATGCTATGAAGAAAATTGTCAAGATGGTCGATGGCCCGGTTAGTCTGGAGGTTGTTGCGACTGATTTCGACGAGATTATGGATGAATCGTTGAAACTTGCCAGTTATGGTGATAATGTCGTAGTAAAAATTCCAATGACTGCTGATGGTTTGAAAGCCGTAAATGCATTGACCAAAAAAAACATTAAAACAAACGTTACATTGATATTTTCAGCAAATCAGGCACTACTTGCCTCAAAAGCTGGTGCAACCTATGTCAGTCCATTTATTGGCCGACTGGATGATATTGGGCATGATGGGTTAAGTTTGATAAGTGATATAGTACAAATATTTTCTGGGTATGATTTTTCCACGCAAGTACTTGTTGCTAGTATTCGTCATCCTATCCATGTAATCGAGTCTGCTAAACTTGGTGCAGATGTTGTCACTTTGCCACCTGAAATACTTCAAAAAATGATTCATCACACACTCACTGATAAGGGTCTGGATATATTTTTAAATGATTGGGAAAAACTGAAGAAGGGGTTTCCAAATATAGGTTTTTAATTGATCCCTCATTTTTCCACACCTTTGTATCAACTCAATAAATCAGCTTAATATCAATAAACCAAGTACCTTTTTTGGTAAATCTTGTAACCTTTTTTTAGATAGTGTTAGAGTTTTCTCATAGTTTAGGTATTTTAAATTAAGCCCTATTCCTATTGCATCATTCGTATCGGAGCCCAAACCTATGGCGATCATTCTTATCCCATATCTTTTATATGATGATATTGTTGATCTAACGGCATTCATATCGGAGGGTTCTCCATCTGTCAGTGTGACAAAAATGTCTGGCTTAAAATAATTGATAACTGGTTGTAATATTTTATACACTTCTGCTAATGGAGTTCCTCCTAAAGGCTTAATTTGCATCAATCTTTTTGCATAAAATGAACCCCATCTAACATTTTGAGGCTTAATTACCCAGCATTTAATGGCTCTGGATTCTGTATTAAATGCGTAGAGGGAGAATTTTATATCCAGATACTCTAATCCTTCACAGAGAGCAACAGCTGCCTTTTTGTATTCGATCTCATTGTCTTCTATGCTGCTTGACAAGTCTAGTAATATTGATATCTTGACATTAATCGAGATTTTCTTGTCACTTATGAAGATTTTTGACTGTCTCTCAATGTGGTTTTCTAATTCTAATTCTTCGCCTTGGTAATCGTATTTTTCTTTCCATCCTGATTTCCATTCCTTCAACGCCGTTTTTGTTTTGTTAATTAAATTATAGTCGTATATTTTGTTTTCATCAGTTTCTATATTGTCATATGGTACGGTAATGGAAAGGTTTTCGGTGGACTCATAACCTTTGTTGTCGTTTTTTTTACTCTCTTTGACAATGGCCTTAAATTCTTCTCTAATATCCTTTCCTTGTACTATTTCTTTTTTTACTTTTTCCAATTCTATTTCTTTGTTTTTTAATTTTACAATTTTTTCAATTTGATTTGATAGTTCCTTCTCCTCTTCCTCGTGACTTGTGGATAGGCCGATCTTATCTTTAGGCATGATGATGGGGATTGGAGGTATGGACATTAGTGAATCTAGTTGTAGTATTTTTATTATCTGTCTTGTCTCACCTTCGAGCCATTTTTGGTCTGATATGGGGTCTAAGAGTTTATCCCTTTTTTCGTATTTTTTAATATACTCTTTTATTGAATTTTTGGCATATTCTGAGGCTTTTAGTATTCTTTCATTTTCTCCGCCAAAAATTTCTCCTTTGATAAAACCAGTCAAAAAGAACTGAGAGAACGCTTCAATGATTTTGGATTTCCCATGAAGCGAATTTAAAAGAGGTTTGTTATTACCTGACAATGCTTCATAAAATATTATTTCTTTGATCATGCCTCTCCATTCGTCAAGCCCTAAAATTTCCACTCTTTTAGTTTCTAGTATGTTAAAAATGTGTCCAAATACTATATCTGTATCATATATTTTAAATGAATATTTTAGTCTCATTGATTCATGCCATAACAGTGTTCTCCATTGCCTGTATTTTTGAAATGTATTGCCATGAAAGTATTCTAATTGGGGTATAGTTATTTTATTTTTGTCTAGATTTGTATAGGTTTTATTCTCCCTTGAGATGGTTACAACTGCATCATCGTGATTTGACCACCGCCTTGCTAAAAATGTGGATATGTCTATCAGGACGTCGATTCTAATTCGAAAATCAATAGTGTCTAAGTCATTATCTTCTTTTTCTTTTTCTTTTTCTTTTGTGTTCCAAAAAATTGACAATTTATTTCATTCTCTGTTAAATAAAAATTGAAGTCACAATGTCCATAGCTTTTCTGTATTCTATTTCTCCCCACTGGTGATATACATTTGCAAATACTATTTCTGCAGCATCTTTTGGATTGGTGTTATTGGTGACAAGTTTTGAAAATGCTATGGTTTCTCTTAAACTTGGGCTATAAAAAATCTCTTCTAATGATGCTGCTTTCCTTAAATTATTGGCTAATTTTATTGCACTTTTTACTACTTGTTCCTCGTTGTAATTTATGTTAACATGTTTTTTGATTATTTCTAACTCTGTTTTCTCTGGGGGATAGTCTAACATTATTCTAACTGGAAACCGGCTTATTATTTGAGGAGGTAATTCTTTTGTTCCCACGTGAGATAGTGGATTTATGGTGCCTATGGAAAACCAACCCTCTTTTGCTATGATAATTTGACCTTCTGATTCTTTTAAAACTATTTGTTTTCTGTCGTCCAATGCTTCGTCTAGCCTTAGTAATACATCTGGCTCGGCAGCATTTAGTTCATCCAGATAGAGTAGGTTTCCCTCAGTCATTGATCGAACTAAAATCCCGTTTACAAAACTTATTTGACCATTATCAATGGTGTTTGTTCCTATTAGATGTGATTCCCTTGTTCTAAGGCTAAAATTAATTGATAACAGATCCTTGTTTATTTGATTTGCAAATTTTCTTACCAAAGTAGTTTTGCCTGTGCCCTTAGGCCCAATTATCAACACAAATAATCCAAGACTATATGCTTTGTTAAGAATAGTAAGGGCATCATTCCAATCTAGGTACTCTATATTGTTATTGTTATTGTTATTGTTTGTGTCATTATTGTAGTTGGAATTGGCTGCAAATATCAATATAAAAATCCTCAATACTTATCTAATTAAAATATATCGCATTTATTTTTTAATATTCTGCGCTATTTGCCATGTTTCAAAAAAAAAAACAAATTAGAAAATATTCTAATCCTGATTAAATCCGCCAAAAAGAGGTAAATTATAGACGTAATCTTCCGTCTGCATTTATTATGGATAGAAATTCGTTTTTTGTATTGATGTTCTCTTTGAATACTCCGTCTACTGCAGATGTAGTAAATTCTGCTGTGGATGACTGGGTTCCCCTCGCAAATACGCACGTATGGATAGCTTTTATGACCACTCCTATTCCTTTTGGCTCTAGTCTGTTTTTGATTTCTTCTAGAATTTGATGGGTTAGTCTTTCTTGTAGTTGTGGTCTGGAGGACACTTTATCTATGAGACGCTGGAACTTTGAGAGCCCGAATATCTTTGTATCGGGAATATACCCAATCGCAACTTCGCCAAAGAATGGAAGTAGATGGTGTTCACAGAATGAGAATAATCGCAAATGATTTCCTATTATCATGTCGTCATTGTCAGCTTTGAATGTTGTAAATTTTTCGTAAAGTCTTTTCCTTGAGAGCTCCTCACCAAATGATTGAAGTCTTTTACTTGTTTCCTTATCATAGTTATTAACCTCTCCACCAATCAATTGATAGTATCCGTTGATTATGTTGTCAAATTCAGCTGAACTCTTATGATGATAATTATGGTCTAATTTATTTTTTTTAAGTGTATATTCAACCATTTTTGATCTATTTTGTATTGAGATTGTTATACATGTTCAATTAAAAATACTTTGTTAATTCATTTTATTTCTAATTTTTTCTAATATTAGATTTGTAATAGTGTCCTCTACAGTCTAATTTTTAAGAGTTTTATTATTGAAGTTAAATTGTAAAATATTGTAATATCTTAATATAGTAAAAACTGTAATTTGTTTTTAATAATGCAGTAGTTTTGATTAATTGATAAAATTATACTCAAGTTATTTGTTAAAGATACTATAAATAATAAAAAAATAGGTTATTGTAAAAATTTTTCCCTATAAAGCAAATTTACAACAAATAAATAAAAATAAATCATATATTTATTTGTGGTTTTTTGTTTTAGTTGCGATAACAGTGAAGACTTAAAAAAATGTGCAGAGCTCATAGATGCCGGTTCTATTGTAGTTTATCCTACAGATACAGTATATGGTATCGGATGCGACCCTTTTAATGATGATTCTGTTCTGCGATTGTTCAAAATTAAAAATCGACCTTTAGAAAAACACCTACCCATTTTGGCAAGCAATATGGGTCCACTAACCCATTTGGTTAAAATTACGAAAGAGGCGAATATATTAATAAACCGCTTTTGGCCAGGTCAATTAACATTGATATTAAAGTTAAATGATGATTCTTTGACTTCAAAATACGCTTTTGATAACACTGTTGCTGTCAGAATTCCGGATAATTTATGCATTACAAATTTAATACAACTCACAAAGAATAAACTATTGGTTGGAACTAGCGCTAATTTGTCTAATCAACCTCCTTTCAGTAATCTTCAGGATATTAAGACTAGCAATTTAAAAGGTTATGATGCGGCAATTGATGGGGGGAAGTTAAATAGATCACTTTCTGTATCAACTATTGTAGATCTTGTCGACACCAATAATCCAAAAATAATAAGAGATGGTATAGTTTCAAAAGAAAAGATTTATGCCGTTATAAAAGAATTTTCCTAACAAAAAGAAAAAGTGATAAATTGTGGAATTTAATTTTATTGCTACAACTTTTAGATACAAAGAGGATGCTCTTATTGATGAGCTAGGGGAATTATTTGCTGAGTTTGGTGATTTGCATGCCACCATTCGTACAACAAGCATAGATGGACTTGTTGTAGGTGTCTGTTTGAAAAATCCTGTGGATTTTATATTTTTTTTACGAGAAAAACTAAAGGATGACCCTTGGGAAATAAGATATATCTTAAGATTTATTCCAATTGAACATGTAGTATTGACTGGTGTTACAGATATAAAAAAAATATCCGTAGAATTGATGAAAAGGATACCTGTTGACGATTCCTTTAAAATTCTAATAGAAAAAAGACATACCTCCTTAAAAAAGGATGACATAATAAATGCAATAGGGCCATTTATTTCCTCAAAAGTGGATTTAACAAATCCTGACTGGATCCTTTTAATAGAGGTAGTTGGAAAATATACCGGACTATCTATAATAAAACATGATATTTTGTTTAAATCAATGGTTGAGAAACGAACTTTTGAATGATTGATATTATCTTTGACTGTTTTTAAACTGTGAGGGTTTTTTATTTTAAGGCTATTGCAGCCCTTTCTATAAGAAATTTTTGAAATTTTAGGTCATCGTTTATTAATGTCATATTCATATCTTTTAGATCTTTTTTAAAAAAAAGGTCAATAATGTGTAATTTTTTAGCCTGTGAAATTTGTAATAGATCATTGTTTTCTTTTCCATACCTTTTTAAATCAATATATGCATGTTCTATATTTGAGATACATTTAGAGAATAAAATACATACAAAGTTATTGTTTTTGCTGTCGTTTAAAATTTTAAATGCACTTAAAATTTGATTAGTGTAGCAAATTCTCAGTAAGAATTCGACATCAAAATTCTTTATTTCTCTATGCGCCTTCGATCTCATTTCTTCATTAATTATTTTTATGATTCCGAAAATGTGTTCCAATCCAAAGACGATATTTGAATTTACAATTACAATGTTGGTTTCCTTATGATTTGCCTTGAGACTGTCGTATAATTTCTTTATGTTGTTGTCCAAAAGAAGAAAACCCCTAACCAAAACTTTTGTTTCTCCATAGGTGTGTATATCTTTGATATATTCTTCTTTGCCTTCGTTTTTATCTTTGTACAATTATTAACCTATTCTTTGCCTTTATTTTTTATATCTTTAACGAATAATTAATTATAATGTTTTGATACAGATTGGATATATTGAAACACAGTGGATTGGGTAAACTGTATTGGAGGGAAGTAATTGACGTGCTAAAAAATATTATTCCTGTATACGACAAAGTAAACAGTGTTATATCTTTAGGTAAAGATAATGATTTTAGAAAACAAGGCGTTATTAAAAGCATTATGCCTGGAAATGTTATCCTCGATGCTGGTTCCGGATATGGTAATATGTCAAAGACAGTGATGGAAAACGTTTCGACTGATGTCACTGTATTTTTTTATGATCCTATTTATGAAATGCTAAATAAAGTCAAAGATAAAATTAGTATGGGTGACAAGCCTTTTAGTTTTTTTTTGTGCAGTGGGGTTTTTGAAAGCATTCCATTTAAAAGTAATACTTTTGATGCAATTTTATGCGGCTATTCGCTACGGGATGCTATGGATTTGCATATTGCAATTCAAGAACTAAATAGGGTTCTAAAGAAAGGGGGAAAGTTGGTTATTGTAGATTTGGGGAAACCTGATAATGTTGTTTGTCGATTATTAGTTTCAATATATTTAAAGTATTTCTTGTCAATATTGGCTTTTATGGTTGCGGGAAAACGTGGTATCCCTTTTAGAACCCTGTATGGCACTTATTTGAGATGGCCGAAGAATCAGGAGTTAAACTTTATGCTATCCAAATGGTTTTCTAAAATTGAGTTTAAGAAAAAACTGATGGGTGGGGCAATTGTTGTTGTTGCATATAAATGAGGTGTGATCATTTGATTTTATGTTTACCATAAAATCAATACTTCCCTAAAAATTGGTATTTTTTAATGTACAATTAATATTTGTATTTAGCAAGACTAAGGAAAATTTTTAAATCGTACCATTTAAACAGTTTTATTGACATATCAAAATAACGTAAAATCAATATTTGAAGATGCTTTTAAAAATCATACTCAAGTAGTTACGGAAGAAATCGCAAAAAATATTCTTACTTTGTACGATATACAAGTACCCCGGTTTGCTTTGGTAAAAGATGTTGAAACGGCCGTAAAAGAGGCTAATTCTATTGGTTATCCACTTGTTGCTAAAGTGGTATCTCCCCAAATTTTGCATAAGACTGACGTTGGAGGGGTTAAAATCGACCTTAAAGATGAGGGGCAAGTAAAGTCCGCATTCAATGATATGTATGAACGACTTTCAAAGCAATATGATGTAAAAGGCATTTTGCTTGAAAAAATGGTTCCCAAAGGTGTTGAAATTATTGTAGGTTTGCAAAATGATTCTCAATTTGGCCCTGTTATAATGGTTGGGCTCGGAGGCATATTCACCGAACTCTTTAAAGATGTATCTTTTAGAGTTCTGCCAATCACAAAAGAGGATGCATTGGAAATGATAGATGATCTCCAAGGCAAAATGTTACTCAAGGGTTATAGGGGTTCCCAACCGATTGATATGGATATTTTGAGTGATGCTCTTGTCAATATAGGGAAATTGGGATTTGATATTTCTCCTTATTACGAAAGCATTGATTTTAACCCTATTATTGTATATCCTGATAGTTATTTTGTTGCTGATGCAAAAATACTTTTGGCAGCTAATCCCAGATATGATGCAGTGTCTGTTGCGCAACCAAATTCAAATCAAATGGATTTGTTCTTTAATGCCAAATCTATTGCATTGATAGGTGCTTCTCCAGAAGTTGGTAAAGTTGGTAACTCTGTTTTGGAATCATTATCTAAACATGATTATAAAGGTAAAGTTTATCCAGTAAATGCCAAAGGTTACCCTGAGATTATGGGGATAAAGGCATATAGAAGCCTTGATGAAATACCGGATCCAGTTGATGTAGTAGTTGTTACTGTTGACCTAAAATTTGTTCCTGATTTGTTGAAGATGAGTGGTGCAAAGGGAATCCATAACATGGTAATAATTTCAGGTGGAGGTAAAGAACTTGGTGGCGAAAGGGCCGAAATAGAGCAGCAAATAAAAGATCTTTCGTCTCAATTGAAAATCCGTATTATTGGACCTAATTGTATCGGTATGTTCAATGGAGCAAACAGACTTGATTGCGCATTCCAGGGACATGAAAGAATGCTGAGGCCAAAAAATGGCAATGTTGCGTTTCTTTCTCAGAGTGGCACTATTGGCATTGCATTTATGGAACACTCTTCGCCATTTGGTATGAGCAAAATGATTTCCTATGGCAATAGATCTGATGTCGATGAAGCCGACATGATATGGTATTTATCTGAAGATTCCCAAACAAAAGTTATTGGTTTGTATGTTGAGGGACTTGGAGATGGGCGAAAATTTGTTAGCACTGCAAAAAAGGTGATTTTGGAAAGAAAAAAACCAATTGTAGTGTTCAAAAATGGCAGAACAATTAGGGGGGCAAAACAAGCTGCTTCCCATACGGGTTCGTTAGGTGGAACATATGCAGTTGTGAAGGGGGCGTTTTCTCAGAGCGGAATTATTTCTGTAGATAGCTATGATGAGTTGACTGCCTCATTAAAATCTCTTTCGTGGCAACCTGTTCCTAAAGGAAATAGAGTTGCCATGGTCACAAATGGGGCCGGACCAATAATTGCTGCAATTGACCAGTTTGAAAGACTTGGTCTTCAGGTGGCAAATTTGAGTAATCAAAGCATAAGTTCCTTTAAATCTCATTATCCGCCTACTTACGTAATTGGAAATCCTTGTGATATTACAGGGTCAGCAAATGCTGCTGATTATAAATTTGCAGTTCAGACCTTTATGGATGATCCTAATGTTGACATCATTATGCCATGGTTTGTATTTCAGGATGATCCGCTGGAAGAAAATATAATAGATGTTCTGTCGGAATTTAACAGACAAATGAAAAAACCTATTTTGGTGGGTGCTTTGGGCGGACCGTTTACCCAGAAAATGGCCAATAGGTTGGAAGAAAATCAGGTTCCTGTTTATCAGTCTGTAAATACATGGACAACTGCTGCAGGCTCCTTGGCAAAATGGTCTGCATTATCTAACAAATAATTCTACACACTTTTTTTTGTTTTTTCTTTGGAAAAACTTAATAGACTTAATTATGTAATATAACTTATCATGGAAAATGCTCAACAATCTCAAGTAGTCGATGTAACTCCAAAAGCTGCTGAAAAAGTTATGGAGTTTATGAAACAAGAAGGTAAAGACAATCTCTTTTTAAGAGTGTATGTAACAGGGGGGGGATGTTCTGGATTATCTTATGGTATGGGTTTTGAAGAGAACCCTGATGAGGATGATATCGTTTTAGAACAAAATGGCGTTAAAATCTTGGTTGATAATTATAGTCAAAAATACCTTAAAGGTGCAAATGTTGACTACATCGAAAGCTTGATGGGCTCAGGGTTTAAAATAGGAAATCCTAATGTCACAAAAAGCTGTTCATGTGGACATTCATTCTCAACCGAATAAATAAAATTCTATTAATAGAATTTATATTTTTTAAGGCCAAATTCCCCTAATTTTTATAGCTTCTGCTACCCTATTAACCGCTAAGGCAATACTTGCAGTTCTCATATTGGTATTGTACTGTAGATGCATATCATAAACTTCACCAAATGCTTTTGTTAGTATGTTGTCCAATCTCTCGTTTACATAATTCTCAGTCCAGTATTCTCTCCTTAAGTTTTGTAGCCACTCAAAATATGATACGGTAACGCCACCGCTATTTGCAAGAACGTCCGGAATTACTAGTATTTTATTTTGATAAAGAATATCATCTGCCTCCGGTGTAGTAGGACCATTCGCAGCCTCTGCAACTATTTTTGTATTGATTTTTGAGGCATTATTCTTTGTAATTTGGTTTTCCAGGGCTGCAGGGATCAAAACAGTACATTCTGTGGTCAATAGTTCCTCATTGGATATCTCTGTTGCACCCGGAAAGCCTTTTACCGTATTGTTTTCATTTTTATATCGGATTAATTCATTTATTTGAAAGCCTTTTTTATTTAGTATGGCGCCCTGTGTGTCCGATACTGCAATCATTTTGGCACCTTGGTCTTGTACTAGTTGAGCTGCAAATTGGCCTGCATTACCAAACCCTTGGACCACTACTGTTGCGTCATTCATTTGTATGTTTAGCTTTTTAGCTGCTTCTCTGACTGTGAATCCAACTCCTCTTCCTGTTGCTTCAGTTCTGCCTAATGATCCTCCTATCGATATCGGTTTTCCCGTAATGACTTCTGGTTGTACATAATTTCCTTTCAGTGTTGAATATGTGTCCATAATCCACGCCATTTCCTCGCTTCCAGTATATACATCAGGAGCTGGAATATCGGTATAAGGACCAATAATATCTGAAATTGCATGTGCGTATCTTCGGGTCAGTCTTTCGCGTTCCAATTTGGACATAACCTTGGGATCGCAGATTATGCCTCCTTTTCCTCCGCCAAGGGGAATATCTACAATTGCACTTTTCCATGTCATCCACATGGAGAGAGCCATTACTTCCTCAATCGATACTTGGGGGTGATATCTTATACCTCCTTTGTATGGTCCTCTTGCATTATTGTGTTGGGATCTAAATCCTGTAAATACTTCTATATCCCCATTGTCCATTTTCACTGGTAAAGAAACCGTCAAAACTCTCTTTGGTTTTGATAGGATCTTGTGTATGCCGGGATCTAGGCCTATTAATTTTGCAGTTTCTTCTAATTGTTTTAGCGCCATTTGATATGGGTTGTCAGTTAATTTCTTGTCATTGCTGGAGCTTGACATATATTAACACACAAAAAATAAAATATTTAAGTTTTGATCTCGATAATAACAGATAACAGTTTTTTTATTGTACAATCTATTGCAATGGAAGACTGTGATGCTCTATAGTCCGATTGAATAAAAAAAAGTTGTTTTGATTTTGTGTTGTAAAATAATTGTAAATTAAATGGTTCATTTATTTCTAAATGTATCCTTTGTTTTGGATATTCGCCGTATTTAAGTTTTGACATGATTATTATATGAAATAGAATAATACATAATTCTGATTACAATAGTATGTCTATTATTAGAATTTGATTAAACCATAATTGTTCTAATGTGATTTAAAATGATACTGTTTTCAGGTAGGAAGAAACATATTCTATTTAATATTTATTAATTAATACTTATCATGAGTTCAAAAAAACCAGAAAAATCGGAAAACAAAAAAGATAGTTCAGCAATGAGTGAGATAAAAAAAATTGAAACTAAAATAAAGGAATTGTCTACTAGTCTAAATAAATTAAAAACCCGATTTAACACTAAAAATGAGGCTGCGAAAAAAGAATAAGTCCTATTCTCAGCCTAAATAGTAGAATTAGTAGTCAATTCTAAATATCGACCTAAAATTTTTAAATTTATTTTATTTATGCTTTGATTGTGATGATGGTTATTGTGTAAATATATATAAAATACAAGAATAACTACAAAAAAATTATTGGATACTGATGATAAAAACAGTAATAATCTATATTAATTGATGCCCTATATTATTTTTTTATCTATTTGATAAATGTTCAATCTATTAGATCGTTTAAAGCATTAAAATCTGTGGAAATACTTGACTTTGAAGGCATTCCTGACTTAATTGATGATATGTTAGAAGTTTACTCAAAATCTTATACGGATCATAATTTTAGTTTTAGAATTTTGTTGCCACGCTCAAAGGACTCACAGAACATTAACAATTTAACAAAAAAATTGGGATTACAAATCCAACATGACTTTTTAATTGGAATGAGGAAACATAAATTAAAGCCCCGAGTTCGTGAACTTAGATACATTCATGATGAAAATCATTTTGGTTGGCTATTAATTGATCCATTGATATATGCAGATATAGTTTAACTTTAATTATTTTATTTTGTTATCTGTTTTTTTATGTTTTAATGTGCCGTGTTATTTTCTCTGGATAGCATTTTTTCTTTTGCCGCCACTTTCAGTGTTCACTTTTGACTCTGGGTTCTGCCTTTAATATTTTGATAATTAAACTTGATAGTATTAAACCCAAAAAATAACCACCTAACAAATCGGTAAAATATTGTTGCAAGAGATATAGTTTTGTTATTCCTATCGCTGTGGGGTAAAATATTATAAACCCTTTTGCAAAGTAAGGGTATTTTTTATAAATTAATCCACCAATAATAAAACTAAAGGCCGTAGTGGATGCTAAGTGATTAGACGGATATGAATAGTTTTGGGCAAAAGGCATAAAGCTATCCTTCTCAAGGGTAAATTTATCTGGAAGGGTAACAATTGGGTTAAAAACATATGGTGGCTGCTCCACTGCAAAAAAGGGTTTGGCATATGTTACTACAATTGTAATTGCAACTATGGAAATCAATAATATCATTCCAAATTGTCTTGTTTTCTTGATTGCCGTTAAAATAAATCCTATAATTGTTAGATTTATTGTATCTGATGATGTTGTTATAATTATAATTGGTATGTCACTTTGCTCATTTCTGAAAATTTTTCTAAAAAAATCTGAAATCGCGTTATCTAGTCCTTTTGTTAAGCCTGTGATGGTTAGTACTGTTATTATAAGAAAACAGAATAAAAATATTATAATATATGATTTCTTTATCTCCCAAAAAGGGTTGTGTTTGATATCAATACTATTGCTTGGTTTATTCATACTCTATTTTATGAACTTCTTCTTCTATGGTCATACTCTGTAGGCTAAACTTGAATTTGTTAAAAAACTTTTGATTCTTCTTTTAACTTTTCAGCAGAATTCGGATCTTTATCCGTATAGAATTTTATCATTCCGAGTTTCAATACTTTTAAAGATAATAGTGCACACTTTATTCTCGCAGGGCCTAAATTAGTTAAACCAATATTTTCAAGAATATCGTTTTTTGTAATATCTTTTATTGTTGTCAAAGGCTTATTTGATACCATCTCAGTAAGCATTGAAGCACTGGCTTGACTTATGGCGCATCCTCTTCCATCAAATTTAACATCCTTTATAGTGTCACCTTCTATTTTTAAATCAATAGAAATTTCATCACCACATAATGGGTTGCTATCATGTATCCTTACATCTGGTTCTTCTATTTTTCCTTTGTTCCTTGGATTTCGATAATGGTCCAATATCATTTCTCTATAAATGTCATCGCTCATACCTTGAATATTCTCCTTACATGATTTAAAGCATCTACAAATATATCGATTTCCTCCTTTGTATTGTAAATATAAATGCTGGCTCTAGAAGAAGCAATGATGTCTAATTTTTCCATTAGTACCTGGGCACAATGATGTCCAGACCTTATTGCTATTCCAAAATCATTTAGAATTGTGGCACAGTCGTGAGGGTGAATTCCTTCAATATTAAATGTAACAAGTCCCCCTCTATCTATTACTCGTTCAGGCCCATAGATTTTAATGCCTTTGATATCCTTAATGCTGTTGTAAAGATATTTTATTAGCTCTATTTCATGGTCTCTTACATTTTCCATCCCTATTCTCTTTAAATACTCTGTTGCAGCATTGAATCCTATCACATCTGCAATATTTGGCGTACCTCCTTCAAATTTGTATGGTAATTCATTAAAGACTGTATTCTCTTTATGTACTTCTTTTATCATATCCCCTCCTGTAATAAAAGGAGGCATATGTTCAAGTATCTCTTTTTTTACATAGAGTATTCCAACCCCTGTTGGGCCTAACATTTTATGAGCAGAAAAAGCCAAAAAATCACAATCTAGGTCTTGGACATCTGTACGCAAATGTGGCACAGATTGAGCACCGTCGATTACAACTGGCACTTTTTTTTCATGGGCCATTTTTATAATCTCCTTAGCAGGATAAACTGTTCCTAATACATTTGACATGTGACTTAGAGATACAAGTTTTGTTTCCTCCTCGTCTTCCAAAAACTTTGAAAACGATTCTAAATTCAGATATCCGTTTTCATCCGTATCCGTATAGTTTATTTTTGCTCCTTTCTCATTAGACAGCATTTGCCATGGGACAATGTTACTGTGGTGCTCATACTCGGTCAAAATGATTTTATTTCCCTTTCTGATGTTTTTTTCCCCCCATGTGTATGCAATTAAATTTATAGACTCTGTAGTGTTTCTTGTGAAAATAATTTCTTCGGGATACCTGGCATTAATAAATCGCTGAATATTTGCTCTGGTTTTCTCGTACTCTTCGGTAGCTTCTTCTGCTATTTGATAAACTGCCCGATGAATATTTGAATTGTATTCGGAATAATATTTACAGATCGCGTCAATAACTTGTTTGGGTTTTTGAGTGGTAGCAGCATTGTCTAGGTAAATCAATTTTTTTCCATTTCTTAACTTTCTTTTTAGGATGGGGAAATCTTGTTTTATTTTATAAACGTCCAAAAGAGCTTGCATACTGTTATCTATTTCTTTAGGTTAAGATATAAATCTAATATGTCTAGTTTGGTTAAAATACACTAATTGTCAAATATCTGAAATCTGCTTGGTTTTTTGTAATTTTATTTTGTTTTCATAAAGCCAACATTTCACTAGATTGCCTTCTATGTCTATATCTGGGGGATCTTTTTCGCACATACCGAAAGCCTGTGGACACCTATCTCTAAATCTGCATCCTTGTTTTATATTTAGAAGATTAGGTGTGTTTCCTAAAATGAACTGGATTGGTTTTTTGACTGAATTGATTCGCGGAATTGACTTTATTAGAGCTTGAGTATAAGGATGCAAAGGGGAATTTAGTATTGTTTTTATATCTGATATCTCAACAGCTTGACCTGCATACATTATCACAACCTTGTCGACTAAACTTGGAATTAGGGATAAATCATGAGTTATTATAATGATCCCCATTTTTTTTGTATCTTTCATTTTTTTAAGAAGTGCTATTATCTGTGATTGTGAAATAACATCCAAAGCAGTTGTGGGCTCATCTGCTATCAATATCGATGGTTCTAGCAAAAGGGAATTAGCAATTACAACTCTCTGTTTCATTCCTCCACTTAGTTCATGTGGATATCTTTTAGTTACTTTTTCTGGATCAAGCCCTACTGCAGCTAACGCTTTTTTTATTGTGGAATCATATGTTCCACCATCCTTTATTTTATGGGCCTTTAAAATTTCTTTCATTTGGTTTTCAATCGAAAAAACTGGATCTAAGGTGTTCATCGAACCTTGGAAAATCATGGCAATTTCTTTCCACCTGTAAACTTCATCAAACTCCTTTTCTTGCATTTTAAAAATGTCTTTATCTTTAAGTTTCACGTTGCCCGATCGTACAGTTCCGTTATATGGTAATGATTTAACCAGTGCGAGACCCAGGGTGCTTTTGCCAGAGCCCGATTCACCTACTATTCCGACTGAAATGCCTTCTAAAACTTCAAAAGAGATGTTTTCGACAGCTGTTAAAGTACCTGATTTAGTTGCATAATCTATAGTCAGTTTGTCAATAACAATATCACTAGATATTCTATTCTTGTTATGCGTATTATTTTTACCTCCTAGTCCTATCGCAATTTTTTATTGGCTAAAGTTTTTTTGTTCATCATTTTTTTCTTACCTTTGTTTGTATACGCCATGAATAACACTTTAGGTGTTATTAAAGCCCATGCCATAAATATAGATAACTTTAGAAAATAAATCTATATTGTAAAACATTAGTATTTTATTAAATAATGATGTCTATATAACTATAATATTATGACGGAGTTTCTAATAACATGTGTCAAAAAAAACGAAAAAGGTGTAATTGTGCAGGTTGGAATATCTGATACTATATATGACATTGAAATAATAGCCAGTGAAATTTGGAATAACAAAAACAGTTATTTTACTACAGCAATGGGACATAGGGTTAAAGTTTTTGCTTTTCGGCATCCTGAAACAAATAAACCTTACTTGAGTACCAGCACCAATATCAAATTTCCAAACAGTTTAAATTATTTGCCAAAATGCAAGTAATGGTTTTTTGAATTCAAGAAATACAAATAAAATAAGATGTTGCATATGATGATTAGTTAATCAAACTTTTTGTTCTCAAACTCTAGTTTTACTGTCTTTTTATGAAAGTCAAGATATTTAAGGGTTAATTACACTTTAATTAAAAGTGAAAAGAGATATTGAAAACACCCATTTGTACTTTTGATGCTAAAACAGGCATATTGTGTAATATGTGTGAAAATAAACTTTATACAGGACAAATAACAAAATCCGATGTTGACGGTTCTATAATACTTACAAAGTTGGCTCAAAAAAACCCCGAGATTGATAAGATGAATCTGATAGGCTCAAAAGAAATAGATGACGAAATAATTTTAATTTTCAAAAGCTCTGATGTGAGAAAGATTCGTTCAAACACCAAATTATTTGACTTAATTCTCAAAACATTTAGTAAAAATGTTTGGATTGTGGAATCTGATTCTAATGATAGGCGATTTTTAGAAAACTTGTTTTATCCTGTAGGGATTGAGAATGTTAATTTCATATGGCTGCCAGATGGACACAAATTAACAAGAGTAGTTGTAGATAAAAAAATAAACGATATAAAAGAAAAGACAGCTGATGCCATAAAAAAAATATCTCTATCGCTTCGAAAAATTGATTTAATTATCGAAACTCAAGCATGAACAATTTTCAATTGAGTGTGAAAATAAATGAATTAATAAATAGAAGATAACAAATAGTTATGGCTTTGGATAAATCCAAAAAATCGTTAACAAGGACTCATTTTTCGAAAGATTTAAAAAATCTACAAATTGGAGCCGAGATTCGGGTTGCCGGATGGATTGAAGATTTCCGGGATATAGGGAAACTTGGTTTTTTGACATTAAGGGATGTAACGGGTGCTATACAAGCTGTTCTTTTGGGGCCAAATTTAGAAAAAGCAAAATCTATACCCAGACAAAGCAACATTCTAATAGTTGGTACAATAAAGCCTACCAAATCTCGAGAATTCGAAGTAGAGGTGGCAGTAAAAGAGATATATGTTTATTCTGAAGCGACTCAATCCTTGCCTATTGATCCTACGGGCCGAATAGAGTCAAATTTGGATAATCGACTTGATTCCAGAGCGCTTGACTTAAGAAATCCCAAAATTTCCAAGATATTTGTCCTACGGTCTCAAGTTTTGAAGATAATCCGTGACTTTTTTATTTTAAATAATTTTGTAGAAGTTAATACTCCAAAAATCATAGGGAGCGCCAGTGAAGGTGGTTCCAATCTTTTTTCACTTGATTATTTTAAAAGGAAAGGATACCTAGCCCAGAGCCCTCAGTTGTATAAAGAACAGCTCATACTCTCACTTGATAGGGTATTTGAAATAGCTCCTTATTTTAGAGCGGAGAATTCTCATACTGTACGGCATCTCAATGAGTTTCTTAGTGTGGATATAGAAGCCTCATACCTTGATTATTTTGATATTATGGATATAATTGAAGAATTGGTAAAAAGGACATTAAAATATACAATAGAATCCCATTATCATGCTGGACTGTCTTCCTCCGAGAGTAAATCGTTTTTAGGTGCTGTAGATTCTCCTTTTCCCCGTTTAAGTTATGAACAATGTTTGAAAGATCTTGGCGGGATGGATGAAAAAATAAGTTTTGGGGATGATCTTTCTGACTCTTCACTACGAAAACTTGGCGAAAAATACAATAGTTTTTACTTTATAATTGATTGGCCTCTTGATTTGAAACCATTCTATATCCATGAGAATGACAAAGACCCTGTGTTGTCAAAATCTTTCGATCTCCAATATGGGTACCTTGAATTAGTATCCGGCGGAACAAGGCAGCATGACATCAACAAGCTCAAATATAGAATACAAAATCAGGGATTGCCTATTGATAGTTTTACAAACCATTTAAGAGCTTTTGAATGGGGAATGCCGCCTCATTCTGGGTGTGGTTTAGGTTTCGATAGATTAATGATGGTTTTATCTGATTTACCTAATATCAGAGAAGTGGTTTTATACCCTAGAGATACATCTCGAATCAGTCCTTAACTATTAGTTCAATTTCTTTTATTCCCTCAATTTCATCATGTATGAAACATTTTGTTTTTTTTGTTGTGGTTGAATGAATTATCCATGGTATGGGATTTATTTCCATATATTTGGTATCTGTTTTTGAAGGCATGGGTACCGAAGGATGGGTGTGATATACCCCAACAACCGCTAAATTGATGGATTCTGTCTTTTTATAGACTGCAAAAAGTTTTTCCTCATTTATTGCAAAGCTGATTTCTGATTTATCGTCATTATCCATAGGTAGTACTTCTAAAATGTTAAATTGATTGTTGTTTCTTTTACCAATTAAAATTGCACATGTTTCTAAAGGTTTTGTTTGAAGGGAAAGATTGATTAAAAAGGCCAAATGAGTTTTCTTTATAACTACAATTTGATTTTCTCCTTTTACTTCTGGCACATTATTCCACAAAGCTGATTTATTTATTATCCTATCCATTACATTTTAAGAATTTTTGAAATTAAAATAGACAACCTTGATAAATCCGAATTTATATAAAATATATAAATTATTATGAAATTACAATATAGAGCCATATCACATATCCATAAACATTCACATATGGGTGATTAATTCATGTCTTATTTTTACCGCCTCTAATACATTCCACACAACAAAATGAATAAGAATGCTCGTGATTTTTTCTATATTTATTGGTGCAGTTTTTACATTGATCAAATGGACAATAATCACACTTTCGCAATTCATTATCACATATTAATTGATTGCATATTCTACAAGCATTAAAGTGTTCATTACAAACAGTATTGTTGCATTGTTGACATCTTCTTATTTCCTTACCCCTAGTGTTGCTTATATTTTTCTCACATACAATACATATTTTTTTTGCAGATGGCATATTCACTTCTCCTTTGTTTCTTATTCAATATTGCAATCAATTACCCTAGGTTCTATCGAATATTTTAAAATTCACATTTCCAATAGTTTAACAATTGATTTTCTATGTGTATTTGTTAAAATTAAGAAGTATAAAGACAGATAATACAAAAATAGTTTTTATGAGAAAAGATGCCAACGCTAATGTCGTATTGTAGTTTTAACAATACTGATGAGTTTTCTTATTGGTACTGTGTTGAAACTGGCATTGTGTCACTGAATTACAGCAATTGACTGTATCAGAGTTATCGTCCAATAAAACAGACCAAACATACTATGTATTAGTTGTCAAATTGATGATACAAAATATTGGCTATAGATTTAATCTATAGATAAACATTCATCTAGACAAATCATGCGTGATAAAGAATTGCCTCTTAAACCTATTATCAAAATATGAAATAAGGGGAATGACAATTCATAGCTCATAAGGATAAAATGACAGAGATTTTTGATGAAACAAATTTACGATGAGTAAAGATGGAATAATAAAAAAATAGCATAAAACCTAAATTATCAAACAATATCTTAATTAATCGATAATGAAGTTGTAACCTGTTCTATCTGCATCAATTTATACTATACGACAGTATGTTATCTTATAATATCTATCAGGAGTTTTATAATATATTTATTTTAAGAATTTTAAATATATTGATAAATAATAACAATGATTGATTATGAGAAATAAGGCATTACTTTGGATTATTCCTTTGGTAGCTGTGATTTTAGTAATTCATGTTAATTATGCTTTTGCAGTTAATAATGATCAATTGGATCTTGATATCAATAATAAAGAGGAAAAGGATGATAATGTTGAAAATAGTGATTGTGATACCAAATTCGAATGTAACACTCCATCGCTTGAACAATTACATAATCAGGATAATCAATGCGAAGGCAATGCCAAATGCACAAATGAGTCTTTTTCTAATATAGTACTTTGTAAGGATAATTCATTATGCTTATTTCAATATGAAGGTCCTTTTGAGCTATTGAATCCCTACTGATTTCAAAAGATGGGTCATATATTTGATAGGGGTTTGTTTCGTGGAAACAAATTTCCATAGGGTTCCATAATACTTTTACAGAATTTGATGCCTTCTGGTGTTGATTTATGCGTTGTTACAACCCTTTTTCCATTTGCAACTCCTTTTTTTTATATGGGGGCCTTTTTTTCCCAGTCGTCGATAACAGTTTCTTTTGTTCCATTATTTAATACACAAAAACTAAATAATGCCGTCTGATTCATTTGTATTATGCCCCACTAATTTTAATATATATCTCTTACAATGTAAATCCTGTGTCTATAGATATTTGTATATGATGTTGAAATATCCCTGGGGTCATCGATGAGGGGTCACATCAACTAAATCGGGCATTAATAATGTTTATATGATCTTGTCTAAAATATATTTTATAATTTTGTAACACATTACGAAGGAAAAAATAATCTTCTAAATCCAGACAACAACTATAAAAGTTTAAAAAATTTAATTTATTTTACATATGTATGATTGTACAGCAATTAATATGTGATGAATGTAAAACCGTATTGCTAGAAAAAGATACTAAATATTTAAATGATGAAAAGTTTCCGATAACAGAAGAAGAGGCAAAAATGATTGATAAGGATCATAGAGGTCACCAATGCCATATAGAGGTAGTTGAAAAGTTATCATGAATTAAGTTTAAAATTAAATGACAACAATATATTATGCTCATCAAGCAAATTGACACATCAAATTTTCGCGTCGATACAAGTATAAAACAAAGCATGGTATTGAAAAGATGATTAAATAGAAATTTAATTTATTGTTATTTATTTATATGTATATATAAAACAAAACAATACCCTATAATATACTATAATTGAGAACAATCATTCTTTTGAATATGTATAAAAAATCGCATACAAGACATTTGTCAAAAGACTTCTTCCCATAGACAAAAGAAATTTTTGAAAAAGATTAATGAAAAGACGTTGAGGGTTTGAATATTTTTTTACCGTTTTTTGAAATTATTTAGGTCTATAATGATAGGAAAGTGATTTTGTGGTTTTCTGAACAAAAATAATCAATTTTTGTCACACCCATATTAGAGCCACCGTCAACATGAGGCCATGAATCCTTGCCCGTTATTTCATTTCCGCAGTACGCACATGTTATTTTTTCTTCACTCATGGAATAATACTGAATAACAAAACAATTAACTTTTACTTCGAGAATACATAAAAAAGGAATTTATGTGAGGCAAAGAAAATGAAAATATTGTCTTTTTTTGGTAATGCCTCGGGAAACAATAACAAAAGTAAAAAACGAGGCAAGTATAAAGAACTTACACTCGCAATCAAACAAATAGTATTAGAAAGATCAAAAAATAGGTGTCAAAACTGTTCAAAAAAACTATCTGGATCAACCCCACCTCAATTTTACCATATAAACGGATCCAAAAAAGATAACCGGCCAGAAAACCTACGTGCTCTTTGTTCAGAATGTTATGATGATCAATCACCAAAAAATAATAGCAATATGTTCTCATCAATTAAAAAAATGCTTTCAAAAAAATAAGGAAACAAATACCTTTTAAATCTAATTTTTCTTAATTGAATAATTTATTATTGCAATACAATCTTTCCTACCATGAATGGGTGTAAGGTACAAAAGTATTCGTACTCTGAGTCTGTTAATGTAGACGTATCTAAAACGTATTTTTGGTTGTACAGTATTATGGATGAGTCAAAAGATTCACCATCATCTTTGGAACTTGTAACCGTATGAGGAGCATTATCAAGGTTTGTCCATTCTATTGCATCACCTTTTTTCACAGTAATAGGTACAGGATCATATGGTGGGTTTCCAGGTCCAGAGGCACCTGCAGGTATTGAGGCCGGAAAAACTGTGGCATTAACAACTTTTGGAATGGCATTATCTGTGGGTTCTTTCGCTTCTTGTTCCGAACCAGCAATTGCACTGCTTCCTATCCATGACGTAGAGATTATGGCCACTGAACCTATTATCATCAGGGATACACAAGCAATTGCAATTTTATTCAAAGATTGATATTTTTTGAACGATGCAATAATAATTATCAAGGATGGAATGCTTATGGTGCTTATAATGGCAATATATGCGAGTATGGATGGAACCCTGGTGCTAATCTGAACCGCCCCAATTAGCCCCGCGCTAATCAATAGAGTCAAAATAACCGCTGCGGATGTCTTTGCTTTTTTTGATCGGGGAAACCCGTCCTTAAACAGTCCTCCACTTAGCATAATTAACCCAAAAAACAT
>JADDOQ010000237.1 GCA_016782315.1 Nitrososphaeraceae archaeon | reverse complement strand
CTTGTGCAATCGCAAAACTCACACTCCATTGTGCAGTGGTTTCTCAAGCGTGCGTCTTTTACCTCAACAACTTCCCCAAAATATTTGCTTAGCTCTGGAATTTCCATGGCCATTGGATACAAGCCATACTCCAGGCAATAGCAAACTTCAATAAAATGCACCACATCATCGTCATCAATGGTTCCCTCTCTCAAGGCTGTTTGCATCCCCTCATGGAAAACCGTGCCGCTGCCAAGCGAACCGTTTTTTAGTGAATCGCCTAACCTTTGCCTATCTTTAGGGTTTAATTTGCATTTAATGTAATATCTCATATGCAGAGATATTTTATTACATCAAGGAAAGGGCATTTAAGCATTATAACTGAGTTAGATTCAAAATTGCAACCACAAAAAGAAAATGATGGTCAATGCCTTTGATAATCAAAAGGCATTCATTTCATTCACATTTTTTTTTAGAACATGATTTTATTAGGTTATGCATCTCAAGATCATGATAACAAAATAAACCAAATGAGCACCATTTAGACGCGTAATGCATTATTGGTAATCTCCATGGGCCAGGGTATTGCTGTACGTCTTTAAACAACCATGCGAAATTATGATCATATTCGAAGTACAAGATCCCCATGTACCAAAATAATACGTGATAAGCATGAAAAGCAACAATCAGGGAATAGAATTCTATCCATTAGTTGCTAAAGCTGATTCATCAGGCAATGTGTTTGTGGCGGGCTATCGCAACTACCGCATCCAAAAGTTTACCATCTACACCCCCATCATAACAGAATTGGGCTCTTACGGTACTGGCGGATGATGATCACATGCCAAAGCATCACATCCATCAAATATTTTTCGAATCCATAAATCCATAATGCCTGCTTTTTAAGCAATGGCCAAGTGTTATTGGTTGGATCGTCAGGAGCAATTTAGGGCATATTGTGTGAATGCCTGCTGCTCTTGGCAATAGGCAGGCATATATACTACGGGCTATTGTTCCAAATAGTATTTGCATTTATAGGATCAGTTTCATAAATTCCCACAGCATTTGCTGCACACATGTTGGCGAGTTTATGGCTGGAGCGCTATTGACGAAAATTCTTGTTATGATGGAACACATCAATAATGGATAAACCATAATGCAACTACCAATTACTACAGTCAAGCATATTTAGGTGAATATTTTGTTGATGCACATCCAGCCAAAGCCGGCGACAATTATTATGATAGCAACCATTACGACAACAATATTCTTATTACTCCAAAACAGCACAAGTAATTTTATGAAGGTAAAAATAATCGATCACCAAGATCTATCTGCTGCAGAAAAGCAGATAAATGAATTTCTCAAAAAGGTAGAGGTCAAGGAGTTGGTTGATATCAAATTTGGTACTCGTTTCAAAAACGATGCTGAAGGGCACACCTTTGTGATCCTTTATGAAGAAAACATGGCGTCGGGTGTGGAGGACCCACAAATATATGAGTAGCCCTGAAGTAAATCGGACTAAAAACAAGCTTGGATTTCAAATCCTGCAGTTCATATTAACTATTTGTATCTGCAACAGGGTTACTGATACAAGACAGGCATTCCATGGTCAATCATATAATAATGGCATGCAACAGATTTTCAAATCAATACAAGTAGTTTTGCTCCAATATAGAATCGTCTTCAAAGGACCGATATCAGCACCAAGCCCTCTGGGCCCGCTTCAATAATGAACGCTTTTCTGGTCCCACACATATTTGTCTGGATATCCATCATGGCAGTTGAGCCGTGGCATTGACTTGCCCAGCATTGCTGTTTTTTTTACCACATCAATCTGTGTCGCCACTAAATCTTTGGCATTCAGATTTAATGGCCATTTTTTATGCTACTGGCACTGTTAACTTTAGCCTTTCATACCCTTGTTACGTATCTCAATGCCAGATCAACCCGGTTTTGAGATACGTAATGGTTTTGCATCTGTACTTCTTACATTAAAAGTAACAATCAAGGCCTCAAGGTCTAGCTTTAATTTGTTGCATGTTCTCTATGGCTACTTTTATCAGACAGAGATTGAATACAATCATTAACTTGAGAACTTGCATTCAATCTGCGTTATCTATGTCGACAAACACAGTCAATATCACTCCATAACATAAAATATCATAAACGGCATCATCTAGCAATAATCTTAACTTTGGTACTTGTCTCGGTTAGCTGCAAATTCCATCTTTTTGGAGGTGGCAAGAGATCAACATGTAGTTTATTCCTCAAAACAATCCAAATCAATCCTTTTTATCTTATGGCAGATTGTGCAATTGGCCCTACTGTTGCAAACACATAAAAAGCATCAAAAGGTCAACAACCTAAAAGAAAAATCAGTCATTTTCTTTCTCTTGGTTT
>JADDOQ010000095.1:7302-8675 GCA_016782315.1 Nitrososphaeraceae archaeon | reverse complement strand
GGTAACTGACAACAAAAGCGATCAAGAAAGCTCGTCGTCAGAAGACAATAACAAGGAAAACAATAGCCTAGATCAATCTCAAAGCAACCAATCTGATGTAGGTGATGCAGCAACCAATCCCGAAACTAGTGGCCCTGCTGATAACGTTAGGGATCAAGCATTAAAGGTAACTGACAACAAAAGCGATCAAGAATAACCAGCCTAACAATTTTATTTTTGTTTTATACATCTAGGGCAAATTCTCTAGTCTGTTGTATTTTACAAACAAAATATATTCCATTCAGTTAACATTTTTTATTCTAAAGACCACAGATGATCTCCATTATTTAAGTTAAAATTTTTATTAATATTTAGAAAGTATATTTTATTTAACTTTTGTTGATAAAATCAATTGATGTCAAAATCGTCAAAATCGTCAAAATCATCTAAAGAGAACCAAAAAAATTTGGAAAAAAAACTGGGTGAGGTTTTAGGGCTCGAAAGAGCAAATCAAAAAGCAGTAGAAGAAATGATTTCAATGAAATTGTTAAAGTCCGATACAAAAGACAAAGCAAAAGAGATTCAGGACGAAGCAAATTCCCATGAGGAAAAATTACAAAAAGTCATCTCCCAACTATCTGAGGATAGCGACATAAAATTAAACCAAGACACCATTAAAGATATTGCAAAAGAAACAGAAAAGAAAGCAACCAAAATGATGAAAACCTACCTAGGAGATGAGCCAGACACTTCAGAAGCCTTGGAATTCCTATGTTTAGCAGAAGGTGGCGAAGTTACTCACTATGAGGTATTGAGCTCAATTTCTAAAAACTTTGAAATCAAAGAACTATCATCAACAGTTAATTCCATACTAAAAGAAGAACAGGATCATTTGCAAAGTTGTCTAAATCTGGCAAAAGAAAACGCTTCTTGATTTAATGATTAATCACGCAGGAGCAAAAAACTTTTTTTTTCAACGCATTTTATCAATACACCAGCAGACTATAGAATAAATCAAAAAACAACTAAAAAAAAGATTTCAAATGGATCCAACTCTATATAGTGGAAAAAGACCATAGTACACAGATATAGCCAAAATCACACAATAAAGGAATAAAATCCAAAATCATAATATCCTGTAAGCAACTAGAGTAATGTACAGATATCAAATTTTATGTAAAATATTAGATATATTTAATATGTTGAAAATACGTAATTTATGAATACCACACCGTCATCTAATCACAAAACATTTCAAAACCATATTGGGCAAGATAACAGAGCAAATAACCAAGAAGCTTAAAATACTTTAATTATTCTGTCCGCACATACACAACAGTTAAAGGTAATATTAATTGATTAACTTAAAGAAAATAGTCATCCCCGGCATTGTA
>JADDOQ010000095.1:4021-7185 GCA_016782315.1 Nitrososphaeraceae archaeon | reverse complement strand
TGGGCATTCAATCCAATCCCCACATAACAAGCGAGGAAAGCCTGCAAATTAGTAAAAATATCAACCAGTTTATCCAAAACGGAATCAAGAAAATCATTGATAATAATGACGGAGTCAAAAAAGCAGAATGCAGAAGCAAAATAGTCTACGAAGACTTATAACATAAGACAATATGCGTATTCAAAATAAATAAACTAAATTACTAAAACAACTTGGATTTATGTAACTAGGTTCATTTTGTATTGCATATCACAGTATTGATTGATATTGCGCCTTGATGCCACGCAAATAAACAAGGCATTTTTATTGTTACAGAACAATTGGAACAGATAATATTGCCCAGATAACAAACAGCATTCAAAATCCTATTGAAGCAAATTGCAAATAAAACACAGAATGTATATCAAACACAAAATACACCCATACAATATCACTTTTTGTGTAACAGATTTTTTTATGATGGATATAATCTGTGGATTCTTCTTTATCCATAGCGATAAATTGTAATGTAGCTACAGAATTTGATGTAGAAAAAATACTAAAAACAGGCCAAAAGTAAAGGTCATAATAATTATAATTTATCAATATTTCATATAACATATGAGAGGGGCTGGAAAAAAATCCCCTTTTTAACGCTTAAATAATAAAATAAATTATTTATTTCATGAATATTCTAAAAACATTTAAGATTAACGATTCACCTGTTGACATAAAAAGGCCTCAGTATATAGAAATGCCCAAGGACACACAAGTTATAGGATACCGGGACCATACAGGTGAATCCCTAATATTTTGTTTGGTAGAAGATTCAGAAAAAACAAATGAAATCAGAATTTTTAAATGGATATCCACTGACGAATTAGTGGACCCTAAGTATACGTGCATCGGGATAAAATCCCGACGGGATGTTTGTCTATTTGATACAAATGAAATCCAACCACAAGTTTAACTGTAAAAAAAGATACATCACAGATTGGATAAATAAGGAAAACTAATAAAAAAATTAAAAATCTTCACACTCGCAATCCTAAACCCATATTCTTCAAAGGAGATGCTATACGGGGTTTGCTGCACTGTTTAATTGACCCACATGTCTCAGAAAAAGAAATATTCACTTTACCAAAACAACACACAACTCCAAATTCATATAAAAAGCCTAAACCCAAATCCTCATGTAACTTTGGGTTTTCTATAAAAAATATCAACACATACTGATTAAAATCATTTACCGCCATAATTCATTTATGGAGTTTAGGTATAAATCAAAGAAATAATGCTCAACATCAACCCTTATGGTGTTTCTATACATTTAAACCAATTGTAAACTAACACCATTTTAATCATTTAGGTTGTACAAAACAAATCATTTTTTCCCAATGATCATCTAAAACACAACATTATCGCATTTAGCCTACATGCCATTCTAAAAGATTTCACCGTCTTCTTTTTCTACATAGAGAAATTCCTCTAATGCACATTAATGAAACTTTGTCCTAATCAGAGTATATTGTTTTTCTTATTACAGTATGCTCATCTGTAATACACCTTAAATTCCGTGGAAAAACACCCTAACACCAATTTCATAGGATTAAAATACAAGCGACCCTCGATTCCGAACTATTGAAAAACATTAACCCGATTAAGCAAAAAGACATTTTTACAAACCTTAAGACCATATTAACTAGAAAAGTGTTTGTTACTACCATAATAACAGTATTAAATTCTAGTGAAAGGATTATTGCTATTTGTTTATTTGAATTCATGTATAACTTTGAATTATGAACAGTTATTCAGATAAAGGACATAAAATCACATCAGTCGTTTAGAACATAAATTTTAGATATATCTATTTGAACAACCCCATATATTCCACAGATTGGTTAAAGAATGCAAGGTAAAATATTAAAATGAATAAAAGTCAAACAATTTCTGTAATAGCTATAACCATATTTGCAGCTATACTTTTGGTAGGCCCAGTTGCAGATGATGCAAATGCACATACCAAGGAACACAAAGAAAGCTATAAAGACAAGGGTGAAAAGAAAGAGAAAAAAGAGAATTCTAAAGACCAAAAAGAAAAAGAAGACAACAAAAACAACGAGGCAAGTCAAAGGACATCACAAGCTCAGTTTAGTGAGCAGTTTTCACAATGTATTTCAGGTGGCGTGACGACACTCTCATGTAACAATGTAGATTTACAAGCAGCTGCGACCGTTGGAAACAATGCAATAGGACAACAATAAATCTCTAATTTTTTTTTAATCAAGTTAAACCAATCAATTATGTTATCCTAGAAGGATCATTATTAAATTTTATTTAAAATTTCAATATATATAAACGAATTGTTATCATGCTCTTTACCTTACAACCACATCAACTAATAAGGTAAGTTCAAAACACAAGTCACCCGTCACATAAATTTACATTAACATGTCTCAAAATTTTTACAAAGAGGCAATTCGCAATTTCTATTTTAGCAGGGGTTTAATCACCCATAACCTATTCCAGAAAAACCATGTGCTCACCTCGAAAATATATATATAAATTAATAGGCAAACAAACACAAATCATTGAACAAGGATATATCTTGCGCTTGGGAATACCACGAAAATACCAAACATTCAGAAATTAGTGTTATGAACTCAGGACATTATATAGATTGGAGTGACCGTCCAAATCCTTTTAAAATCTATACAGAACTACCAACAATACCGCTTCCATCAGATTTAGCGATTCCATCTTTAAATGCCAATTTGGCAATCAATAAATCATATCCACAATCAAATCAATCCAAAACCCTTGGCAATGTTTTTGACAATACTACAACAACCACCAACACTAAAACCAAAACACTGACATCAAAGGATATAGCTGAAATACTTTTCTATTCGGCTGGGATTACAAGAGAAATAAAATACAATGACGGTAAATTGTATATGCGAGCCGCCTCCGCTACGGGAGCGCTCTATCCAATCGAAATTTACATAGTTTGCAAAGATATCTCACAGGATTTAAAGGCGGGGGTGTATCACTTTAACCCTGCAGAATTTAGCCTCAAAAACATTCGCAGAGGGGATTATAGCCACACTTTAGCATCAATAGCAGGAAACAATCAACATCTGTCAAAATCCACCCTTACAATAATAATTACCTCATATGCATGG
>JADDOQ010000095.1:0-3878 GCA_016782315.1 Nitrososphaeraceae archaeon | reverse complement strand
TTTCCCATAGAGAAGATTCAGCATCACCCAAAGAACAGATACTGAAAAGACAAGATTTACCAAATGAACATCAGAGTTCTAATGTTCTTGCCATTGGAGAAACAATATTAAGGCGTGGTTCAACCCGCAAATTTGCCAGGTCCCCCATTTCATTTCACACTCTTTCAAGCATACTATATAACTCAACAAGATGGATATCAATAGATTTTAAGAAAGATACAGAGTCATTGGTAGAAATTTACCTAATTGCCAACAATGTCGAAGGCTTAGACAACGGATCCTATTTCTATAACCGTAATTATAATGCACTAGACCTACTGAAATCCAAAGTATCAAGAAATTTGTCAGGATATCTATGCTTAAATCAATCCCTGTTCTCCGATGCTAGTGTGGTTTTGTTTATGATGTCCAATCTAGGCAAAACCCTCAAAGTACTAGGCAATAGGGGATATAGAGCGGCCCAATTTGAGGCAGGCATCATTGCAGGAAAGATATACCTATCGTCTTATGCTCATGGAATAGGCGCATCGGGGTCCACATTCTATGACGATGCGGTAACGGAATTCTTTTCGCCTCATTCCAAGGATATGGATACAATGATAGCAGTAGGTATAGGAGTTCCATCATATAAGGCTCGTGCAGGAAAAATCCTACCAGTTAGATTTACAAAGGAGCAGCTAGTGAGAAACTATTCGGTTTGAACCCCATGACACCATATTTTCACATATATTACCTAAAGAAAGATAAATCCAATTAAATGAATTTATCAAATGGATTTAGATATTGACTCAAAAAGCCTTGTTACTCTAAATGCAACTATAATTGGAGGGTTCTTAATACTATTAACAATCTCCTCCTTTTCACCCGCTGAATTTCCTAACCGATCAATATTTGTATCCATAGCGGTCATAATAGTAATTTTTTTTCTACTGCATGTTTTTTTAGTCTAAACAACAAAAAGGAAAACGCCATGAAGTTTAGCAAAATAGGATTTATCTCTATTATTGCATTTATGATGTTTATAGGAACAGTCAATATCATCAATATCATCGACCCCACTATTTGGAGCAAAGAGCCCATCACATCTAAAATTGCTAACAACAACAGCACTGCAACTAATAATTTTGAAAGTACAAGAAATAACGACCAAGTCAAATAAAAAAATTTAATAAAAACGTAATTGGCATCTGTTCCAACATTTACCTCATCCAAAATAATAAAAATGACAAAAAATGACAAAAAACACACACACCCACTGGCTCAAAAACCATATCAAATCAAAAGAACATTACATAGTAGTTGCAGAGCCAATTGCTAAAATTACCAAAGGAATCTCAAACCACCAAACTACAACACTATCGTTTAATGCACATATAATCCGAATACGGATTTAACATAAACTTAAATATTTTTAATACCAGAAAAAATTATGGCAAGATTAGTAAAAAGAGAAGGAAAAGGCCCCATGGAAGTTAAAATGGGAAATGTTAGCAAATGGATATGCATGTGCGGATTAACCAACAATCAACCATTCTGCGACGGTGCGCATAAAAAAACAGCTGGTGAAGAAGAAGGAAAAACATATCAATACAATCCAGATGGCACAAGGACAGAGGTACAATAAAGAAACACCACACCACACAATTTGCATATAAATAAATAAAAAAATTTCAAATATTTAGTGCCATAATAAAAATATTATCTTGATAGTCATTGTTGTACGCATAATAAAGGCCAATAAATTCTTTAGGATCTTGTAAGAAGTTTTAAGTAAGAATATCGGGTCATCCTTTTACTTATGCCTTAGAACTAGGGCACATCAAACAGCATCAACAGAAACAATATTTTTTTCGATTTTATTTGTTAAAAAGTTTGACTTTTGTATGGGGGGTGAAAGCATTGTTAACAAAAATAATGACAGGTATATTGTTATGATTTTTATTGCGTTTTGTTATTTTTTATGCTTGTTTGCACACTTGATAAAAATTTCATTTTATTATCTTTTTCCACATACCTTCAATTTTTTGTAAATGAACGAATGTTTTTGGCATAAACTTACCGAAACCTCAAAATGTTCGAGGGGCCGAAAGCACCGGAATATTTTATGTGGACTGAATCCAATAATAACAACATCTAGCATTTACAATCTAGTTTCATCATATTCTACAATTGTTGTTTGTATAACTAAACGTTCTCTTGATTTGGACATGTAGTTTGCAGCAAATTTAAGCGCAAATAAGTTAAATTCTCAAAAAAAAAGAAATAAACTCGTGTCACAAAAAAAACAACAGCTATCCAATGTTCTTTGATAGGCCATGGTGAATATTCAGGTTTATAAGACAAGCCACTGAACGCTGTTAAAAACACTGGTTAAAAAAATCAAATCACCCATATGCCAAATTTCCATAATTAATAGGAAAACATCAACAATTCATCAATAATTATTTTATATATATATATATGCTGCCATGGATTTTTACGTCGTGATTGTTATGAGATGTTAACGCAAAAAGAAATAATAAAGGAAAACTTGCAGTTTATTTTATCTCATTTTAATGGCCAAGAATACAAGTTTCCAAGATCCATAATGACATTGAAGTCAAAAGGTCAGATAGATTCAAACAGTGAAGAGGAAATACTCCAACATTTTTTAGAGTCCGATTTTAAAGGATGCAAAATTAACGGGTATCCTTTTTTTGGGAAAGAAAACAATGTAAACAAACTATCTCCAAGCTTTCTCTTTATCGAATTGGATTTATCTTTATGTAATGTATGCAAATATCCCATAAGGAAACTAGATTACATTTTAAAACAAACTCTAAATAGAATAGAAAAAGAAATCCACGGCAATCCCACTGTGCTTTGGACAGGGGATGGTTACCATATCTATTTGCCAATTATATTTTCCAGATCCAACTCTAATGAAAAATATCCATTAGAGTTCGTTGACCTGTATAATGAATTTACCCCATATGTCGATAGTGATTTAACAACTGAGTTTATGAGATTTGCAGCCAAATATTTTACAAATGACCATCAACAAAAAGGCCCAATACAAAGCAACAACAATGCTTCAGTAACATCTTGTTTTATCACGGTACCAGAAACCATCAGCGCAAAAGATAACTTCAAAGTCAAAATCATACAAAAGTGGGACGGAAAAGTAACAGACACCAATGCAATCGCACCATGTTTTATAGATAGCCTCATACAACGAAGGTCTGAGCATAAGGCAATAGACAAGTGATGGAAACAAACAACAGCCATAAGAAGCCTATCTCTTTTTTCCCAATAATCCGGGATTCTTTATCATTAATTGCTATTATCAGATATATTCCTTTTTAGTCTGTGTTTGTTTTTGCATATTCTTTGATAATTAAGATGAACATGTTTTAAAACTTGTCCTTTTTTTGTTTAGCAATGAGGTATTCAATTCTTCGTCTTGATCTCACTACGAGTTCTGATAGTAGGCCAACCACAAGGGATATTGTCCCAGTTACAAAAAGAAGGGACGAAAATACTACTGAAGGCATGGATATAATTTCTCCGGTAGTTAATTTCTCATTTAAGACATATAATCCAGGGTACATACCTATAACAAAAAAAAACAAGGAGATCAAGCCAAAAAATTTCAATGGATTCACATTCATTAAAATAAAAAGCAGAGACTTTGAAATCCTAATACCATCGTTAAATGGATCGAGTTTTGTATCTGATCCCTTTCTAACACTATAACCAATAGGAACCTCAAGAATTTTAAAACCTTTTGCAAGGGCCTCCACCGTCATTTCTACCTCGATTTCAAAGCTGTCGCTAAATAGGACAAGTTCCTTAAAGGTTTTTGCATACAAAGCCCTATATCCAGAAAGTGAATCTGT
>JADDOQ010000236.1 GCA_016782315.1 Nitrososphaeraceae archaeon | reverse complement strand
AAAAGAATTCTAAAACAACATAATAACAACCACCAATCTTTAAGGCTTTCCATAGTTAACATTCGCCAGAATCCTCCTTGTACCTTCACCAGGCTGGGCCAACTTGCTTGTAGAGATTTTTAAAATAAGATCTATTGAATAAATTTTAGCATGTCATATTATGAAAAAACTTTGGATGTTATTTTTGGTAGACGGAAAAGCCAAATACTTAATGCAGGGGTGAAATTAGGCGTATTTGATAATGTGACAACAGGCCCAAAAGGTGCGACTACAAACCTTGTACAGACAAACATACCCAAAACGTTCCTATTTTTTATATTTATGGGTAAAAAAGTATGCCTTCAAGCCATTAAATTCCTTAGGTGAGCAGAACCTTTCAACTAGGTGTCTTTCTTATGACGTTTAATTAGAACCAAGTGTAATCGAATCTTTTTTTTATCTATAAATAATTTTTATTTTATTTGTAAAACCTCATTATTGTATTTTCGTAACATTTGATCTTTTAGACTGGCGAAACTTTCTTCCCATTCTTTTAATCTTTGATCTTTGAGTTCGATCATTTCCTTTGTTAATTGTTCTTTCTTTGCAATAGCTGTATTAATCGCTTCTCTTATTTCTTCGGTAGAGTTATTTGTACATATTGTACCTTTGTTATAGTATTGTCGAAGAGAATTCCAATTAGATACTATCAATGGTTTCCCAACCATCATTGCTTCACAAGCACCTGATAACATAGTTTGATCTCTAGTTGTGAGAACAACAATTGCATCTACATAATTAAGCAGGGATATGTACTCGTTATAACTCATAAATCCGGTAAAAATTAAATTATCTGCCTTTTTCTCCAAAATCTGATTTTTATTTTGAAGTAGGGAATGATCGCCAGTTATATAGAATTTTATCTCTGGCGATAACGATGCAACTTTGAGAATGTTTTCCAAAGGTTCATCGGGTGCAAAAGAGCAAATAAAAGCAATTTTGGGCATTATGTGGGAATCTTGTACAATTTCTTTTTCTTTATTTGAATTATTAACATGAGATAAACTATTTTGACTAGAAATTCTGTCTTCAAGTACTATTGCACTTATATCGTAGTCTTGTGAGATCTTATTTTGTAGTTCTTTGTTAGTAACAATCAGTAAATCCGATTTTTTCAAAAATAACTTGTTCAACGATTTAACATATGACCATGGTTTACCAAAGGCGGCAGTATGAGCATCAATTATTATCATACACTTTCTTTTTCTTCCAGCAAAAAAACTATTGTATATTAATATGGGGGTTATGCAAAATATTGGAGGAACTTGACTAAATGCTATATCCGGCTTTTCTTTTATTAATATTCTAAGACTCTTTACAAAAAGAATCGGGTATTTTATTGGTGAATATATTTTCTTTTTGAATTTATAATTCAACATATAATGATTGGCATTTAATTTATCAGAAAGATTTTGAGCTCTAACGCTAAAAGGGGCCCAAACTAGAAATATTATTTTTGGGTCATTGTTATTCATACTTTTTATATTTCATTTGAAGTTGGGATGGATATTAATAAGTTATTCGATTAAAGATGAGAAAACGAATTAATATTAACTCACCCCTATGGTTAAATGTTTGTTATTTTAAAATAATAGTAATATTAATCCAATTAAATGATTTTATACTGTATGATTATCATTAAAATGATGGCATATGTATTATTTTGAAACCAATACTTTGTATTAATATGATAAGTTTTAAAGTTTTAATATATGTTTTTATAAAAGAATAAAGAACAGTCGGTTTCTGAATTGTATTGCATAGATGATGATGATGATGGTAGTAATTGTTTTTTTAAAAACAGGCTTTAAGGAGAGAAAACAACAATGAGAATATTGATGGTTTCTACTGAATATCCCCCAATGAACGGCGGAGTGGGTCGTTATACTGCCAATCTTGTAGCAGCCCTTAGGAAATTAGGAATGGATGTTTTTGTTGTGTGTGATAAATTGGGTAAAGGGGATTTTTTCGGCCTTTCACCAAAAAACACACAAAATTCTGAAATCCTTTTGGAAACAGCTGATAAAATTCAACCGGATATCATACATGTTCAATTTGAACCGGGAATGTATGGGTTGGTAATAGATGGTATCAACCCTTCAAAAACTAGAACGTATATCGACTCATTTTACAGGAAAAGCAATTACCCAATAATTACCACATTTCATACTATATACAACTTTAGGCAATGGATTAGCCAGGGTACACATATAAAAAAGTCTGGCAAGGCAAAACAACTTGGAATACCCCTAAGGTTCCTGGTCAGATTTTGGAAATATTCTCTAAGCTACAAGGCATTCCAAAACCAGAATAAAGAAAAACTTGCCTTAAGCAAAGAGGGAATAGTGTTTTCTCAATACGCATCAAAACTGATTGGGGGCGGAAAAGTAATCTATCATGGGGCGGAACCCGCATTATCTACAGTCCCAAACAAAAAGGAT
>JADDOQ010000094.1 GCA_016782315.1 Nitrososphaeraceae archaeon | reverse complement strand
TCGCAGAAGAGCCAATCGCAGAAGAGCCAATCGCAGAAGAGCCAATCGCAGAAGAGCCACTTCCCGCTTTAAATCTGTAGCCATATCAAGAAACTCCATATGTCACCATGTAGGTGGTGACATATGACACATTTGGACCATGTCCACCAACATCATATACGGTGAAATTAACTTGATTAAAGGTTAAGACATCAATTTTCTTTTTTTGATCAAAATCCATATTTTCTTTGTTTAGTTTTAAATTGTTTAATGCTTTTACCATCTATTCACAGTATGTCTCTTCTCCAAGTCATAGAATCAATACCTCGAGGAGTCTAATCCCGCCGAATTGACTTAGTCTAACTAATAAGACCTCAATAAAATGACTTCCATGAAATAATGGATTTCATTCGCTTTTGAATCACATCCCTCCGGGCCTGACTCAATAAAGATTGTGCCAAGTGGTTTCTATGACTAACAAGATCAAAGAATGATTTGATAGAAATAATAGAGTATATCGATAATCCTTTGGTCACTGTATTCAGATATCCTATCATCCATGAATACCAAATAGAAACAAGTTTGTATTTGTTCCCACCGAACCCGCTACTAACTTAGTAACGACTTAAAATGCAAAAAGGATAAACCATTTCCGATTGTTTGGTGAAAGAGCATCCACTAACAAAAGCATCCACTGCATTTGCTTTTCCAATTTCCATTATATGGTGTATTAACTGCCGGTGGCCCTGCTGGCTGAAAGATTACATACATTTGGTAATAAGTTATGAAGATCCTGTTTAATCAAACAATTTGCTTTATTTGTAAGAACAAACACGTTAATAATGGATAATTTTCCATTTGGCGATATTGACTATCTACTAAATCGTTTATTTAAATATATTTCTACAACTTATTAAGAGCCAACTATAACAACTGAAGTTCCATTAGTCAAGGTGTCAAATGCTGGAGAAAATTTTTTTCCAATTTCATAAAGCTCATTTATTTGCTCTTTTGATGCAGTATTGCTATTGATCTTTATATTTACTCTAAATTGCTGAGCCCCAGGTCTTACATCTTTGGCTATATTAGTAAAATCACGCAAATCAACATCGCCTTCTACATCAATACTAATACTGTCAATCTGATTACCTGTTGATGTAGCATGTGCAACAATAGTTTGTGTCAAACATGCTGCTAAACTACCCATACAACTTTCACAAATGGTAGGGCCACTTCCTTTCCCTGCAAACTGATTTGGAAAATCATTCTTCATAACATAATCTGTATCTCTTTGTATGTTTTGATTGCCAATTCTAAAGTCTTTAGAGCGAGATGTGACACTAAAACCACCATTCCATTCTGATTTAACAGAAAATGTTGCTTTTGCCATTTCAGGTGGATTGTTATGTAGAGCTGTACACTTTGCCAAGAACTTGGGTGTTTACACTATTTATCGCAGAATCATCATTTCTATAACCATCCATATTTGAATATTATGATGGATCTATAAATTCTCTCCATTGATTATTATCAACTTCAGCTAAAATTGCATTCTCTTTTGCTTGTGCCAAGAGTTTGGCTGTGAAATCCATACCTGTTGCTTTGATACCTGAAACCATCTTCTGGCAGTTATAGTGGTGTTTGAAAATTTCTGCTTTGGACCAAGATTATAGGAAACCCAAATACAATACCCAAAGATATTGAGCTTATTTCTTGACTTTATGGTGAATGGTGATTATCAAAATCAAATTAACGATATGGGTCAGATTATACTAGAAGAAAAATGATTTGGTTCAACCTAGAATGGCGTCCATCTGGATTCGATTTTAATTTGGTTTCACATTTTGATATTGAATTTTGTTCGATAAATTGGGTTCGTAACATATCTATTACTAAACCCCTTGGGCCCACATCAAATGTGGCTATATTATTGGGTCTAAAAGTATTTTCATTCATAAACGTGTTTGATATGATCGTCGTTTGCATTAACTATCCATCAAAAGTGACAAGGCAGTTTGGAATAATCAGGTTTTCTCCTTTTTTTGAGGGGATTGACCGTTCTGCTATATTCGCTAGAATTGTTAAACTCACTCGGGCGTTAAGGAAACCTTTGCCTTGGTTGAACCCGGTGGCCCACCGTCTTTCACATCGCAATAATTTTGAACTTACCTTAAAAACCTATGCACTATGATTAACTATTTTCAACAAATTTGCACGCTCTTTTTTGAATTTTGTCCTAGAATTCTGTATATTTGAGCAGGTTTATATAAAACCAAAGCATTCGAAGCTTCTGCCTCTAATCTTTATGAGAAAACACATATCCAATAGGTTTGGCTAAGATGCTATGGTTCAACATGGGTTAGAGGATAAACCTTTCCAATGTATTAACATCCATTTGACCAAAGTGAGATATAGCCTAAAGAATTATCTATCAAATAAGCTCTTTTTTCTATTCTCTTGTTTTTATTTTAATGTAGTTTTGATTATATTTGCTGCATGTTGTTGCCACTTTTACAAAAGGTGGTTGCTGCTAATTTAACAATGATGCGAATAGTGGATAGTGTTGGTTGCGGCCAAGTTTGTGTATGATCAATATGTCGCAAATGGTGGCCAAACACCGTCCGTCCATTTCTCTATCAATAGTGCTTAAAACAATATATCGGTTGAAGATGCATGTTGAAATGGATCCAGCATTTTGATGGTCAGGAGATAACGTAAGCAACAGCATCTATTATAACCCAAACTTAGGACAGGTTATCGGTGGCATTGGCCGCCGCCGCTATCAATTAGACCGAGTCTTGGCACATAATGGGAACTTTCACTATTTTAAACAAACATGATGTATAAAAGATGTTTGCAACCTTAACCAGTTACACAGTGCTACACAGGTGAGGTATTAAGGGCATTGTTTACAATATGATGAGATATGATAATTATTAACATCCAAGTGTAATATGGTGGATAACATTCTCACTTCCTATTCAATTTCATGTCTTTATTTGGAAGGTTTCGTCTAACCAGTCAAATTTTCTTTGATTGGTGATAGCTGATGCACCACTTTGGCAGTGTTCCTCTGCACCTTCCTGCGCAGTAAAGACTATGTGTTTTTTAAGCATAGGTTGTAGTGATACCAAACCGTCATAAACTTTCTTGTGTTGATCTGGAAATGAATTGTCCTTCTCGCATTCTAAGACAAGTCTGGGACATTTAATGTTTTTCAGGATCTCTTTGACTGAATATTTCTTGGCTCCGGTAATCAGTTCATAAGGTGAAGTTGCTCCAGTGGTCCACATTCCGTGTTTCATGTTGAATTTTATGTTTGGGGCTGATTTCATCAAATCAGTTAATGTCTTGATTACAAATCCTGAATTGCCTTTTTCAACCGCCTCTTGCAATGGTGCTGGAAGGCTTGATGTGATAGCATCATAGCCGTCATATACACCGTCATAAAGTATGGACGCAGAAATGCGTGGCTCGAAAGCAGCAGCCCTTGCTGCCAAATATCCCCCCATGATGATGCCCATTAGTGCTATATGTTTAGGATCTACATGGAACTCCATTTTCGATAGCATGAACTCTGGCGCAGGGGTAATCGCCTTCTCCCAATCGTATCTAAAGGGTAATTTCTGTTTGCGAATTACGTTACCCTGACCCGGGCCTTCAAAATGTCATGCAGTTGTACCCTCTTTCCAATGCGGGGGCCGCCGCAAAAGGATAAAGCTCCTCTAGTGTTGAATCAAAGCCTCCGTGTACCATCAGCGTTGGATTAACAGAAGTGTGTGTGGTGGACCTTTGATATTTGACTTTTTCTCCATCGTTTTCTTCCTGGCTATTTGTATTGCTGTCTTTTCCAAGTTGCTTTTTATTATCGTTGACGAGTTCTTCCGTCGCATGGTAAAAATACCCCGGCAAGAACGTCCCTTCATAGGGTATTTTGATTGGCACAACCACAAAAGGAAAAGTGTAAGCGGCTTTCCTAAAGCAATCTTTGCTCAGATCTATAGCGGTTTGGCTTCTTGGGTCTGTTGGCTCGACTAGCAAGAGCTCTGCGGTACGGTAGTAGTTTGATGCTCTCAGGTAGGCTTCCCTGCACTTATTGTGTGGCCTTTGGCCGTGCAATCATCCGCATATGAGTGAACTCTTTTTGCTGTCTTTAGCCATTCTTCATACCAACTTTCAAAGTCGCCTTCGTTTATGCGGTAGGCTGTAGAAAGACATTCGCCAATATCGGCACTTTATAGTATGTTTCGGTAATTGTCCTAAGCAAAAGCGAAGAAAAGGTAGGATCCTCAAATACTACCTCAATCAAAGTTACGATTGGATGTCTTTTACTTATATCTATGCCTTGACAAAACCGCAGAGATTCAATTTCTTCAGGACAAAAAGAACTATCCGAATCCCTATACCTCAAGGAACCTAATCCCACCGAACCCGCATCAATATTGGTCTTTTTATTCCACCCAGTGTATATATACAGTAGAAAGTTGACGGAATCCGTTTATGAAAGGCCCCCAAATCCCAATACAAATAAAGGCATTCAAATGCAGTTTGAAAATAGCCCTCTCTCCCTGTTTTTATATGCATTAAAGTCATCTGAATCAAAAAGACAGTATCCTGCGAGACTCAAGAAATTCTTTGATTTTATACCGATTGAAACTACATATGACATAAAAGATAAAGATGATCCTAAAAATGCTTTAAATGAGCAATCGATTGTTTTTCTTAAAAATGCAAAGGATAATGAAAATTGGGTATTGAATGCAATTTTGTCTTTTATAGAACACTTAAAGAGTAAACAGCGAAAAGGACAAATTACAATCTGGGACTCTCTTGAAAGCTATGCTACAAATCCTAGTACCAGCTGTATTACTGAACCGGGTGACATAGGGGCATGTAATATTATGTTATCATTTGCATATGAAACTTGTAAAGGGGTCCCATCACTTACAGGATGTTCGGCAAATAAGAATGCAATTGACTCATACATATCTGCCAATAATTTGATGAGCAAGACTAATGAATATGCCTATGAGTTTCTTGAAATTGTGTCTGCTCTATATAATCCATCACCAACAAATACTGTTGATGACATGATTTACTTTAGTGGAAGTAGCGATAGAGGTGATGTGGCTTTCATTGAAGGGTATGTAGGTGTCAGAGGATAGTCACAATTCTTAATCCTAATTTTTTTGTAAATGACAATATTGTAGTTTATAACACTTAACTATAAATAATTAATATATTTTATATTCAAATATGATTTATTTTTCTAATTTATAGATATGCGATGGCAATTGAAAGGTTAAAACACTTAATCCGTTGATTATGTCAAAATATTTCTATCATTAAAATTCTTTAAACTAAGAACTACTTTTCAAAATATAAAATCCGTAATAAAGAATCAATTGGCATTCATAATTTATTTTATTCAGAGTTACGTTTAATTCTTGTTTTAACAGTAATTTAGGTGACTTTTTCTCACTTAAACAAGTAGACTTATCTAACATAATAAAGAGATAGAAAAGCATAGCAAAATTAACTTGACAAACTTAGATATTCAAGATTCGTATTATAGTATGTAACTCAAATATTGCCTGCAAAAGGGAACGAGCCGATTGTAACAGCAACCAGTTCAAGGATAAGGAACGCGCCATGGCCAATATTTGTTATTCTTTCACCTTCTTTTACTGATTATTATCCACTTTGAAATTATAAAAAGATAGCATCCAATATAGTTGAAGTAACCACACAACAAATAACAAGATAACAAATACACAATTTTTGAATTTAGTATCACCATCAAAGATAATGTAATCCGCTTTAATGGACTATTGTCGTCACCGAGCCCATCGGGCACGTAAGTCACATGGGGGTCTCAAATAATTCGCTATGCATAATAAGTGAAGGAGCAATATTGCCCGAAGATAATTATGGCGGATTGAGTTTTATCAAATACCTTTGAATCCCATTACTCCAATATTTTTCAATTCTTAAAGACTGCCTACCATGGTTTCTTAAAATGTTTACAACAACATTAAAAACATCACTCAAAGTAGTGTGAACCAGCTATCATCCATTATGATTGCAGGCAATCTTTTATGCTGATTCCCTCTTGTGCTACAAAAGATTATTGCTCGTGTTGCAATTCAAAATGAAAACTTCTTGATCCATATAATACATATTCACACATAATCAAACAGCTCAGAGGATGTGTATTTGATTGCCTTTTGCCAAAGGTGTACTTGCCATTCTGCATTATACCTATACAAAATATTAGAACAATGTATCATCAATAAATAATAAATAATATGATGACCTAAAACTGATATGACCCAAAATACCTCACCTGAAACTAATTCCAAACTTGTGGAGTACTTTAATGAATGCCTATCTGTTGAGAACGCAGCAATAGACAGACTACAGACAAGGATAGACGAGTGCCCGCTGCAAGAAGGAAAACAGAGATTGCAGCAGCACTTTGAAGAGACCAGAGGACAACAAAATAGGCTTCAGGAGATAATATCAAAATATGGCGGCAGCCCCACAGACGCCAAAGCTCACCTAGCTACACCAAAACCTCCAGCGACCCAACTCATGAAAAAGGCATTGGCGGACACTGTAAAGTCTGTCAAAGGCGATACCGACAATCCACTCCCAGAGGAAATGGAGTTGATAAGGACCAAAGAAGATGCAATACTGGAGCATGCAGAAATAGTATCCTATCAGATGCTCATGCAATTGGCTGAAAGAGCTGGCGCACAAGATGCCATACCCTTGCTCAAACAAAATTTGCAGGAGGAGGAATCCATGGCCAAATGGATTATGGATAACACACCTTTAATGCTTGACCAGCTGTGGCCAAAGATTCAGTCTGCTGTTACCTCGACTGCCAACAAGTAAATTCGTTCCTTTTTCTCATCAAAATCCTTTTATTTATTTTTATGAAAACGTTTGCCGACATTAATGCAAGTTGCCATATAGTCCTTAACTTGATATTTTTCTCTTAACTAGCATGTACATGGCATCCATTCTTTAGGAATCTACAATCTTGCTGCTACCATGTCCTTCATCTGTTGAAACTAGATGTTCTGCAATGTTGGCAAACATTCAATAAATCCCCATACCGCAAAAACATATTCCTTTTTGATGTGCTCATTGCAAGGATTCTCGCTCTTTTAATTCAATGGCAACTATTCATAATCATATATATGCGGAGACAAAATTAATTTTATATTAATCAACTATAACTTTATTGAAATAAAATTCATATCTTTAAAGTAACAACCGGTAAGACTTTTGACATCAGAAGATCTCCAAGAACAGGTAACTTGCTCCGGTTAAGAACAGAACATTAGATATCATAGATGTAATATATTTAAAAATTCATATTATTCGAGTAATGTGCTATGAAAATTTTCCTATGGTTTCAAGTATAAGATAGCATGATATTATTATGGTAAGAGAACTGATTCCCAAATGTGTTAAGATGTAGTAGACGTGCTATGTCTGTTTCTACATTCTGCAATTCCCTCTGCGGTTAGTCTAAAACCATTATTCTCCGAAATATCCACAAGGTTTGAGTCCCGGAATAATTCTATCATATTTTCGTCAAGATTATTGAGAAATACTGCGCCAAACCTATCTCTGAGGTCTTCCATTGTTACAATAGCATTGCCTTCGTTATACCTTTGGCATACATGAGCTAAAACTAACGCTTGAATCCTATTACGTAATTCTCCATCACTTTCTGTATTTGATACTCTTGACACATATGTTGGATAAGATCATAGTTTAAATGTATCCACCTTAATCATCCAATATTTTTTTATATCAAGGTAAAAAAGCATAAATACATTATCAAAACTGAAAGACAAGAATGAACAAGAAGCAACTCCGGGATTACAGTACGGGATGGCAATCATTTGGGGCCTAATAATAGACAAAAAAAGGCCAGATAGATATAAAATCATTGGCGGATTGGTTGTTCTCTTGGGCGCTTCAATAATATTTTATTATCCAAGGTGACAATTTTTAAATCTGTGATTCTATTTGTTGGTTATTGGTCATGATAATAAAATGTGCTGACTGTGGCTGCAACCCTCGAGATTGTAAAAGGGGCAAATGTCCTGATTGTTTGTTTGATTTTTGTTGCTGTTTGCATTTCCAAGATTAAAGTTAGTTTTGCATTTCTTTTAAACCAAGAGATTATGAACCAGCATGGTCATTGAATAAGGTAAATAATGAGTGAAATTTGGGATAGGGCACACTAGTCAGACAATACTTTCTTTGGTGAGAATCCATGTGACATGTTTGGATTATAAGAACATCAAGGGCCTTGCATTGAATGTTATTCATTACACTAAATGAGGACAATACAATGTCCTTGTTATAGTCTGTCATGTAATTTACGCTATCCTTGCGATAAGGAACATAATTTATAAGGTTTGTTGAATCAATACAAAAGGGTTGTAACCTCGTGTTCTCAATTGAGAAAATTGGTTAAAGAACCATATACACAGGATTATCCATTAAAATTAAACATTTGATTCCAAAAGACTTTTCAAATCCGCAGGATAAGCCAAAGGGCCTACGCAATGTCCTTTCGAT
>JADDOQ010000093.1 GCA_016782315.1 Nitrososphaeraceae archaeon | reverse complement strand
TATAGCCGCAACAATTGCTTCTATAAATGCAATCACCTTCTTAAATGCAGGAGCAGTTCAGGGCAATAAGTTTACAGCTGATCTTTCTGGACAAAATGAAGTTCCACCAGTGCAAACAGAAGCAACCGGGATGGCAACGTTCAAACCAATGGGAGACAGTGTGGAGTACAGCGTTAATGCTTCAAACATACAAGGAGTTACAGCTGGTCATATTCATAGCGGACAGCCAGGTGAAAACGTTCCAGTGGTAGTAACATTATTCAGTTCTGACTCTCCAATGAGTTAGGTACAGGAAAATGGTACAATTTCAGCAGACATGTTAGAGGGACCCATGCAAGGAAAACAAATATCCGATTTAGCTGCTGCAATGAGCAATGGAGGCGCATATGTTAATGTCCATACAGAACAAAATCCAAATGGTGAAATCAGAGGTCAAATAATGAGTCCAACCTCCTAGATTTTTATAAACAAATAAGAGGAAAATAGACATAGATAAATTAAATAACCAATATAATTATATAATATTTCTAATCTTTATTTTTATTTCTTATTTTGATTTATTAGTTCAAAGATATATTATAGATACTGAATTTGACTCAGACATGCTACCTGTGCTTAATAATTGTTAAAGTTTCTTGGTATTATCGGTTGAATAATCATTGATTTTAAACAATTATAAAAAATATATACTTATTAATGTATTTTTTAAGCGAAGAATATGAATTCTTATTTCATGATATATTCTGCTAGCCCCAACTTAAAAGTTCCATGATTGTTTTTATATGCGCTAATTCAAAATTTATAATAAATTATATGATCTACTTTGATGAATTAATTTTGTTATATGGGAATTCTTTGATTCCGCTATTCTATAATTCTTCTTTTTATTTTGTAACAGATCTTCAATACTTTTCTTTTTCATAATTGGATGGTTTTTTCGTTTTGAAAAGTATTCACCTCTTAATACCACCTCTTAAGCACATCCATTTTCAACAGGCATATCCACTGATTATTTAACAATGTCAAAATCTGGAGGCAATTTGGATATAATATGGGAATTAATATTATAGAGTCCAACTATAAAGTTATTGATGGTTGAAGTAAAATAATGGATTCATTAAAACTAAGAGGAGATTTGTTTCCTTTTTCTTGCATTGCCGCATTATTGATCATATGCCCATCAGCCTTAAAAAGCGATACCTTGGATGGTATCAAAACTGTTTTGCATGGATCACTTGAATAGATTTGAATAAGCACAAACTTGTTATCCTAATTGGAATGACAGCTATCGCATTAGTTTTCGTTAATTCAACCTATTTTTCCGGCCAATCTTTTGGTGGCGATAAAATCATTTCAGCAAAGGGAGATATTGAAAAGTCCGCATCAATGACAGAAACCAATGATAAAAAAAACGTAATAGACAAGTCGCAGTTTAAGCTGGCACCTGAATTTGAGAGTTCTGGCGGAAACTTAAACATCAATGGCAACAGTAGTGATCAGCAGCAGCAGCCGATAACGATGGCCAGTTTAAAAGGAAAGGTCATCCTTGTCAACTTTTGGACTTATAGCTGTATTAATGTTTTAAGGACCCTCCCGCACCTTATAGACTGGGACACAAAATATGCAGATGAAGGATTAGTTGTTGTTGGAGTACACTCACCAGAATTTGAATTCGAAAAAGATGTCAATAATGTTAAGTCATCTATACAAAGATATGGTATAAACTATCCAATTGTACAAGATAATGATCACAAAACGTGGAATGCATATGAAAACAATTATTGGCCAAGAATGTACCTTATCGATGCAGAAGGATATATAAGATATGACAAGGTTGGTGAAGGGGATTATAATAAAACAGAAAAGGCAATCCAATCTCTTTTATCTGAAAGAAATATCAAATCAGGGATAGAGAATAATGACCAAAATACGACATATTTCCACAACAATAAACCCTTACATACGCCTAACAACATGAGCAGTTTTCTTACACAATCCGTAGACTTTTCAAAAATTAAAACTCCAGAGTTGTTTTTTGGATATCAATCACCTAGGCCGTCATTAGGAAATCCAGAGGGTTTTCACCCAGGACAGAATATAACATACTCCACCATTCCTTCCAATTCAAGTATTAAACCTAATACAGTATATTTAGAAGGACAATGGAAAAATAATCCTGACAATACAGAGTTTCAAGGTGATACTGATGGACGCATTATCTTAAATTACACTGCCAAATCTGTTAATTTGGTAGCAGGGGGGAAAAGGTAATGGGACAGTATATGTTGATGGCATTTTGGTGCCAACTAACTCCAAAGGTGCAGATATAGGAAATGACTCTAAATTCATAATTGACGGTCCAAGGCTGTACAACATAGTAAACCATCAATCTTATAATGGCAGTCATTTACTTGAAATCGATGTAAAAGGAAAGGGGTTTGAGAGTTTTGCATTTACTTTTGGATAGATAAGAATACCGCATATATCGAAAAAACATCTTTTCTTATCCTCAAAAAGTATCAAAATACCTTGGTTTGCAAATTATTAATGAAATAAAATAAACAAACAAATTTTTAATTTAATGCCTTTTAATTTGACCGGAAAAAAAACTAGACGATTTAATAATTTTAATAAAACTAAAAATAAAAAAGACGCAAATTAAAAGAAATTTATTTTTAATAAAATATGAGGCTGATTTAAACTACAGGTTTTGTAAATATATATGAAATCATTGACTTTTATTTTTTTTATATGAGTGGTATATCTTTATATGATTTTTTAATCTATCCATATCTGAAAACTTAAGTCCGCAGTTTGAACAGTCATATCTATTTTTATCAGAGTGATATAGCATTTGATGGTGCATGTAGTTTTCCACTTTATAAAATCGTCTGCCACAATTTTGGCATTTATGTTTTTTAAAAAAATTAATGAAATCCATATCCACCATATGGAGAAGCATAATAAAATAAATTTTTAATCATGGCGTTTTACTCTCACAGATTCAAAAACAATGGTTGCAACCATGCAGTTACTATACCAAATAAAGAAAATAGTAGAACCATGTGCAACCAAAGCAAAACTTTTAGTTATGCTTGGATGATAAAAATAAAATAAAAGAATAATGGAGGAATCGATCTTAAGTTATTTCCAAAAAAAATCCAATGAATTGTACTTTATATAGGTAAATGCTATAATTTGACTTTAAAAAAAAGATATTTGATATTAAATGTTTTGGATGGCATATGGCTAAATTTAGAGAGATTCAATTATTTCTTCAATTGCTTGGTTGCAATTCAGCATACCTTTTTTCTTTGCGTATTCTTCCAAGGCCTTTATTTGGTCTGGAGTAAAACAAATTGGCATTGAACGATTTTCATTATTCATACCTATTACTTATTTATATGCAAATATTAATATTTTATTTTTGATTATTCTAACTTTAGTTAATTGAACTTGATTTGCTAAATGTTGAATAATTACATATATGATATCTCCGCTATATCTATAAAAATCAGGAATTTATTTTAATTGAACAATGGATAATAATGCTCAAACAGGTCATTTAAAATAAATGATAATTACAAAAATACTATTGTGAACCCTTGTTAGTAGGGCCAATGCCTATCTCAACCGATAAAGATCTCCATATTGTTTGTCCTCATAATAAAGCAGCAATATGGGATATTTTATATTGGAAGCCTATTTGATAAAGATCATTTGATTTTCCAGTTACCCTTTGTCAATATTTGATATTATACATGTAATCCACCAATAAGCACAAACAACAATCCCTCTTTTGCAACTTGGTTGGATAACAGACCTATCTAATCATTATCAATTATATAATGCAGTCACAATGGAGGAAAATTATTTGGCAATACCATTTTTTAGAAACAAATGGAACAACTAATAAATAAAAAATTTTTTATTGTTTTATCAAATTTTACATTTATCATCAATTTTTTGGCAAAATATTTACAATAAGAGATTCCCCAACTTGCGGTTTTCCATAATTCTCATATTTTCTTTTAGGCATTGTAATTGTTATATGTGTTTGAGGATATGACTGAATAACTGTTTGAGGTTGTGCTTTCAACATTGCCTCCATAATTGGCTGTAGTTGATCTCGCATCTCTTTGTCGGGGATGGCACGATTAATTGCCTCAAGCATAAGTTGTTGTTGAGAAACAGGTTCTAATTCCATATCTTCAACTAAGGTAAGGGTCACAGAAACACCAGTATCGTTCAAGCTTTTGATTTTATAAATATTTTCCTGAATTTCCATCTAGATAAAGTTAAATATATTTTTTATTTAACTGTAATTGTCCGTACAATTTAGACAACATAATGATTTATTAGGGTGGTGGTTGCATTGCCCAGATGTTATTAAAACTCATAATGAATCCAGCTTATAATTATAGATTATCCCCAGTTTTGTGTAATCGGAATTTATCTTTGTTTTATGCATTGATAGGCATAACTACCTCTCTACATAATATTGATCAAAGGACAGAAAACAAACAAAAACTATGATTTAGCCGTTAATGAAAACAAAACAAAACAAAACAAATGCGAAATTATAGAATTGCTATTAATTACATATGAGTGGATGGACGAACAGACAAAGGACTGCTTTCCAATCAATACAGTGTATACCTACAATAATAAGAAGGAAAAAATATCAATATATGGTTTGATTTGACTGACAACATAATAACAAAACCGGCTCAAACAGAATTTCCAATCCATGAACTCATAGCTAAAAGATGGAGCGCAAGGGCTTTTTCTACAAGACCTGTGGAAAAAACCAAATTACTTTCAATTCTTGAGGCTGCAAGATGGGCGCCTTCTTCCAGAAATGAACAGCCATGGCGATACATTGTTTTTACTAATGATAACCCAGACAAACTAAAGGAAGCACAGTCAGTCCTCCTTGAAATAAACTCTTACGCCAAAAGAGCTCCAGTGTTGATCTGTGCGATAGCAAAAAAAAGCTATACAGACAATGGAAATCATAATAGACTGCATTTCCATGATCTTGGGGCTGCAAATGAAAATATGTTTCTTGAAGCATTCAACCAGGGTTTAATCATGCATGAGATGGGGGGCTTTAACAGGGAGAAGGCAATGGGATTGTTTCGCATTTCTGAAGATTATGAAGTAGGCATTATGATAGCAATAGGCTACCAGGATTCTCACACCATATTACCTGACAGGTATAAAGAGAAAGCGTTCATGCCAAGGGAAAGAAAACCATTATCAGAGTTTGTGTTTCTTGAAGAAATAGGTAAGGAGATTAAATGATGCTTTACAGATATGCTGGATAACTAAAAGGTGCTGTCTTTTATACAGGATTTTTAACATTTCTTTACTCTAGGTCGCTACCGTTGTTCTACACTCTATTGGCATGTATAGGTTGGCCTATATTTGGCATGCCTTTGTAGAAACAACAGTACAAAATCCCAGGCAACTAAGACGGATTGTTTTCATCAACAATATTCTCAACTTAACGTTGGACAGATATAAAACACGACCACAACAACAACAGCAACAGCAAAACATTTCTCTAAATGTTGTGGCTGTATTGAGGGAACATAAATTGATGTTGTGTTAAAACATAATATAATATTCTATTGTTGCTGTATTAAACATACCGCATATTTAGTTTAAATGTAATTATTAAAATAATCATCATAGCCTAGTAAATTTTTGAATATATTTGATCGTCTTTAATTTTATTGGAATAATCAAAGAAATGCTAAATGCATATATCAATGGAAGAAATCAAAGGTTAATGCAATATAAAATATACAATACCATATAGTTTTTTGTTCTTTCATTTATTTACTTGCTTACCAAAAATTTCCCTTATCTGAGCAATCATGTTCTGCACCACATCTAAAACATTTTAGATGACAAACAGTCATTTCAGTCATTTCAAATCCACACCTCAAGCACACATACACCTTTTTTTTGTTTTTATCTACAGGGTCATTAAGATTCGTCATTATGGATATAATCCAGTGTATAAGGTGTGATCATATGGAAAAAACCTTTCGCATAGACATTAGGTTATGATATTATTTCGAATGTCACAATCAGAAAAGAAAAGTAAAAGAATCAGCCGGATACAGCGTGTTTTCTGTAGATGATTCCGTAAATTTTTAATTTTAAATAATCAGAAAATATTTGGTCCTGTATTTCGTAAAATGCGTTATTTTCAGGGGATTTGTCTTCTTTTAGATAGCGGATTATTTTTAAATGCATTTCATTGATAAAACTATAAACCTCATTGTTTTCGGATTGATAACTTGTAGAATAATCAAAATCAACATTGTCCTCCATGATGTCATTTATGAAGCCATCGACTGTTTTTTCTTTCACCATTCCATATTTGAATTTAGAAGATTCACTCATAATCTCTTGTTGCAATTGTGCAATATTAATGATTTTATATTGAAATCAATCTCAAAATCCAAATTGATATTTATTTTGCTCATCATACTGAAAAATTACTATTTTAGGTGGTTCAGATTACTCCATTTAAGAGATTATAAAACAAATTGTAATGTATTTTTAAAGATAAATCCTAATTCCCCATTTTTCTTAGGGCACCTAAAAAATATATTTACTATAGTAAAATCAAGCCGCAAGTTTTTTAAAAAAATCATGGTAAAGGTTTTAGCCATTCTTGTTGAGTTTAAGTTCTATTAACAACAATCCAATAACATAAAGAAAGATCAAGGGCCCTGTAACAAACCACATTGAAACACCACTGCCATCAGGTGTTATGATCGCACCAATAATAACAAGTATAATCATTATATACCTGAAGTTTTTTTTCCAAAACACGGATTTGACAAATTTGGTTCTGGTAAGTGCCCACATCATCAGAGGCAGCTGATATGCAAATCCAAAAACCATCAGCATCTGCATGACAAACGAAATAAACAGAGATACATCAAAAAAAGAAATAACGGTCATTGATTGCCCATATTTATATAAAAATTCGATTGTGTAAGGTATTACAACATAGTAGGAGAAAAAGCATCCCGCTAAAAAAAGGAATATCGAAGGTAACAGAATGTTTTTAATAACCTTTTTTTCATGATGTTTGAGAGCAGGACTGATAAACGCAAACACCTCTGCAAAAACTATTGGCAAGGCAATAATTACCCCAGTTACGATTGCAACATAGATTTGTGCAGAAAAAGCTTGACCGGGTGAAATTTGAATGAGACTAACATTTTTTGGCAACAAAGTATCTTTCATAAAAGAGATGATTTGAGATGAAATGTTATGCAGGATATCCGGATAAAGTATTAGCACCTTATGATCACCAAAATCAAATGTTGTGATACTCATGGTCATACAAATGGAGATTATTGCTATTACCGCAATTGATATTCTGATGATTCTTTGTCTTAGTTCCATCAAGAATGCTTTTCTTGAACTTTCACCAGATACCTTGTTGCTCGCCATTTAATTGCCAATCCCCAACTCAGCATTTGCTGAATCGATGTTAAAGATTATAACAAAAATCTATTTATTTATTTATTTATTTATTTATGGCATATCTCACATCATGCAAAAAAAACACAATTAAATATGATATCCCTTACTTTAAATATTAACTCATGAAAAGTCCCATATTAAATCAAAATATGGAAGACGAATTTGGCAGAACCGCAAAAAAGTTGAGAATCTCAGTCACAGACAGGTGTAACATGCGCTGTGTATATTGCATGCCCTATAACAATACCACATGGTTTGATCAGGATAACCTTTTAAGCTATGAGCAGATATTTCATATTGTCACCATATTTGCAGATTTGGGCGTTGACAATATAAAAATTACAGGTGGTGAACCTACCGTACGTCCCAAGATAGAAAACCTTGTAAAGTTGTTGTCGGGTGTTGATGGGATAAAATCAATTAGCATGACAACAAACGGACTGTTGCTTAAAGATAAAGTGAAACAGCTTAAGGAATCAGGGCTGCAGAGTGTAAATATCAGTTTGGATACTTTTAGCGAATACAGATTTAAATCCATGACCGGTATAGATGGCGGTCTCAAAAAGGTGTTGGATTCAATAGATGCTGCCCAAAGGGCAGATTTAAAAGTGAAAATAAATTCTGTGATAATTAGAGGATGGAATGACGACGAGGTCACAGAATTTGCACGATTCTCAAGGGAGACTGGAGTCACAGTTAAGTTTATAGAATTCATGCCTTTAGATGGAACGGGCGTTTGGAACTCCAATCTTGTTTTTAGTAAAAGAGAGACAATGGATGTAATAAGTAGGGATGTACAGAAACTTGTACCTTTAGATAATGATAAATCTGATCCAGCAAGGCTTTATGCTTTTGAAGATAAAAAAGGCATAATTGGTTTTATCCCCTCCATAACAGAACCCTTCTGCAATAACTGTGATAGGATAAGGATAAATTCCGAGGGCAGATTATTTACCTGTTTATTTGAAAAACAAGGCTATGATTTGAAATATGTATTGCAAAACAGGAAATCAGATAATGACATAAAAAAATTTATTCTTGAATGTGTAAAGAAAAAACCAGAGGGTATTGTCAGCATAATTAAATCTAATGCCCTAAAACCCACAATGAATGTTATGCACACTATCGGCGGCTAGAGTACGTATTGTTAAACTGAGATGTAGTATAAACCAATAATACTGCTAAAACTAAATACAAAAACTAATTAATTTCAAAGAAACATAAACTTTTCACAAAATAATCATTAATAGTGGTTCTGTCTCCAT
>JADDOQ010000092.1:2979-8832 GCA_016782315.1 Nitrososphaeraceae archaeon | reverse complement strand
TAGCAAGAATTAAAGGAGAGGAAATACGCTCTACAATAAAGGGGTTGAATGAAACTGGCTAATAGAAGAAAAAGTTCTACCGCATTAAAAGGTCTTGGTGTAAAATTTGGTGCTACAGTAAGAAAAAGATACGGTAAAGTCTATAGAACCTTGAAACAAAAAAGAAGATGCCCTAGCTGTACCTCGTTAAAATTTCGAAGACTGGCAATTGGAATTTGGAAATGCAACAAATGTGAATATAAAGTAGCAGGAGGAGCATACGATATTAACCTTGGAAAGCTACAAGGCTAATTTCTGTATTTTTTTCCACGACAAATATGATATCTCCAATATACGTATAGAAAACAACTCGGCTGAAAATCAGAATAAAGTTAAAAAATTATTAAATGCTATTTATGTTGCCTTAAAAGGTGACCTTTATTCTTCTCCGGGTTTTGATACCACTGTAAATATTTTAATGATGGGTGGCAATATTGTTATAAATATAACAAGTGATGATCCATCTAAATTTCGTGCCTCTGCTTTATCCATTTTAAGATTAATAGACCTTGTTTACAGGACTATATTTATCAATTATTGATTCTATCATAACAATTTTTATCTTAGTATTTAGTTAATACTTTGTATATACAATGAGCGAACAAGAGCTACCACCATGGCTGAAAGAACAACTTGCTAGACTGCAACAGTTACAACAAAACCTCCAGGCAATAATGATGCAAAAACAACAAGTAGAAATTGAGAATGTTGAAACCGAAAGAGCTTTAGAGGAACTAAAGAAAACTACATCTGATGATGCCGTCTATAAACTTGCTGGCCCATTATTAGTAAAATCTAACCGTGAAGGATTAATAAAAGATTTAGAAGAAAAAAAAGAGTTATCTAAAACTAGGGTTGTAGTTTTGGGAAAACAGGAATCAAGGGTTAAAGAAAATTTAAAGGAAGTGGAAAGTAAAATCAATCAAATGGTGCAAATGTCGCAATCAGGGTCACCTTCGTCTGCTAATAATACATTTAACCTGCCAAAATAATTTATATGGCCAATATTTGTTTTAGGCCCAATCTTAATTTTTTCCTTAATCTTAATTAGGATTATTTGTTTTTGTTTATCATTGACTATTCGTATTGTTGCTGATGAAAGAGAGAAAAATAGTCAGGTTCCCAATTTGCTTAAGACTATGGGAATTTTTGTTGATTACAAGCAGTTACCCGTTGGGGACTATATAGTGTCTTCTGAGACTGTAATTGAAAGAAAAACAATTTATGATTTGATAAGTTCTGTTTATGATGGACGCCTTTTTGTACAATGTTCAGATTTAATTAACCATTATTCAAAACCTCTTATAATTATAGAGGGCAATATTACAGATTTGAATAATGCAGAAAAGATGGATCCTGATTCGAAATTAATTGTAGATAAAATACGTGTAGCATACGATACTCTAATAAAAATAGCACTTGATTTTCGAATACCGATTTTGTATACTCCCTCAATATATTATACAGCAGAGTTATTGATAAGTTTGGCATCTAACCGCACAAAGGGCAGAAATGATGGTCCTCTTTTAAAAAAAATAAAGAAATCTAATCCATTTTACATTCAACAATTGTATGTTCTTACTTCACTACCTGGAATAGGAACAAAATTAGCTACTCGACTATTGGAAAAGTTCCATTCTCCTAAAAATGTATTAAACGCATCAATGGCAGAGCTTGCGAGGATTCCAGGATTAGGTAATATGAGGGCAGAAAAAATTAGAAGGATATTGGACACTTATGTTTCTAATGATAATGTAGATAATACTCAAACTAGGTTAATTGTTAATACCAAAGATGATAATGATGATGTTGCATCAGATAGATAAATAAATAAATAAATTTAATTTTGATGATTCCCAAAAAATAAATTATTATTAAGGTCTTAAATTACTTTGTTGATTCTTCTAGCAGGGATATCAATCTGTCATTCATCCTCTCCGTTCCTATTGTTGCGCGTATTGCTCCTTTATAATTTCCTACGTTGCCAAAATATTTAATTAGTATTTTCTCATGAGTCAATCGCTCTTTTATTTTGTTAAAATGATTGAATGATTGAAAGAAAAAGAAATTGGCATCAGAATCATATATTTTGATTTCTTTTATTCGACTTAATTTATTATATATTTTACTTCTTTCTTGCCTTATTGTTTCTATACTCTTTTTAATTACCTCAATGTTTTCTATCGCCTCTATTGCTAATTGCATAGAAAAACTACTTAATGGATATGGCAGTTGTATATATTGATTAAAGATATCAATAATCTCTTCATTGGCAACGATATAACCAATTCTCGCACCAGCTAACCCAAATGCTTTTGAAAAAGTTCTCATTATTATCAGGTTGTTGTATTTGTTTACCATATTTGATAATGAATAGCCTGAAAATTCAACATATGCTTCATCTATGATTATTAGCTTGTCCTTTGAAACTTCAATCAAATTGGCTATGTCTTCAATTTTAAACTGGTTGCTTGTAGGATTGTTAGGAGATGCAATATATATTATATCGTTATTTTTAGATTCCTCAATAAAAAACTCAAAATCTAGGGAATTATCCAAATCTGATAGATTTACTGTATTGGTAGGTATTTTGTGCATATTGCACCGGTCTATGAAATAGGAAAAAGTTGGATTAATTGTAATAGCGGTTTTCCCCTTGCAAATAGTCGATAATAATAAATCCATTATCTGATCAGAACCACTTCCTATACCAACATTTTTTGTATTTGTATTAGCATATTTTGATATCTTTTTAAACAATAAATCAAAATGTTCTAAAGGATACTCTCTAAGATCATTATCATAGAGTGATTTTAGTGATATTGCCTTTACGAATTTTTTCTCTAATACCATATTTTCATTGGAATCTAACTTGTAGTAATCCTGTAATCTTTCAGGTCTTTTGTAGGGCCTGTGGTTTTTTATATGTGATAATTCTTTGCTTATCCACTCCATTATTGTATCCTTCCATATGCTGCTTCATAATGATTTGATAGTCCTTCCATCAAAGTTATTTCTTTCAATATTGGCGAAATTTTTTCGAGTGTTTGCTTTTCTATCTCTACAGTGTTAACTATTTTGATAAAGTCTAAAACAGATAGTGATGATCTAGACTTTGCAAATTTATATGTTGGAAGCACGTGATTAGAACCCAAACAATAATCGCTTATTGATGATGGGGTATAATTTCCTATTAGTATTAACCCTGCATTGTTTATTTCCTTTATAATGTTTCTTTCATTATTGTCTAGTATTTCAAGATGCTCAGGCGCAAATTCATTTATAAATTCTATGACTTTTTCATCTTTATCGCATATTGCAATAAAACCATTTTTGTTTAAGCTTTTTTCAACTATGTCTTTTCTATCAATATTGCCAAAATTAATAATTTTATCTATTTCTTCAATTATTTTTTTTGCGGTCGAATTTGAATTTGTAACTACTCCACATACTGTATCTTCACTGTGTTCTGCTTGAGAGATTAAATCTAGTGCAACAATTCGTGGATCGTCTTTTTCATTTGCGTAAATCAATAGTTCTGTTGGCCCTGCTAGCATATCGATTGCTATGTCTTTTGATATTATTGATTTGGCTACTGAAACATACAGACCTCCAGGACCCACAATTTTGTCTACCTTTTTGATGGTTTTTGTGCCATATGCCAATGCTGCAATCCCATGAGCTCCACCAATCTTATAAAATTCATTGACTCCACAAATGTCTGCGGTAACCAAGGTAAATGGGTCTATCTTTCCATTTTTCATGGGCGGTGATATGGCTACTATTTGTTTAACTCCTGCCACTTTTGCTGGTATTGCACACATTATAACTGTGCTAGGATATCTGGCTTTTCCGCCAGGTATATAACAACCTATTCTTGAGATTGGTATTACTTTTTTATTTATTCTAATGTTGTCTGAACCTACATTAATATCTTTAAGATTGTTTTTTATTGCTTGCTCGCTTTCCTCTAGTTTTGATTTCATGTACTTTATAGTGTCTATCTGCTTAGAGGTTACGTTTTCATATGCTTCTTTTATCTCTTTTTTTGTAACAACAAAAGAATCTATTTTTGCATTATCAAATTTCTCAACACATCTCAATAATGCCTCGTCTCCGCCTTTTTTGATCTCATCGATAATTGCTATTGTGCTTTTTGTAGGTGTTGCCAGATCTTTATTCCATGATTTTTCTCTTAATTCATTAGCATCATTTATTGGATCTTGAACATTGATGATTTTAATCAATTTTATCGTCATCTATGATGATATTATCTAATGATAAAATTTGACTCGGTTCTAATGTGACTAAACCTTGTGCGATTTTTCTAATGTTTGGAATCAGTCTTATGTAGTCCTGTTTATTTATTATTGTATTGACACCATACCATCCGTCTTTACTTAGATTACTTACTGTTGGACCTTTTAAAGATGGAAGAATCTTTAACAGTTCATCCAAATTTTCTTTATTCACATTTACAAATATGTGTAATTTTTTTCTTGCTTCTACCACTCCTTTTAATAGCACAATCATGTCGGATATCTTCTCCTTTTTGATAGGATCTTTTAATGAGTCTTTATTTGCAATGAATACTGCAGTGGATTCCATTACTTGGTCTATGATCTTTAAGTTATTTTGAATTAATGTGGTACCTGTTTCTGTAATGTCAAAAATTGCCTCTACATCTTCTGGAGGTTTGGCCTCCGTAGCACCAAATGATAAAAATATTTCTACATTTTTATTATTTCCTATTCTAAACCATGGGGTTATAATTGTAGGCTCTAATTCTCCAAAGTGTTTTTTATAACTTTGTTTTGATTTTATATATTTAGAGGCTGATTTAAGATATTCTGTTGAAAATCGTAATATTTTATTATTCTCTGCAAAATATGCTATCATCTCATCAAGGCTGTTAAACTCAAAAGACTCTGGAATTGCAATAACCTGCTTAACTTTACCGTATTCTAAATCCAGCAATACTTTGATATCTGCATCTGTTTCCTTTATCCAATCTTTACCTGTTATTCCGACATCATAAAATTTTTCTTGCACATATGTAGGAATCTCTTGTGGCCTTAAAATTTTGACTTCTATATCCGGATCAGAGATTTTGACCCTGTATATTCTGCCTCTTCCGCTAACACTTCCTTGCCAGGCTTGTTCTATGATTTTAAATGTTGCCTCTTCTATACTGCCTTTGGGCACTACAAACTTTACAATACCCATATTTGCTACCTATATTTATTATACTAATTATTATGTTGTTTATTTATTTTATTGATGGTCTTAATAATGTCTTTAGCTCTTGATACCGATATATTTGCCTCATTTATCATTTGCTGAGAAATATCTTCTATTTGATCATCCAAAGCTCCTGCCATTTTTGCAATATTTTTTGAATGGAGTTTCATATGTCCCTTTTGAATCCCTTCATCTGCTAGTGCTCTAATTGCTGAAAAGTTCTGTGCCAATCCTACCGCAGCTATTATCATTGCAAGTTCCTGTGAACTTGCAATACCGAGTATTTTTAGACATGCCTTAACAAGTGGATGTATGTTTGTAATTCCTCCAATTACTCCAACGGCTAGGGGTATTTCCATCTCACCTACCAAATCTCCGTTTGAATTTTCATACCATTTAGTTAATGACCTGTATTGACCATCTTTACAAGCATATGCATGGCATCCCGATTCGATAGCTCTGAAATCCTGTCCTGTAGCTATTGCTACGCTATCAATTCCATTCATAATTCCCTTGTTGTGGGTAACTGCTCTATAAATATCAGAATAAGCAAAAGCATAGGCAAATAAAATT
>JADDOQ010000092.1:0-2826 GCA_016782315.1 Nitrososphaeraceae archaeon | reverse complement strand
CTATTTTTGCAGCATTGCTTGCTGCTGCTATGACCGAAGGTTCTTCTGTTGCCATTGGGATCAAATATTCTTTATCGTTGATTACAAAATTGTCTGCTATTCCTAAAGGTATTTGAAAAATTCCAATTGCATTTTCTATCATTTTATTTACCTCGTCAAAGCCAAATATGGAAGTATTATTAAATAAAGCAATTTCTTTATCTTCAAGTTTTGTTTTATTTTTAATATGCTCTAGTCTTTCTTCTAGAGTCATATCTCTAAATTTTTTATGGGTTGTATTATTCATTTTTAATTATTTTTAAAAGTTTATCTGAACCTAAATTTTGAAAAAAATCTTTGTTGCCTGTTATTATATATAGGGAACCTTCTTTATCTTCTGTCACATCTTTTAATTTTCCAAATCCTGTTAATATTGTTGATTGATCTTTTGAATTAGGGTCAATTATTCTTAAATGCTGGCTTTTTAATGTGGAGACTATTAGTTTATCCTCGTAGCCAAGTTTTGTAGAGTTACTTATTACCATGCCAGCGGGATAAATTGAGGGTGTGAAACAGAATTCTGGTTCTAGTTGTTGGTTTTGTTCCAAATTTCCACATTCTTCAATCGGCCATCCGTAATTCCCCCCTGGTTTGATTATATTGATCTCGTCATTTCCTATCCTTCCGGCTTCGCTTGCATATAGCACCTTGTTATCAAAATCCCATGCTAAACCAACAACATTCCTATGTCCATACGAGTAAACTGTGGAATTTTTAAATGGGTTGTCTTGAGGAATTGTTCCATCATCATTGATCCTATGAATTTTGCCTCCTAGGCTGGAAAGATTCTGGGATGACTCAGAGACTGTGTTATCCCCAACTGCAGCATATAATTTTGCGTCGGGACCAAATTTTAAAGCTCCACCATTATGCAACTGAGAAGCTGGGATTTTATCCATCATTATTTTTTCACTGACTATAGTGCCGTTTCTTTCCTGCAGCCTCAATATCTTATTGTATATTTTTTCACCGCTTTTATATGTATAATAAACATAAAGAAAATTGTTCTCATGGAATTTTGGGTGAATGGTTAAACCCAGTAGTCCAGCACCTTCATTAAAATAATTATCATCTAGTTTGTATTTGTTTAATGCAGTTCCATTATTGTTGAGAAATATTATATTTCCTTTTTGTTCTGATATCATAATTCTACCATCAGGTAAAATGCCTATACTTGTAGGGAAATCCAGGTTATCTGCTATCCCCTTTATTGCTGATTCGTTTTTTTCAGTAAATGGGGTCGGTAGTAATATTGTAGTATCCGAGGGAGAATTTATTATTGTTATTATGCTTATTATTATTATTAAAATTCCAATTATTACTGCGAAGGATTTTTTCATAGTGCTTTATAAGTTACAAAAGGATTTTAAGTTATTATAAAATACTTGTTTTATTGATTAATATGTTAAACTTGATACGAAAAGAAGTTCCTACTCTTTCAGTGGAAGATTCTGTGCCAAAGGCTATTAATTTAATGCATACTCATTCCATTAAACAAATTCCGGTTGTTGATTTAGATAACAAATATGGTGGAATGATTTATTATAAAGATTTTATTAATATCAATTTTCAGTCCACATCAAAAATCAAACATTTTTTATCAAATGATGCTCATATCTTAAAGCTTACTGATGATTTACAACTTTGTATTAATTACATTATAAACACTGGAAAAACCGGACTTCCTGTTGTAGATAATAAAAAATTCGTTGGTTTAGTTATTGATAAGGACCTTGTGCTAAATGTTGAACTAGATAATTTAAAGGTCAATGATATAATGTCCAGTCCTATAGTTATAGATGAAAATTCAACTTTGGATAACGCATTAAGTTTAATGAGAAAAAATAATGTTTCCAGATTGCCTGTTGTAAACAATAACCATTTTACCATCGGTGTTATCTCTTTACTTGATATACTAAAAATTTTTTCAATTCATAATGAAAAGGGTTCACCAGGATCTGTTCTTGTAAAAGATTTGGTAAGAACTGGTTTAACTATCGAAAGTGGTTCAATTATTAAAAATAATCTTGATAAATTTAAAAACAGTGATGAATTGATAGTTGTTTCAAACAATAAACCTGTAGGCATTATTACTTCTAAAGATATATTGGAGACATCTCTGCCAAAAAAAACTGATTCTATAATTTATACTGCCAATTTTGATGATGAGGGTATCCGCAACGAAATAATTCAAAAAATGGAGAAATTCGTAAAAAAAACAGAGGGAATACTGAATGATACACAATCTGTTGTAATTTATTTTGAGAAACATAAATCACTTTGTTCAATTAGGACAAGGTTGATTACAAAAACCCAGGTGATACATACTCATTCTGATGATTATGATCCATTAAGAGCTTTTAAATCTGTTCTTGAAAAATTAGAGAGGCAGATTACGGAATTACATTCAAAGAAGGTAGAAAATAAATTTAAAGATAAAAACTATAGCGCAGATGAGGAGATTTGAACTCCTGCTCGCCATAGGCGAATCGGCTTACTTTTAATCAACCTTGATGTTAACTCAAGGCCGACGCAATACTGTGGTCCTAGTATTTTTAACTTAGGATGACCACTCTGCCACATCTGCACCAAAATTACTTATTATTTCCCTCTATTATATTTTGATACATAATTATAGAAATGTAGCCGATTTTCAAACTAATACTCTATAGGAATATACATATTAACATATAATATACAAAGTTCTCTTGCAATCTTAAAGTGTATTATTATATATATGCTGTTTTACAAGAACATTAAGATGTTGATAAAATATATATTTTTTAG
>JADDOQ010000235.1 GCA_016782315.1 Nitrososphaeraceae archaeon | reverse complement strand
AACATTCTAGAAAAGTGCTGTCTAATGTTAGTTTATGATTCCTTCATTTTTTTTATTCATCTGATTTTCTCTTCAATCTGGGTGGGCGGATCAATTTTTTTGGGGTTTGTGCTAGCTCCTCTTCTCAAAAAAACCATGCCCGATATAAACAAACGAATCTCGTTTATGGTTACTGTTGGCCGCCGTTTCAATCTTATTGCTGCGTCCTCGCTGTTAGTTCTTGTTATCACGGGAATCTACAATGGGCGTTTTGTTTTGTCTCAACCTTCTGTGCTTTTTGATTCCTTTTATGGGTATGTCTTGTTCTCTAAAATCATTTTAGTGTCTGTTACAATTTTATTGTATGCTGTGCATATTCTGATACTCAATAAAAAAACTGAGACTAAAATACTGCAAAATGACGTACCTGATTCCTATTTCAAATCATTAAGAAGCAAAATAATTATCCTGGGCCGACTGACTGTGGGCTTGTCTATCGGTATCTTGTTTTTAGCTGCCCTTTTGAATTCTGGTGTTAGCGGCCTTGGATTTTTCTAGTTAACATAAAACATGGATTAAAAATTTTTATTTTGCAGAATTATTTGCTTTATTGTGTTTCCTATCATGTCTTCAGTGTCTAGAACTACTGAGATGGGATTGTTTTTTTTTGGCGCTAAATTTATTATCACCATTTTCTCATCAATTAATATTTCTATGTTTATGTTTTTTCTAATCACCGAAACATCCTTAATTACAATTGTTTTTCCAATTAAGCTATCGTTATTGCCATTAGGCGATATTGTCGCTAAATAATACAGTGTTTCTATAAGCGATTCTAATAGGTAAAAGATTGTTTTTATTTCGCTCTGGATTATCAACTCTTCTTTGTCTCCACCTTCAGATTCTATTTGTTCTTTTGATGTTGAACCTGTAGTTGGTATTTCGTGTTTTACTGTGGTATTTTCCTGCAGTCTGTTGTTGCTGAGTGTGGAACCACCTGTATTCCATTTTATTGTTTTTGTGTCACTGCTAAGTTCATCAAAAAACCTCACAAAATCAGGGATTATTGATTCTAGCAGTATGTCAACAATATATCTATCTGTAATTTTTATGGTTACCTTGATTGTCTGGTATGTAAATTCATAATGCAAAAACTTTGTAAATATCATTGGCTTGCCGTATTTTACCCTATGTGTTTTACAGCCTTCTATGTTGTTAACTATTTCATTGAGATATTTGACAGATGTTTTGTTTGCCTCTTGACAATTTAACTTTGAAATTATGATCAATCTTAATGTTTTGGAAAAAAAATTCCTAAAATGCTCTGCATATTCTGTGAAATCATATCGTATTTCTTCAATTGTCAATAGTGACAGATCCTAAAATTTTTATTTTATATGTTAGTAGGTGTTCTGCTTTGATTCATGTGCTTGTATCGCATATTGTATTTTTATTCCGTTTTTTATTTGCTATGGTGTCTTTTCTGTTCTTTGGATCTATTGTCTCTGTTGTTTAATTGCCTTAATGTTATGGCTTGTACCATTCGGAAGATTTGTCTTGTTTGTTGATTTTGAGCTTAAACTGAACAAATAAAAATCCCAAAACTTTGTGATATCTGTATAAATATGCCAACATGATGGAAACTATCCCGGCTATTGTAAACCTTGTGCCTACTATTCTAAGACCCTCTGTGAAAGAATGCACTATCCAATCTATCATTACAAAAGATACACCACAAACTAAAACTAAAATTCCTACCGTAAAAAATACTTTAAACAAAGGCAATTCTTTTTTTGTTGATATTTTGTTTCACCGTGATTATTGATGGGCAATAATATTATATCTACATATATTTTCTTGTTCCTGAAATGACAGTTTTTCTCTAAAAACCTGCGATTATCGGATCCTCTGGTTTGATAATTTCCCTCAATAGGGTTGTTGCATAGGTGCCTTTTGGCACTGCAAATTCAACTTCTGTGAAATTCACTGCCGTTTTGTATTGGAAATCTTTTGCTACGAACGCGGCCTGCCTAAACCCTCCAGCCTCACTTAGCTCTTGCATCTCTTTTATGAAAAAATCTTTGGCTGTAATGTTTTCATGGTGCAGTATTTCTTTAACCGTTTTATCGAATCTGTTTTTTCCCGGTTGAAATGCATACCCAGGCAGTCTAATTATTGGAATTTTTTTATATTTGGATGAATTTGAATTTTCAAATTTTCGTATTTTTCCGAAAACTATTTCGTCAATAACCTCAAAACATAGATCGTCTTTTTCACATTTTGTTATCGGGAAATCATTTTCTATGGCAATACTCAATGTTTTGTTAAAAATAAATGATTGGAAAGCCTGTACAAATAGCCTTCTTATGTTTATTGGGATTGATCTCAATACTGAAACGGGTTCTTTGCCTTTTGTCATTTCATACGCGATTTTTCTTTCTATATCCATTCCTTTTGGGATTAATTTAAGAAGATTGGGGTTATTTCTTATGTCTTTTAGTTTTTCCCGTATTTCTACACTGAACTTTGAATCAAATCTTGTTGTG
>JADDOQ010000091.1 GCA_016782315.1 Nitrososphaeraceae archaeon | reverse complement strand
TTAATGCAATGTTTGGGCAGTCTGGATAAAAGCCTAAATATGCAGTTTCGTTATGGGGTTTAAAAAAAAGGCATATCCTGACTAACTGCAAGGTAATTTATTTCGTTATTTCGTGATAGCTTCCTATGAAGTCTATGGAAGTATGCATTATATCATGTGTGATAATAAATCAGAAGATGGTCCTATTATCTCCTAGAAAAACAATTGCCTTACTAAAAAGAGATAAAATTTGAGTTATGTAAAACCTGGGGCAATGCCCGGTGGATTTATTCTAGTTGGTATTGTTATATAGAAAAGAAAGAATATGTAAATTCCAGCGCCAATGCCTAAATCCAGTCTTTTCACGTAGACTCAAGTTAACAAATTATGATACATAAGTTGATGGTGGATGTAAATGTAATATTTGGCATTTAAGCTAGAATTAAAAGATGACCATGTTCTTAAAAGGTGCATAATAACAATTTTGGGCGAATATTGATGAAATCAGATGGTGTATACATTTTATTTTTCAAGGCATTGAATGATCATTATTTTCTTATTAGGTTAAGATAATTGAAAAAGTAAAGAGTGTGTTTATATGCTTTGAGGCTTTACTTTCATATTTTATTTTACATTTTTATTTGCAATGTTCAAATATTAGTTTATTTACATTTTGTTAATGAGACAAATTAGTATTCATACTGCTAGTAATCAGATTTTGGTTATGGAAGAGGTAAATGAATTTCTAAAGGACTTGGATAATAACGAGTTGATTGATATAAAGTATTCTATGGTTGTAAGAGGCGATGAAATATTCTATTCTGCACTGATGATTTATGAGGAAAAAGAAAACCAAGGCGAAGATAACCTTACAATGTATGAATGATGAGTAAAAGAAATAGTTAATTATAATGATGAATTAATTTTATTATATTATATTATAGACATAAGTAACAAATTTGATGTTTTGTTGATTCATGTGTTTTACTAAACTGATTTTTTATTACGCTCTGAAATGGAATTGTTGTATAATTTCTTGGTTATTGTTATTTTGTGCAAAATCATTAGTTTAATTTAAGCAAAATACTGTGGATTTAACGGTGGTTGAGACCGGCGTTTTATTTTATTATTATCGAGGCAATAATGGATAATTTGCTTTAAGCTGTGGAAAAAGTCAACATATGAATTATAACAAATAGATAACCTGTGCAATCCCAATGCTGATTATTCCATAAAGTGTGTTTTTATTTGAAATTGACCGTTCTTTTATAATATTCATATGATGAGTGACCTTTACCCTGCTTTGCCTAATTTGCATGCCAATAATTTTTAGCTTAATCATTACGAACTATGATTAAAGATTCAAAGCATATTGAATTGTGAAATTTTTTTATAGAAATCTTTATTTTATTTTATTCGTATTTATAGTTTGTTTACATAGTGTCAATATGAGTACAAAATCCAATTTTACATCTACCCAGAGAATACCGCAAGAGGCCACACAACTCATTAAATTAACAAAGGTTGCTTCAGGATATGTTGAAATAGCCGCTTTTAAAGATTCTGATACACACACAGGATACTTTTGTTATAATTGCATCTACTTTATGAAACCAAATCATTGTGCAATAGTTACAGATGAAGGTCAAGATATCGAAGGCAATGTATCACAAGTAATAGCTCCATACGGAGTGTGTTCACTATGGACGCCAAACGAAAACGAGATCAAATAACTCCACTAAATAAAACGAGGGAGTTAAAAAACTATGTCTGATAAAAATATTATTGAAAAAGCTGCAGACGTTGTAGGCAATGTTACTAAATTTCAAAAACAAAGCAAATTGAAGGCTGCTTATATGGAAAGGGATGAATTCAAGGATTCAGATCTGCATGCGGGTTATTTTTGCTATAACTGCATATATTGGGTTGACTCCATGGGTGGAAAGTGCATGATAGTGAATGATAAAGGCCCTGATATATTTGGAAATGAATCAGGTGTTATTGCGGCTCATGGGTGTTGTAATGGTTATGAACCAAATTCTGGTAAACTTAAAGACCCAAACACAAGGTGTCAGAACAATGAAAATATAAAATAGTCTAATATCTTTAATAGTTCTATTTATCCTTTATTATTCATTTAGGTAACTGGCTTGTTTCTTTTTGTGTGTTCCCAAATCTCTGACACTACCTCTACGGCTGTTTCTTCCGGGGACCCATTAAATTTTTTATCCCACAGATTAACCACTACTTCTCCAACGGATGTTTTATTTTCCAGTCTTCTGTGCAGAATATCCATAAACTCTGGGTTGACATTTAAATCATGAAGGCCCTTTTTTGCAAAATCTAACTCCAGCATAATGCTCTCTGTAAAGTCAAAAACCCCTTGTGCATTATATCCTGATCTTATTGTTGACATTCTCTCCTCCCTGATAACTGATATAGGCCTTAATGGTCTTTGCTCGGAAATAGTGTTATGTAAATAACCTATAAAAAACTCAACCATGCATATTAGTTCTTGGGCCGTTGGCTGTACTGATAAAATTCTTGTCTCAACACGATACGATTCATCAGTTATCCTTATGCGAACGTCATCATGCCTTTCTTTTTCTAGTTCATAATAATTTGATGCTAGTATTGGTTGGCGAGAGGCAACATAGTTTACGTATTCTTCAAGGTTATCTAAATACTTGGAGATAGCTGGAAAACCGGAGTTTTGCCCCTCTGCTTGATCGAACAAAAATACTCTTGGTTCATATACAGAATATGTTCTTCCCGCCATTAGCCTGCTGTTTGCGCCTAATAGAATGGATGAGGGAATTAAATTTAGAATATGGTTAAACATGTGTGCAGTATAATCCGCATTCTTTCCCTGCAGATGGAAATGGAAACCTTGTATGGCTGTTCCAATTAAATTTGATTTGAATGTTTGACCATCCATCTGGGCATCTGGAAAAGCAGATTGCCATTCTGATATTTTCTTGTATCTTGGCTTGTTGGTGATAATTGTCTCATCTGAAAAAATCGATGAAGGGTTTGCGCCTAAAAACACGGGGATGACGTTTTGATTTGGATATGCCTTTTTCATTAAACTACCAAGACTTTCGATAAAGTCTTGGGTGATGTCATTAATCTTGGACAATTCATAAAAAGAGAATGGGTTAGTTTTAAATTCAAATTGGCACTTGCCGTATTCATAATCTAGCGGATGTTTTGTATTGATTGACTCTTCAATAAGGGGTGCGGCATCAACGGGAAGACCTTTGTCATTTAATAGGCAACCCTCTATTTCGATTCCTACAAGGAATATAGGATCGTTTCTTTTATTATCATGCTGTATGTTTTGTTTTATCTCTTCAGCGTGGTTGGTAAGGGAATTGTCCTCCAATAACTTCTTTATGTGATAAGGTGTTTATAGACTTACAATTTTGTAAACTACACCCATAAAATTCATATTCATAGTATAGTATGATTGCCGGCATACCGAAAGACAGACAGACAGCATAGCATACATGGTAATCAAGTATCATATCGAATATAGTCTAATGTCTAAATACAGTGGATTTATCGGGTATTGGACTTCCCAGGAGCAATACTCTATGCATGACTTGCTTCAATTTGTAATTGAGGCTGAAAAGGGGGGTTTCACAACAACCATGACAAGTGATCATTTCCATCCTTGGTGGCATGACAATGGGTTTGGTAATTTTACATGGGTTTGGTTAGCAGCTGCAGCTGAACGAACAAAAAACATGAAATTTTTAACTGGAGTTACTGCTGCAGTGTATAGGTACAATCCCGGTATTATAGCTCAAGCTTTTGCTTCACTTGATGTATTGTATCCTGGACGTATGGGTCTTGGGATAGGTACAGGAGAAGCAATGAATGAGGTTTCGGTAGGTTTTGATTGGCCTCCAGCAGAAACCAGACTAAAAAGAACCACTGAAGCGATACAGATTATAAAGCTACTGTGGAATAAGCACAATAATGCAGATGACGCATCTTCTAATGCTGTAGACCCAAGCAACAAAAATAACGATGGTTTTATTAGTTTTGATGGGGAATATTTCAAAACAAAAAATGCTCGACTCTATACTCCACCGATCACTGAGATTCCTTTGTATATGGCAGCTTCAGGTCCAAAAGCAATTCAAACTGCGGCAAAATATGCTGATGGTCTAATTACAATTTCTACGCCTGATACTGTAAAAGAAATATTCGATACATTCGATGATGCTGTGAGTGAGTCAGGAAGGAAACTGAATTCTTTGGAGAAAATTGGAAAACCTATCATATCTTATGATGAGGATTATGACAAAGCGTTTGCTTCCACAGAGTTTTGGAGAGCTGGTCAATTAGAGAATAACTTTGATATAGATGTTAACGATCCAAGGGATTTACAACAAAAAGCAAAACAGGAAGTTTCGGATGACAAGCTTAAGAAATCTGCCATTATAGTTACCTCGATCGAGGATTTAATTAAACCACTTGAGGATCATTTTAAGGCAGGCTTCACGCAAATATATCTGCATAGCACCAGCCCTAACGAGCTGGATTTTGTGCACAAGTTTTGCAGTAAAGTGTTACCATATTTTAAGGAAAAGGAAAATAGATAGGAAGGGCATTATACATGCAGGCACATTCAATCCATTCTCTCTCTCTCTCTCTTCTCAATATTTTGCTGAATATTGAATTTGTTGGTTGGATAAGACCTTCTATTATCTCGTATCAACTATATGGTGATCATAAATAAGTAAAATAACATAAAGATTGACAACACGATCAAATCAATCTTTTCTTTTTGAAAACAACATGATGCATAAACTATTAGTTAAAGCAATATCTTTTTGGCCATATCTGAAGTATTGACAATGGCAACAAACGCATTTACGCCACGAATAAAAATAGAACACGTTATATCATTTAGCGATTCAGTATTCGCATTTGCAATTACTCTGATGGCTTTATCAATCAATATACCGGATTTAACGCCTAATCTCACTCAAACCCAACTTATTCAAAAACTAATTTACATGTGTCCCCAATTTGAAATCTATCTTATCAGTTTTTTTGTGATTTAAATATTCTGGTTTTCGTACCATCAAGTATTCAATTACATAAAGAATTCAACCATTTCAATGGTGTACTTAAATTTATTGTTTCTTTTATTAATAACACTTTTATCTATTTCAACATCTCTAGTCATTGTTTTTGGTAATTACCAAATATCATACATCCTGTATTCGGGTATTGTAATTATGACCAGCTTATTGCTTACACTTATCCGGTGGCATTCAACAAAGGAATGGGAACTGGTCGATAAAAACCTTCATCCAATGTTCATAAAAGGTGTCATGACAAATCTTGTCACAATACCGCTAGTTTTCCTTTTATCCATAGTGATATCATTTGTAAACTTAGATATGGCACAATACTTTTGGCTAATTATTGCACCCATTCCTATTGTAATTAGGCGCAAATACAAACACTAATTGCCGTCTATGTTTTGATTGCCATTTATCGACAATTAATTGAAAATAGCTAGTCGATATCTACTGATTGTTAAAGATTACGCCATAAATGCTTTTACTAAAAATATAAATGAATCGAGACACTAAAATGCAAAACAACATAATGAACAAAAAACCTGGTTATACGGATCAACCCTATAAACCATATATCCAATGGTTTATAATCCATGAGATTCCGATACGTCAAATATGAATATGTTTCCTTTGATGTTACCATCTTGCTTAATCGTATTTATTATTTCCGTTACTTTGGCATCCTCAACAATTAATTCTACCCGAATTCTGCTAACAAAATCCGGAACAAACGTTTCGTTATTTCTATATCCTTGTATAATCCGTTCTCAATGGGGTCTTTCTAATTGCCCTCTTCCCATGGCCTCAGAATATGTGATAGCATCAATGCTGTTTTTTTTTGCAAAATTCGTCTAAGAAGACTATAAACTTATTTTCTGGAATGTATATAATTAAGCCTTTCATGTAATTGATTCAATAAAGGATTATTTAAATATCTAAAATATGAGAATTCTTATATGAGTTTTTTTATTTGTCCATTAGTTTTCTACCGTTTTTGATGATGAATGGGTTAACTTGCTGGATATTGTGTACAATGACTTGTCCTACCAAACGTTAGGGTTGTTTCAGTATGTTCATTGCAGATTTATCAATGCATATGATTAATGAATTGACTTGCAATTTTCTAGAAAGGCCAAGTGTGTGTTAATACTACCTATACCTACGATATTGATAGCAGAAACTTGTAAAGAACTTTCAGTATCATGTGTAGGCTAGCATCACTATAAACGGATCAAAACGATATTCCTTCTGTGATTGCAGAAGTTAATGCAAAAATACGCTATAAGTTTCATTATAAGACCATGCTGACTGCAGAATATTATTCAAAAAAACAATGGCTGATTTTTTATCTTTTAGTTGTAAAATAGAATATAGTGGCTATTGAAGCGAATTATTAGAGTGACCTCCAACCTGATTTCCTTTCATACTAACACAGCATGGGCATTTTTCCTGAATGCACCTGTCCGATTGTTTGTGATCACAAATAGAGCATGTGCACACCTGACCTTTTTTCCTATTTTTTTTTAAGTCGATTCGGAGAATTAAGTATACCCAGACTACCAGAAAGAATAAGGCAATAATGAAAAAAACAAAAGATATTCTGATATTTACTTTTAATACAATTAACAGCACCCCAAATAATGCAAAGCCTAGCCCACTGTAAAATGGCCAAAATGGATATTTGTTACTCACTCTGTTTTTCTATTGATATCTCTAATGCTTTATCTTTTTTCCTTTTCTTTTTGCGAATTTGCCTTACACTATCAAGTATTTCCTTTAAAGTCTCCTCTGAAACTCTTGAAATTGTTGCATCGCATTCCAGACCCTTTGCGTCCAAAACTTCTTCTGTAATTGCAATAATTTCGTCTTTGTCTTTTTTTTCGTCATCGGTTAAAAGGTTGAGACTTACAAACCTAAAATACGCAAAATCACTCATATGATCATATAGATAAAACTTGTTATTTATTATATCTGAAGTTAATTCAATGACGTGTATTTATTATAAAGTAACAACGTGCAAATTATACTGATAATACTTCTAATAAAAAATCCCCCTAAAATATCTTGATGACTAATGTCGATTTGACATAACAAGTGATATTATTTGTAGTGGAGTCTATTAAGATACAAACAGAATTATGGACTATGCTACATACTATAAAACATTTAATTTTCTGTTTTTATTATGGCCGATGTTTTTCCTTTTCATAATGTTTTTTATTTTATTTCTATTATGCAAATAGGGCAAAAGGTGTCGCTTTTTTGTGATTGGGGGGATGTATCTATTGCATGTCTTAACTATGATTGATATTGATATCTAAATGTGTAAACAAAATATGTTATTATAAAATGTGTTTTGTCGTTGCCATGGTACTCATTGTTTGTTCTTGAGGTCAGTCCAAAATAAAATGGAAATTCCTATTAGAGAGACTACAATTATTCTTATATTACTTTTAGTGTGATATTACCACAAAGATGCTATGTTACCTGGGGATAGATATTGGTATACAAAAAGATGCAAATTTAAAGATAAAATAAATCAAATGCCTCTATCTGTTTTTGATTGATTCTATTTGACCATTATTGGCTTTTACAGTTATCCTTTCAAAATCGATGTTTTGAGTTTCAGGTGAAATCATTATGGTGGCAAAAGGGCCAAGATCCCCAATTCCCTGTACTTTCCCATTGTCAAATTGGATTGTGACATTCTGAAGGGGATAGAAGTTATTGTTGCTTATTTTAGTACTTATGGTCTCTATGTCCCCTGTTCGATGAATTACTTCTATGTTTAACCCAGCTCTGGGTATAAACACTGCTAATACCACCACAGCTACTATGATGAAGCCCAGATAAATTATTTTTTTGATTAATTTTGGCAAGTTTCTGTTTTTTCTAGGCCGTCTATCATCGTACCTTCTAGGCCGTCTATCATCATCCCAGCGTCCCATTCTATTGATATATGCTATATGCTTGCAATTAAATTTTATAGATGAGAAAAACTACATAAAAAAAAGTTCGATATCAAAATCTATATTGATTCCTATGGGGGTATGCCATGACAACAAAAATTATAACAATATTGACCTGAAAAATTTCCTAAAACAGATACATCTTTATCCTCTGAAGTGTCTTAAATGTTTTTTATTCTTTCTCTATTAGTGTATATAGGTATATTATGCATGTCAAATAAAATAGTTAATTATGCGTAAAAACAGGTTTATCTATTATTAAGTAAAATGATTTTGGTATTTGACACCAATAGTTATTATTGAACATGTTGGTTTTTCTTAAAATAAAATATCATTAGGTTAAAAATTTTTATTTTAAACTGTGTAATTACTAATGGCCATGGAGAAGGAGACTGGATATTTGTATGCAAAAGGGTTTTTTAATGAACTTAATGCTTCCAGTTATGATAATATAGTTAAATTCACAACATTTGGTCAAGATCATCATTGGAAGAAAAAAATCCTTAAAATGGTGTCCGCAAAAGGATTAGTTTTGGATTTAGCTTGTGGTACGGGGATTCTCTCATCATTATTACAGGACAACGGAAATGATATCTTTGGAGTAGATTTAACTTATGGGTATCTTAAAGTATTAAAAAAAAAGAGACGTGAATTATTTTGTATTAATGGGATAGCCGAAGTTTTACCTTTTAAAAACAATTATTTTGATTATGTTGTTAGCTCATATCTGCCTAAATATGCTAAT